>NZ_JBHEEV010000003.1:0-517679 GCF_041930145.1 Brucella ciceri | reverse complement strand
CTACCAACACGCCAATTGGCGTAGTCAAAACCGCCGAGGCTCTAATCGCCGTTGGATGAAAGTTCAGTGGCAGGTCAATCTTAATTGCGGACAACGTATAGAACAGACACAAATATTGGGAAAACGCCGTTTTGGAGCCCTTATCACGCGCCTTTTGGATTTAATATCACTCGAATACAAAACGGTGCCACTATAATCATGCTTATAATGGCACTATTCTGTATAGACTCATACTAAATACCATAATTTATTTTCTGAGCTTATTTATAACTCATCTCAACTTTTAAGTCACGAATACGCTGCTCGCATTTAAGAAATTCTTCACTTTTTGATATTGTTAATCTTTTGTCGTCCCCAGATATAGCCAAAGTATGCTCCCGGTCTATCGCATGTATATAATCGCCTATATATTTATTTAATTTTAGCCCTTCCCAATCCGCGTTTTCTTTCGTGACCAATTGCAGCATAAGATAATAATCTTCCATATATTTATGATCATCAAAATATCTTGTGTTTTTGATGTTCAAACAACTCAAATCGAGCAAAAAACTATGGATTGGTGCATGGTTATTGCTCACAAACTCCTCAAAAGAATAACCATATTCATACACCTTTGATCTATCTAGAAAAACATTTTTCCCAGAAAGATAACGAGCTACAAAGGTACGTCCAAAAGATATTGCTGTATTGGTGGCCTTTAAACGGCTGACGAGGTATTCATAAGCTGTGGGCAATAAAAGGTCATCGTAATCAAGAATCCCAGCATATCTGGTTTTAACGGCGCGAAGAGCCTCGTTAAGCATCTTGGAGCGGACATCGCCTTTTCCATCAGGCGATACAAAATGCATTATCTGAGGTCGAAAATATTCGCTTGTTCCAAATTCAGTGAGCAGATGGTCTAGCTCAGACTTCTTTTCATCGCTCAAATCCTGTGCTGCAATAAGCGGTACTATGTTGCAGCCCATCATTGCAAATAGCGAATAAAGGGCATTCCGCAGCTCGGTAAAATCAGCCGCGTTATGAATTCGAATAACCGTGGTGATCAATGGGCGATCAGCAGGCTTTACAATACTCGGGTTTGAAAGAAAACAGCGTGCATCCGTACGCATTCGGACGTTAGTGAAACCACCGGTTTTGGCTTCATGCGAAAAAACGACAACAGGACTTGTATATAAGGAACCTGCATCGACAGATCCATTTTCCGTGACATTTAAAAATGGCTTATCATCTCCGTAAAAATTCGGAATTACCGCCGCACCGGTTTTGGCAGCGGTACGCAACATCTTTTCCAATGTCGTCGACGTGAATACGCATGGAGAATGAAATTCAATTGTGAAATCCGGTGATCCAGCATCCTGTGGCACAATATCCGTCAGTTGTTCGGCCAAACGAGAGGATGAAACTGAAACCCGAGCCTTCCTGAATATCGTAGAATTTTTCAGACACCAGGCGAATTTTTCAAACAACACCGGGTCGCCTTTTAATCCGTCTATAATAAAGTCAGGCACCGACAGCAGAACTGTGGTTTCGGGAGCGATCTCCGCCTCATCATTCAATGCGCATGAATATTCCTTGCCGGTCAGTGCCCTCCCAATTGAGTTTAGGTAGGCATAGCCATGGCGCGTATCAGGCTCCAGATGTGCCCCTTCAGCCCATTCATTCCATGCGTTGACCACGATAAATCGTTCTGATTCAGATAGGTGCTTACGGCTAAAATCTATTGAGTTTTCCAACCACTTTTGGAAGACTGGAGGTGTACCACCGTGAAGCATAATCCCGGCGTCATTATAGCGCGGGGTATTATCCCACATCGGCACAACTGAGCGCAGATAAGTAAAGTCTTTAGGTTCCGTTTGTGAACCATAAAATTCCGCCACTTTTGGGTAGGAAAGAACACTCCCCTGCATAGGAACATACTGTTTCAATTCATCCTTCATCTCAGGGACAGCTCCAGATGTCCAGTCATGAAGTACACGTTCGACACCCGCATCCATATCGAATTCTCGCGGATCGGTCGCACCACGTGTCAGAACCGCGACGATATAGGGGGCCTGCAATCCCTCTTCTTCACAAACCCTACGCCATACAGCGACATATTCACGGGCCGTATCGATGTGGGACGGTCGATAAACAAACAATACCGGGCGCCCATCAACCTTGATATATCGCTCATCCTTGAAGAAGGGGATCAGGTAACGAATAAAGGCTTGCGCATCCTCAGTAGAATATTTTTGGCCCAGAAGAATTTCACTTTCATTCCCGTCCCAGCGCTTAGTCCAGTTCTCATTGGCCCAGCAAAAGCAGAATGGCATAGGAATGTCCCTATTTGCCAGTAGCATTTGTGCTGGCTCTTCCAGAATTAGCCGTCCACCAAACCAATAATGATAGAAAACTTGGCCATAAACACCAGATTTTTTCATTTGATCTGCCTGCAAACGCATTACGCTGGGGCTATCGAGCAAATAATATCCGGTATCACTATGTGGAATGTGTTGTTGATAATGGCCTTCAAAAAGCGGATTAGTAGCGCGTACTTTAGTCCACTCTGTAAACCCCTTGCCATGCCACTCGTCGTTCTCTGGAGTGGGGTGAAATTGAGGCAAATAATAAGACAATATTTTTACATCGGAACTTTTCGTGTCTGACGAAAAATCCTCCTGTTTTTCGTAATAACGATAGTCTTTTATCGAATCGCTTTGATATAGTCTAAATATCTCTCCCTCAGCTCGGTCTGCGAACAGAAGGATAAGACGCTCCAATGCATGAGCTATTGTTCCATCGCTGGCAATTGGCTCCAACGGAAAATCATTAACTGTGAGTGGGAGCGTCAAAAACTCACTTAATGCATTTCCGCGCGCCCAAAACATAGATCCTTCTGGAAAGTCTACAACCATATTTTTATCAATGGAATAATCTGTATAACGCTCGACAATTTTACGAGCCAATTCAAAATTTTCGCTCCAGCCTTTTGGATCTCTTATAATATGTGTCAATTCTTGCGGAACAATAACCTTAGCTCGATTTTGTAAAAGTTCAAAAATCTGATCTACGGTTTGAGTATCGTCGTCTTTTTTCCCTAAAAGTATATCGAATATCTGAGAAGACCATTGAGAAAGTGACGCGTTGTGAGGGCTCTTCTTAGTATGGAAGTGACCGAAGATATCGTACTTTGCCAATTTCGCACCAAATTGAACAATCATTGGTGCAATATCGCGGCCCCTATTTGGAACGTCTTGAATATGAATTTCGGACACTTGTGAGAGTGCCTTCATACAGCGGCTGCGTACATTCGATTTGTTCGCGTTCGAATTAACAGAAACAAACAGATCGAATTTCACCGGAATATTCTTCAATCGATCAAGAATACCGTCAAGCATATCCTCATAATGTAAATGAAGATGAACCGCGACACGAAGATCACCTCTCAATATTGGTACGTTTTTTTTATATGGATTAGGGTCCAAATAGTGTGGAATTATACGCAATCTCGAACCGGTGGTAAGCAGCTCTTGCGATCCGTTAGCGGCGTTAAGAAAGGCTCTTCTTGCACGTAGTCGCGCTGGCAACTGCCCGGTAAGCGTCCACCATGTTCCTTTTACCGCTGCACGTCCCAGACGGGCAAGCTTAGGAAAACGCGACAATCCCTTGCGAATTGGGGCCGTCAGTATCCAAGTAGTACTACTGGTTATCTCTGAAAGTGCGCGCTCGACATTCCTACGAGCATCGCCCTCGTGGGCGATGTATTGTCTTAATTCTTCGATTTCCTTACGTTGAGACTCTATATTTTTCTTTTGAAGCTCAATCCTGTTTGCCTGGGACTGAGCATCGCTCAGCAAAGCGCTGTTATTTTTTGACAGTTCTTCGTTTGTGCTACTTATCGTTATCAGGTTCGATTGAACCGCATGCAATTCATTTTTCAACGACTCAATATGGTCTTCCAAAGCCGCCTTGGTTCTGGACAATACCAACTGGTTAACCAGAGCCGCGCCTCTGCTGGAAAAAAGCGTTCGCAATCTCGCCTTGTTGGCTGGATTCTTTGCTAATTCGAAAAGCGCTGCAACCTCCGGAGGCTGGATTTCCCCAAGAGAAATTACACCCAAGCCATGGCTATGCTTGAAACCGATGGAAGGATATTGAGCTCGCAACTCTTCCCATAATTTCCAAACTCCGAAATCGTCTCTACGCACCTCGATGTCATGGAATAACACTATACCACGATCTGACATCGCTGACTTCCACGTTTCGAAGTCATGCCTAACCGCTTCATATGTGTGCGTTCCGTCGATATGCAGCACATCTATAGAGCCATCAGAAAAGTAAGGGCGGGCCTGATCAAAAGTCGCCCGCAACAATGTGGAAAAGGCGGAATATTTCGGATCGTGGTATGCACTGACTTCTTCAAACAAGCCATCCTCACGCTCCATATGAACATCGCCCTGCCAGGTATCCACTGCTGTCCCGGTCGAGCCAAGTTGCAGAGTCGCCACTGCCTGGCACATTGCGCAGTACGAATTTCCTCGATGGGTCCCCAACTCCACAAAACGTGCAGGCTTGGAAACTTTCATCAACCAAAAAATGAACGGGATATGTCCAACCCAGTGCTCAAAAGGGACAAGCCGATCTGGCATCCAGAAAAATTCATCTCCAATATTCAATTCAGAAATGATGTCCAGAAGAATTTTTGTGTCGTCATTTTGGCGCATAGTTGGACCCGTCATGGTATCGCGATTGGCTTAGGAAACTGTATCGAGAGCCTGGAATTTTCCGAAACCTCTTGACGCCACATTCCATCAGGCGAAGCTTCTAAGCTCACATTCTAACCATAGCCTACTATAAGGCTGTGATTCATCCTAGTAGTCGAATTACGGCGGCAGGATCAAATGCAGGAACTTCGACTGGTATATCTTCGATTTTATTTCTGATCGGTGTTATCTGACCGATCATTTCTTTCTCAGCACGATTGACCTCATCCTCCAGCGCCTGTGCAATTAACTCAGGCGTAGGCAAATCGATGCTTGTTATAAAGCCGCTTCTGCTGGCAAGATCTTTATTCATATATTTGTTGGTGATGGTCCTGATACCAGAATAGGCCATTTCCAGAGGAGGATAACTTGGATGAGGCGAGATCATAAGAGAAACGCCAACAGAGGCCTGACTTAACAGACGGGCATATTCATCAAGCGGCATTTTACCGGTGACAGTGCAATTTGGTACTGATCGTACAAAAGAGGAATCAAATTCCTCGCCAATGCAGTATACCTTCCATTTATTAGCCAGAACAGGGTTCCTTCTTGCCCAAAGGGCCAAACCGTCAATTCCCGATTCAAAACAATTCCGCAATGCAGCAGGCCTCGAATAGAACAGAATGATTCTTTCTCGCGGCACACGAGTGAGCGTGGCGTCCACCTTTGCATTCGGCGTATAGCTTATGAGCATCTTGGCGGGGTGACTATATCTCGTTTCAAAATATTGCAGAAGTTCCTCCGAGTTAATGAGTGCTATAGTATCATCACCCCGCATATAGGTCGATTCCGCCAAGGCATAACGTGTAGACCAGCCATAAAAATCAGGTTCAAAGTCTTGTATCAGGTAGACAACCTTTGGCGCATTGCCAAACAAGCTTTTCTGAAGGTCGTGCAACCGGAATGCGTTTAATGCGGTCCACCAGGCCGTAGCGACAAAAACGTCATCGGGACGGAGATCCAGATATTTCTGTCTTCTCTGCGTCGCATCAACAATAACCCGCTTTGCGGGAGCCTCGTCCCCTATCTGCTGAACAATATATTCTTTCAAACTATCGGGTACATCTCCCACACGAGCTTCTGTTACGATAACGCGGACATCTACATCGTCGCCAGCTACAGCTACTATCTGATCAAATATTTTTAGCGCAGTATCGATCCCTCCGAAGATCGAAGCCGGATCAATGATCGGCAACATGAGGTTTAATCGCCGCTTCCCGATCCGCTGGGGAGCCGCGAGTATGCGCAATGTTTCTCCTATTTTCATAGAAGCCACTCCAACCGCACCGTGCTCCGAACCCAAAAGCGGTATAAATTTACGATTGATGCCAAGTCGGCTTTTCTTGGGTGCCCGCGTAGTAACACGTGCCCAACTATGCCCCGATCTCTCAACAAACAGTAATAATGACCTCTCTATAGCGTGCGCGAGAGTGCCATCAATTTGAGCATTTTCTTCTGGAAAATCGTCAAAAGATAAATCGAGATCGAGAAGCTGTTTAATAGCCGCCGAACGCCCCCAAAACATCGACCCCGAAGGAAACTCAAGGATGGTGTTCGAATCCAGAACGACGCCAATTCTTGCCAACAGCTCTTTGGCAATTGGGAAATCGAAACCCCAATTGATATGCTGTTTTATTGGCTTGGCATGCTCCGGATAAACGACGCCAATATTCTCAGATGAAAGTATCTCTAAATTGGATCTAACGATGGGTTCGCTGCCCGCCAAACTCTCAAATAAATAGCGACGCCAGACGTTTCCGAGCCCATCAGCGTGTAAGGATTTTTTTGAATGTACATGTAAAAATGCTTCATACCGATCATAAACGTCACGAAAAGCAATATATTTAGGTGCAATATCGCGACCTCTGTTCGGCGTCACACGAATTACGACCTCAATCGCCCCGACATCAGTTCCGTCGATTGCATCACGAATCCTATTCTTCTTTTCTTCAGTATCTGTCGTAATAAACAAACCAAAAGGAACAGGGATATTTTTAATATAACCAATTATTTCCTCCGTTAATTCGGGATAAAAAATATGTGCTACGACAGCTACTCTATCGAAAATAATATCACCTTCCGATTGTTCGAAAGGAATATTTAACGACGGATTGATATCATCTGGCAATGTTCGTGCAGTGACAGCACCAATGCTATTCAACTTCCCGCCTTGGAGATTTTGATCCGTAATGTAGGAGGAAACTTCGTACGAACCCAATTTAAAACTAATAAACTTCAAACTGTGCATTACTAAGCCCGTCACTCCTCTCGTTTTCAAAACATGGCTAGCTCGACGCACGTAGTACATATAAATGTTCCAAAATTCACAAGTTGGGCAGTTTAACATCGTTTGAGCATTATGCGGGTATGAGGCCCATTGGACGATCTTTCGATATGGCACTCATATCCATCATTTTGCACCATCAAGAAATAAGGGATAGCTGAAACAGAGCCACAAAAACACCCTAATAAGCGCAATTCAGAAAAATAGGCGTTAACCATTTTCTGCCTGCCAAGCGCGAGCCATCGCCTCAATTTTTTTCTCTGCTTTTGCGATCATCGGCGTATAGCGACTATTATCAAACCCCCACAGAGTGGAAGTGACGCCTTCATTATACCCAACAATAAATGGGATACAAACAACCACCCGGAGTCCTTTCTGCCTTTCCAAATATCTATCTACCGTGTTCGTGACTGCATCCGTATCGAGCGGGTCCCATTTTGATAATAATTCCAACGCGCTCCGATTATAGATGTTGAATACCATACTGGTCATTTTATCGATTATGACGTAGGTGCGATCACCCACTGTCTCTACAGACAGCACTTTCGCTTCCGGATTAATATCAGCCATTAAACCTGAAAAAATATCCCAGTTGTTTTTTTGGGTATCTAGATATTGGTTAACCTGTCGTAGAACTTCATCATAATTTTGTGGAAGAAGCGCGTCATCTTCCATAACTGTTAGTCTCTCAATGTTATTGTAAAGCGCATATCGTGACAGAGCGTTGAAGCTGCTGCCACATCCAATCCAGCCGATCCTATGACGAATTCCGTCAAACACTTGACAAGATTCAGGCCGCGTCCGAGCTATCGTTTTTCGTCGTTCAATTGTTTCGGGCAACGAAAGCACAAAGAAATTGCTATTATTAGCAATATAAACAGGATTCTCTAGAATAGCATTAGCAGGAATTGCCCCCAAGACCACTAGAAAGCGATCCAACATAAATTCAAAACGTTTTGAACTCGTGGAAACTGCCTGTTGAACAGCTTGCTTCAGATAATCTACATCATCAAGCATCTGAGCAGCGGCACTCATCATGCTATCGACTGACCCCTCGTCAAAATAGCGTACGGCGCCTTCAAGTTCTGGATATTCGCCCTGATCTTGAGACCCCTCGGAAAGAACCGGTACGCCCAACGATATGCACTCGCAAATACGCGGCGTCTCCAGCAAAGCACCATCATAATAATGAATATTTACAACAACCCGTGCCTGGCAAATGATATTATACATTTCATCGCCGAATACATCATTGCATATTTTAACTTTATACTTCTTCTGAAGACGCGATAGGAATTTTCGCCTGCGTTCAGAGCTCAGATTATCCCCATAGAAAACAAAATCGTATTTTTTAAGCATTTCACCTTCAAAGCACCACTGGACCGTGCCGATCGGCAGATAATGCACCTTAGGATACTCAACCCCCTTCCGAGCAAGAAAGTCTATATTGCTGAGAGAATACTCGAGGACGCCGAGAGATTCCTTTAAAATTTTTATGTATTCCGGAGTAAACCAACGAGAGCTAACGGACTGCTCTAGTTGAAACACAACACGCTTGTTAGCGGGCGGAAGTTGCGCAAACATCTGGGGGCAGAGAACGATGTAGAACTCATGGTTGAAATCCTCCAGAGGACCTGTCAGAACTTCACTCGCGATGCCATGTATGGACAAGCGACTGGATATTGCATTTGCTATAAAAAGAGTATGCGGCGTACACATAATCCCCCATGCAAGTTTATTTCCACTCGCCAGACGACGATGCAATTTCACTTGTGTCTGTTCGTCACGATACCATCTTAGCCGACGCGCCAGACCGGAAAAATCTCCGCGAGCCAAGTAACGTAACCCATTAGTTAATTGGCAAAAACGGCTTCGCAATTGTTTCATGGTTGTGAGCTCCAATATCGCGCCAAGTGGCTTATTCCGAGATCTGTAGCCTGTGCCTTGAATCGGGCGCAGAAGTTAGAATCCAAAACCACTAACAAGTTTATGCATCATTGGATATTTCAACTCCGGCATGTAAATGTATATGCGATGCACAGACGTTACAAATATCGGTTTTTTTCCTCCGAAACATTTCCCGAGCGCAAAACAGCTTTGTGCCGGACAAGGTCACAAGATGAAGAGCTAAAACTGCTCATTAATTTTGTTGAGCGGAACAATTCCTATTTGTCAGGCCCCAAAATAAAGTGGCAAAATCTCCGCCGGAGTGCCGTCCATCTTCACACGTCCATGCTCAAGCCAAATTACTCTGTTGCAATTTTTTTCCATCAGTTCTTTCGAATGGCTGGCCAGGACCAATATTTTTGTCGAGTCAACCAGATCGCGCATTCGCGCGTTAGCGCGATCCTTGAAATCTTCATCCCCGGTCGAAAGCCATTCGTCCATAATCAATATCTCCGGTCGAACAGCCGTCGATGTGGCAAAAGCTAACCGCAACTGCATACCTGATGAATAGGTGCGGAAGGGCACATCTAGAAATTCTCCAAGTCCCGAAAAATCGGCAATCTGATCAAATTTCTCTGCAATTTCTTCGGGCGGCATGCCCATCATTGCGGAACGAAGTCGAATATTCTCACGCCCTGTCGCGTCCGGATCAATACCGAGATTGATGTTAATCAACGAGACACAGTGCCCATCAATGACAGCACTTCCATGCGTTGGCGTATAAATACCTGATAGCACTCGTAACAAGGTGGTTTTACCGGAGCCATTATGCCCAATCAGCCCAACCCGATCACCATCCCTAAAGGCCAGCGACACATTATCAAGACCGCGCACAATCACGAGACGGTCTGTACGCCTTTCAATCTTTCCGCCTGTTGCGATACTAAGAACGCGATTTTTAAGGGAACGGCTCGATGAATTATAAATAGGAAATTCAACGCATACATTTTGAAGCTCAATTGCACTCATTGTCTACAACCAATACGCTACACGCCAACGATACCGCCCGAAAAACACGATTGCGATGGTCCAACCGACAATCGCAAGAGCGATGGTAAAGCCCCAGTCGAGCATTGTTGGAGCGGTCCCAAGTAGTGGAGCTCTGACAAGCTCTATCAAGTGAAAGAATGGATTCCATTCTATAAAGGCGCGCGAAACATGATCTGGAAGAATCTTTACCATCCACATGATAGGCGTCGCATAAAACATCACTTGCAGTACATTTGCCACGACCTGCGTCATATCGCGAAATCTGGCACACAAAACGGCCAAGATCAGCGTAATCCACGCAAGATTGACACATATCACTAAAAATCCAGGAAAAGCCCACAGAACATTTAAATTCAGCATTCTGCCGAGGATGACGAACAAGATGGGGAAAATAACGATGTTATGGGCGAATATTATGATATTACGCCAAATTGTGCGCAATATATGCGTAAACAATGGCATGCGGACTTGCAGAATTATACCTTCGGAAGAGGTAAACGTTGTGCAGCCTTCGCCAATAGCCGTTGAGATAAAACCCCATGTGATGATTCCGGCGCATAGATACGGCAGAAATTCACGCATCTCGCTCTGAAAGAGAGTACCAAAAATCAGGCCAAGCGCACCAATAAAAACCGCCATGTTGAGCGTGAGCCAAAAAGCCCCCACTCTAGAGCGACGATAACGCTGCGCGACGTCCTGCCATCCAAAAATCAACGCCAGGCGATATTTGGACAAAGCTTCCACAATGTCACCAATGGCAACCTTTGGCCCTTTGGTTGGCTCTGCCGCTACAATGTCGTGGGACACTCTCGCTCCAGATATCTCGATACTCATGATGTTCCCCGGGCTAATCTCTTATTTGTCACGACTGCCACTTTCTCGAATATATTTGTCAATCCAATGGGCGTAATTGAAGAAATGTTACCATTAAGTCAACTCCGTCGTTACTCCCGAATATGGCGCATTTAGGGTTCCCTCATTCTGGCGCTATTTCAGGGCAACGAAGAGATATAGCGAAAGAGGCAAATTTGCATCGAAAAACGGGCATAGAATGTCTGCGTAATTTTTGTTGAGATCGTGTCCCTGTCGGGGAACATTCGAAAAAAGAAACGGAGCACTGCCATCAAGCGCGCATCCTGCACGCAAGATGGAATCGAGGCCTATTTGAACAAAAACAACAGGAATTGGATTTTGTCAGTGTTTCATGGCTGGGGCGCCTGGATTCGAACCAGGGAATGGCGGTACCAAAAACCGCTGCCTTACCGCTTGGCTACGCCCCAACAAATCAAACCGAAGCAATCGGTTGCGCGGCCTTATAGCCGCTTCGAAACCGGAGCGCAATCGCCTAATCGCGAAATCCCGCGCAAGCTTACAGCCTCCGTGAGGGACGTTTTCAACACCAAAGCATGTCGCGCTTTATCCTATTCAAGTGCCATGCTTCAAACTCCAGTTTTCACGCATGTCGTTATCCCAAAACCGGTTCCCACTTTCGGGAGACATGCTCCAGGACCACTAGCCGTCACATAAAGCGAAACCGTCGATTTGCGCCCCGCTTCAAAGCTGCTACTTCCTATTGAAAACTGTGTTCTCGGTGTTCGCTATGCTGTTTCTGTTGATCTCATTTCTCGTGAGCGCTGCCTTGTGCGGCATCGGTCTCTATCTGCTGAACCGGCTCTTGCCCGAGCGCTTTCTTGCAGCCCGCATGAGTTCGCGTTCCAACCATACCACAGTGGCCCGACAGATCGGCGGGCTGGCGCTCATTCCCGCAATCATTGCGACGTTGCTGATCTTCGCCCCGGATCTGGAAGTCAACGCTCAACTGGCGCTCTGGCTTTCGGGGGCCTCGCTATTGCTCTGGATCGTCGGAGGCCTGGATGACCGCTACGAGCTCTCGGAAATTGTCCGGCTGGGGTCGCAGTTCATCGCTGCCGGGGTCGTTGTTTACGGTCTGGGACCGGATTTCCGGCTGTTGCCGGAGCTTTTGCCGCACTGGCTGGAGGCTGCGCTCATTGTCAGTGCGCTCATGGTAGCGATCAATGTGACCAACTTCATGGATGGTCTCGACCTGATGACCGCGGCGGGCATAGGGATTCCGCTGGCTGGCATCGGCATTCTGGCCGCCCTTGGTCTCGCCGGGCTGGAGAGCGGCGGCATCGCAATTATCGCGGCGGGCGGAATTCTGGGGTTCGCGCTGTTCAACCGCCCGCCAGCCACGATTTTTCTGGGTGATTCAGGAAGCCTGCCGCTTGGGTTGATTACAGGCACGGCGCTGATCCTGCTCGCGCGCGAAACGCATATCGTCGTCGCGCTGATCCTGCCGCTCTATTACATTCTCGATGCAGGGACCACCATTGTGATGCGGCTGAGCCAGGGCGAGAATATCCTGAAAGCGCATTCCAAGCATGCTTACCAGACAGCGAAGCGCTCGGGCTGGAGCGTGCTGAAGGTCGTCGGTCATGTGGCGCTGCTTAATCTGGTTCTCATCGCCTGCGCCATTGCGTTGCTCGCTCTCGACAACACAATCACGCAGGTCGCCTTCCTGCTCGTGGCAGTCGTCGCGACGCTGGTTCTGCTGCTGGATTTCCGCGGACGCTTCAGGAAGCTATAACGTCGAACAGAACCTTGCGGACCGCATCGACATCGCCGCTTTCCATCGCAATGCGCAGTGCGGCAAGGCTGGCTGGAACATCCACGGCTGCCTTGTTGCCTTTCGGCGCGCGCATGATCTTTGGATGGCGCGTCGGCTGTGCCAGTGACGGATCGTAGAAGAGTTCCTCGTACATCTTCTCGCCTTCGCGAATTCCCGTCACCTCGATGGCAATATCGCCATGCGGGTTCTCTTCATTACGAACGGTCAGCCCTGCCAGCAGGATCATGTTCTCTGCCAGATCGCGAATCCTGACCGGTTCGCCCATCTCCAGCAGTACCGTGTCACCGGATGCAGCGATGCCACCGGACTGCACGATAAGCTCTGCGGCTTCCTTGATCGACATGAAATAGCGGGTCATGTCGTCATGGGTCAGCGTAATCGGACCGCCACTGGCAATCTGCTCGCGGAAAAGCGGAACGACCGAACCGTTCGATCCGAGCACATTGCCGAAACGAACGGAATAGAACGCCTTCTTCTTTCCCGACTGCTCGGCGAGCATACCGCAATAATATACCACCAGTTCGGCCCAGCGCTTGGTTGCGCCCATCACATTGGTTGGCCGCACTGCCTTGTCGGACGAGATGAGGACCATGCGTTCGACGTCGGTCTCAAGAGCCGCCTGGGCCACTTCCAGCGTGCCGAAAACATTGTTGAAGATGCCGACCAACGGGTTCTTTTCGACAAGCGGCACATGCTTGTAGGCCGCGCAGTGATAGACCGTATCGACATTGTGGTCGCGAATGGCCTTCTCGACGCATTCGCGGCTGCTCACCGTGCCGAGGATCGGCACGATCTCGCAACCGGCTATCTGTCTCAGTTGCCTGTCGATGTTGTAAAGCGCGAACTCGCTTGATTCGAAAAGGACGATGGAGACGGGGTTCCATTGCGCAATGGTGCGGCAAAGCTGGCTGCCGATCGATCCGCCGGCCCCCGTCACCATGATGCGCCGGCCCTCGACCACTTCCCGCAACAGTGCCGCGTCCGGCGGCACCGGCGAGCGACCAAGCAGGTCGTCGATTTCAACATTGCGGAGCGAGCTGACCAGATATTTGCCTGCCGTCAGATCGGCAATCGGCGGAAGAATGCGCGTATTGACCGGAAGGCGCCCAAGAAGCCGCGCAAAATCCTGACGTTGCTTCTGTTCCAGCCCCGGTTCCGATACGACCACCTGCTTGATGCCGTAGTTTTCGATCAGGGCGGGAATGTCTTCCACGCCGTAGACACGCAGTCCCACGATATCCATGCCATTGAGCTGGCCATCAGGATCGACAAAACCGACAACCAATGTGTCACTATGGCTGCGAAGCGCGGTTGCGAGCTGGCGCGCGGGTTCGCCCACGCCAATGATCAATGCGGAACTCGTATAACGTTTGTCAGATTCAGCGCTTCGCAAAAGCCATTTTGCACCGAACCGGCTGGCCGAGATGAAAACGGTGCTCAAAAGCCAATAGAGCAGCGGAACCGAGCGCGGCAGGCCCGCGCTGCCGTAAAGTTCCATCAGGAACACCAGCGCAACCCAGAAGAGCGAGGCAATGGCCGTGGCCTGAAAAATCGGCCAGATCGCACGTTCCGCCAGATAGCGGATAATGGCGCGGTAGAGGCCGAAGCGAATGAAGACCGGGATTGCCAGAACGGGCGCGATGAAAATCAGGAACGTTTGTCCCTCGTTCGGCACGAAAACGAAGCCGAGCCGGATGACGAACGCGATATAGGCACTCAGCAACAGCAGAGCGCAGTCGCTCAGCATCAGGATGATCTGTTTGCTGGCGCGGGGCAAAAGCGCCAGTCTCTGCCATGGATATTTCAAACTCATACGCGTGTAATCCCGCTCTCCCACGGAGAGAAATACCGGAACGATTCCAGCGCCATAAGGCTATTCATACTACTATTGGGGACTAAAATTTAGTCAATCCCTTCGCGGCTTGCCGCACGTCGTAGCTGCGAAGCATTCAAATTTCTCGCCACCGTTATCATGAGTCCTACGGCAGGACTATATCAATTGCCGTTTCAGGCGCTTAACAAACATCTTTTGGCCAAATTGGGGCCGCGTTCGGTCTCGTGGGTTCCCGCATGTCCCTGCCCCAAACCGGTTGCCGCTTTCGGGAGACCGCCAGAGCGGACGCGCTCGCACAGGTTCGCGCTTCCGCTCCATCGCTTTGATTTACCGCATTTGTTCGACGCCAGATAATTCCAGCTGACAGCAAAATGCCCTAGGCAATTATCGTGCCGCTACGAATGCTTCGCCAGTTCGTGCCATCTGAATAGGCCATTTCAGCGTCGGACGGGGCGTTCGTCACAAAGACCAGCGCACCGGTGCCATTGTTTCCGGCAGGGGGCAGCGCCGCGAAAGTATAGGACGCGGGACGGATGGGACCATCAACATGAAGCTTCGTCTGCGGCCAGACCGAGCCTATGGCAACATTGCCTGTGGCGTGATCGATCTTGATCGCCTCCTGCCATCGCCCGCTGTCGCTGCTGACCTTCACGCTGAAATCGTTGCTGCCGTTCAGCCCCATTTCTGCAAAACCGGTCCAGTTCGTCTGGTAGAGAAGGCTCGCCGTATCGGTCATCGCCTGCTTGTTCACCTTTACCCGGTGCCCCGCCCCGGCATTGTTGAACAGGCTGGCATCGGACGAAACCGCCAGCCGGTTGACCGCATCGGCCGTCGCTTGAACACCGAGCATGGAGAGCGACAGGTTGTCAGGAACCGATGAAACGCCCTTCCAGAGCGCGCCGTCGAAAACGAGCAGTTGCGCTTCGTCCTCCACATACACCTGCCAGCCGACAGCGGGCGCAACAAACAGCCATCCGCCATCGATGAAGGAGGCAATCATCCCCTCTTTGCCGGCCCAGTTTCCCAAAGCGGGCGCGGCGGCCAGATAACGGTCTCCGCCGGCAGGGGTTTCTGGCGCGTCGGTCCGGCTACGCGACCTGACGCTCAGATGCGCCACGGCATCGAGCAACCGCAATGCCTCATTGTGGGTGACATGCTTCTGCGCCTGGCTGGGCAGGATATAGGGCAATTTCAGATTTGGGGTTTGGTCCATGAAAAACTCCTCGCGATGAATGATGCGAGGAGTCTATTTCTGTCATGGGTGGAGGGGATAAGTCCGATCAACTTCCGCGATAGGTGGAGTATGACCATGGGCTGACGAGCAGCGGCACATGGTAATGGCCGTCGACATCCGCAATTGCGAAGCGGATCGGAATAAGATCGAGAAACGGCGGATTGGCCAGCTCCGCACCGCGCCCCTCGAAATATTCGGCCACATGGAACTGCAATTCATAAGTGCCGGTCCGCATTTCGTCGCCCGTGAGCAGCGGCGCATCCGTGCGGCCGTCGAGATTGGTCACCGTGCGCTTGATGAGTTCGGACGCACCGTTGGCGGCTATCCGATAGAGCTCGATGCGCATGGCGGCTGCGGGGCTGCCGTGGGCGGTGTCGAGAACATGCGTGGAAAGCTTACCCATAAGTCTACCTCAATATGCTCAGGCAGGTTTGATCGTTTCGATGCGATAGATGGCATCGGAGAAGAAAAACTCTTGCAGATTGTCCTCCTTGCCTGCCCTGTCGACAACCAGAAAATCGGATTTCTGCTCCAGCGCCAGCAGCGGGTGGTGCCACGCATTGCGCAGATAATTGACGCCCTGGTCACCACGCGCCAGAAACACACGCGGGCGGGCGGGCTTGCCGCCAGCATCTTCGGCGACTACCACGAGGAACGGCCTGCCGTTCAACGGAATGAATGCCTGCGAACCGAACGGGTGGCGTTCCATCATGACGATATCGATGGGCGCTTCGAACGATTGTCCCCTGAAAATATTGACGAGCACCCGGGCCTCGCTGCCAGCGGCTTCGACACGAGCGAGATCATGGTAGCGCTCCGTTGTGTCATTGTTGATCAGGCGAAGTTCCGCTCCCTCCGTCTCGATCACATCGCCAAATGGCGCAAAAGCCTCTTTCGTCAGCGGTTCGACCACCAGAGTTTCGACGCGCAAGTCATCCTCCCCATAAAACAGATTTCTTATAACGACAAAGCTTGTTGACGAGGTCTCTGTCAATCGCGAAGCAGTTTCAACCGAAACAAGAAAAAGCCGGGCGAACCGCCCGGCTTTCATCATGCGGAGAACTGTGAATTTCAGCGCTTCAGAAGCGACATCATCGCAGGTACGCCGCACGCGGCAAGCGCCAGCTTCACAAGGTCGCCAACGATGAATGCGCCGAATCCGAAGGCAATGGCCTTTTCCAGACCGAAGAGATAGGCCATCCAGCCAGCGCCCATCAGCAGGATGACGGCTTCCGCGAGCAGCATAGCACCGCCGAGGGCGAAGGGATTGCGCGCCAGACCCTTGTCGGCGGCGCGTCCGACGATCCAGGCCGCAGCAAGATAAGACAGGAGGTAGCCGCCCGTCGGACCGACCATATAGGCAAGGCCGATGCCCTTTTCCGGCGTGCCGGTGAAGACAGGCATGCCAAGGACGCCCTCAAGCAGATAAAGCGCAACCGTCGCCACGGCGAGCCGCGATCCGTAAAGGGCCGAAATCGCAAAAAGAGCGAAGGTCTGCATCGTCACATTGACGTAGACCAGATCGACCTTGATCTTGGCGGAGATCGTGAGAACGGCTGTTCCGATCAATGCAAGGCCGACAAACCAGAAAGCGCGGGCCAGTTGACTGGTGGGCAGGTATTCTGCAGCGAGAGAGGCGGTGGCGACGCGAGGCTTTACTCTATGAGGCATATCCAACTCCACTTTTGACGCGGCGGCAGATACCGGAATGAAAACTCCCCGGAACCGACCCCTGACGCGATTTCGGCGCACGTGACTGTTCACGTTTGCAACCCGACTATATAAGGCCTATGCCGTTTCATCAATCAAACCAAAGAAGAATGGAAAGCCGCTTCCATGGCGCTTGTTTTCGACAGCAGTTTCACGCCCCAATATGGGGAACCGGTTGAACTGGGTAAAGGCATTTTGCGCCTCACCGTCAATAATCCGAGCGCTTTCACCTTTCACGGCACCAACAGCTATATCATCGGCACCGATACGCTGGCTGTCATCGACCCCGGCCCGGATAATGACGCGCATTATAACGCCCTGATCGGCGCCATTGCCGGTCGCCCGGTCAGCCACATCTTCGTCAGCCATACCCACCGCGACCACTCACCTCTCGCGCAGCGGCTGAAGGAAAGCCTTGGAGCGCGCACCGTGGCCGAGGGAGCGCATCGCCCCGCCCGCCCCTATTATGCGGGCGAAGTGAACATGCTCGAAGCAAGCGCCGATACGGACTTCATTCCTGATATCGCACTGGCAGACGGAGGTACGATCGAAGGCGATGGCTGGGCTCTGCAAGGCATTCATACCCCCGGACATGCCGCCAATCACATGGCGTTCGGCCTGAAGAATACTGGCGTTCTCTTTTCGGCCGATCATGTCATGTCCTGGGCGACATCCATTGTTGCACCGCCGGACGGCTCCATGAGCGATTACATGGTCTCGCTGGAAAAACTGCTGGCACGCGATGACAAGGTCTATCTGCCGGGCCATGGCGGGGCCGTCACCAAGCCTGCTGCTTTCGTTCGCGGCCTGCGTGCGCATCGCAAGATGCGCGAACGGGCCATCTTCGAGCGCGTCCTGCAAGGCGACAGGACGATCGGCGACATGGTGAAGGCCATCTATCGCGATACCGATCCGCGACTGCATGGTGCGGCAGCACTGTCCGTGCTGGCGCATCTGGAAGATCTGGTCGGACGCGGTGAGGTGAAGACCGACGACCACCCATCGCTCGACAGTATCTATATTCGCGGCTGATCATTCCACGTCGGCTGGAGCCCTGTTGACTTCACCTTCCAGCGCGCCCAGAAAATCGGTGATGAAGGCCGCATTCTGTCCCATGTCGCGTTTGCCATAACGCGACAGGGAACGCGCATCCACATAGGTGGTTTCGCCTTCGTCGAGCAGTCGGATGACGATATCGCTCTTGAGGCCCAGAATGAAACTGTGCGCCGTTGCGACAAACCGCGTTGCACTCTGCTCCGGCGAAGGAGCATCATGCGCGATCACCTGCCACCCGAATGTCTTGAAAACCGTTCTGACACCTTGCGCGATACGATCCGGGGCGGCTTCATAGCGGCGTCCGACCACATCGGGAAAGGCCGTCAACTGGGTCAGCGCATCGCCGCTCACCGCCACCGTCAGCGGGTTCATCCATTGCAGGCGTGACGGCATGTCGGGCGGAAATTGCGGTGGCGTCTCAAAGTCGGTTGAGAGGTCGTAGAGCGGTGGGGACGTGTACCACAGTGCTGCCACCAGCCCGACCGGCAGCAACACGGCAAAAGCGAACAGGCCGCCCCAGAAGGATCGCGCACCGCCCTTGTCGCCATTGACCCAGAGATTGCGAAAACCTTTTGCGGCGCAGAGCAGAGCCAGTGCCGCGAGCGCGGTACTCAATCCGGCAAGCAGCACCAGATCGGGCGTTTCGAGCTTCCAGAAGCGGTGCAGAAGAAATGCCATCGCAAGCAAAACAACTGCAAAAATGCCTAGCCGAAGCGACCATACCGCAGAGCGCGACTGACGCCGCTGGTAGCGAAGTTTTCTCATATGGTCTCCCAGACAGCAGTCCCAGGAAAACTGTCTCAACCGGAAAAGGCCCAGACCGCTTCCCGTTGAATGGAATCATGGGAGCGCCCTGTCTCTGTGTTTTCAGGCAATATGAATAGCAGAGAGATTTTCGCTCGGCAAAACCTCAACGCGGAAATTCAGATGCCCCGCCTGCTGCATTGCATGGCAGGGCATTTTTCCTTGGCATTACCGGTCAATAGCGCGCGTCCGGTCAAAATAAAGTTGCCGGAACCGCCCGAACTATTTGTTTCGCCGCATTATCCTGCGCATCGAAGCGGGTTAAGAAATCAGTCCAGTGAACTGATTTCCCCGCGTAGACGCTTCGCACTTTTGCTGGAAATGCTCTAATAGCGCGCGTCTTTCGGCTTTTTCGTATTCGGCCAGTCCTTCACCTTTCCGGCGAAATCAGGACGCGGCATGTGGGTGAAATATTCCGACACGTCGATAGCTTCCTGATCGGTCAGCACACCGCCTTGCCCGATGGGCAGATTGTAGTTCTGGGCAGGCGGCATCGCATATTTGACGAATTGCGCCGCCTTGTAAGTGCGGGCCAGTCCGGCCCCGATATTGAAGCTTTCGTCGCCCCACAGCGGCGGGAAGATATAATCGCCAGCCTGGTCCTTCATGCCTTCTCCGTCAGCACCATGGCAGGTGGAGCATTGTGCAGCGTAGATTCTCGCACCGTTGACCGGATCGGGAACAAGGCTTTCATCGATGGGCCCGGCATTGCGTATCGCCACCTTCGTGCCCTTCTTCACGTCTTGCCGCAGCCAGTCCATATAGGCGACCATCGCCCTCATATCGGCACCATCCGGCGGCAGCGGCTTGCCGTTCATCGAACGCTGGAAGCAGCCGTTGATGCGCATCACCAGATCGACTTCCTTGCCTGCACGGGGCATGACGGCGGGATAGAAATTGCTGGTGTTGATATAGGATGCAACGTTGTCCATCTTGCCCTGCCCCATGTGGCAGGAGTTGCAGTTGAGGCCATTGCCGACATTGTCGGGCAGAAGCCGCGCCGTTTCGTTGAGCAACCGCTTGCCGTGCATGATTTCGGACGCGTTCGGCTGCTTTAGAATGTCCCGGTCCGGCGGAATGACATAGGTTCCGACCTGGTTCTTGTCCTTGTCGAGAACCGCATAGGCCTTGGGAGCCGGAGCATCCAGCGAAGGCCGCAGATGATTGAAAAGGAAAGCACTGCCAGTTACTGCCGCGGCAAACCCCACACCAAGAACGATAATCGTACTGGTTTTCATTGCTTGTTCTCCGGAACATAGTGGACGGGCTTGTGAGCGATTTCACGTCGCATACGCGCGATGTCCTGTTCTGTTATGGCGGCCCCGTGGTTGCCCCAGCCATTGCGAATGAAGTTCAGGATTTCGGCGACCTGCCAGTTGGGAAGATCGGCAAATCCCGGCATGGTGAAGGCCATCCTGTCCGCTGGCGTGTCGGGCGTCCTGCCTCCGGTCAGCGTGACCTGAATGAGCGAGCTTGGATCGTCGGCAAAGACGATCGAGTTGCCGGCAAGTGCCGGATAGATGCGCGGCGCGCCCTTACCGTCCATACGATGACAGACCGAACATTGCTCGACATAGGACAGGGCGCCCGGCGCGGTGAAATCTCCCGCCTTGAGAGCAGCCGTCGTCACGTCTTCCCTAGGCTGCCATTCGCGTGCACGACCTTCGCTTGGCGCCAGCGATTTCAGGTAGCGGGCAATCGCCCGCAAATCGTCTTCCGCAAGATGCTGGGTCGAATGCTGCACGACATCGGCCATCGAGCCGAATGCCGCGGTGCGATCGGTACGTCCGGTCTTGAGGAAGGTGACAATCTCGTCTTCAGCCCATGTCGAAAGACCGGTATCCTGATCGCGCAGGTTTTTCGCATACCAGCCTTCCAGAACCGAACCGGAGAGGAACTTGCCTTTCGGATCGTTCTTCACCGCTTTTTCATCATAGGCGAGCCCCCGTGGCGTATGACACGCACCGCAATGGCCAAGCCCTTCGACCAGATAGGCGCCGCGGGCGATCACGGGATCGGTATCGGCCGCAATTTCGAACGGACGCGAATTTCCAAAGAAAAGCTGCCAGTAGGCGAGCGGCCAGCGCAGGTTGGTCGGCCATGGCAAGGTGCTGGGCTGGTTATCCTGCTGGATAGGCTGCACCTTCGACATGAAGAAAGCATAAAGCGCTTTCATGTCCTCATCATTCACGACCGTATAGGAGACGAACGGCATTGCCGGATAAAGATGGACATTATCCCGCCGCACCCCTTGCCGCACCGCACGCTCGAAATCGGCATAGCTATAGCTGCCGATACCGGTTTTGCTGTCCGGCGTGATGTTGGTGGAGTAAATCGTGCCAAGCGGCGTCTGCATGCCGAGCCCGCCCGCAAAAGCCTTGCCCCCCGGTGCCGTATGGCAGGCAGCGCAATCGCCCGCATGAGCAACATACTCGCCCTTTTGGATCAAAGCCTTGTCGGTGACATCGACGGCGCTTTCCTGTCGGGCCGTCAGCCAATGGGGCGTTGAAAGCGCAAAGAGCCAGGCTGCGGCTAGCGCACCCGCGCCGCCGACCGCCGCTTTCCAGATCAGTTTCATGTGCCCTCCGACACCAATTCCCTTGTGATGAGGAGAACGTCGAAGATTCGGGATGAAAGAGCATTGACCGCGATCAAAACCTACCGGGCCCAATGTTTAGCGATCTATGAAATCAACAGCTAATACACGTTTAGCGTGCTTGATAGACAAGGCAAATCGCATTAGGGGCAGCACCCTCCCCGGGCGCAGTTCAATCAGATTACGGCTCATCAGGACTGCAATTGTTTGTTCAACGCGCATCATATCCGAAAACAGTTTTGCACTTTTCGGGATGCGTTCTTAGCCTGCAAAGATCACCAGCTTTAAGAATAAGTGAAAAAAAGCTAGGTAAATCAAATAAAAAGGCATTGCAGCAACCGCTAACAGAAGGCATGATTGCGCACATGGGGGCAGATATTGCAATCGTCGGAGAGGACGGAATGGATCGCGCCCTTCAAAATGGCAGCCCGTTATCGGACGGGACAACCCCAGACGATATGATGACGCTTGAAGCCGTCGAACTGGAGTTCGCGCTTGGGGCCATCGACGTCCTGATCGAAGGTTTCGACTCCGCGCTTGCCAAAGCCGCCGAACGTGTGGGCGGTGAAGTTCTGTTCAACATGCCGGCGCTGGACACCAGCGAAGCGCAACGTATCGGGGCAATTGCCATCGCCGGGCAACCGGAGGACCAGGTCATATTCGTCACGTTGCGCAATGACGGCACAACATTGTCAGTCGAGCCGCCGACCGGCGAGAATGCCGTTTTCGAAAGCCTCGGCCGCAACTATGCAGCCGTCATGAAAAGTCTTTCCCCGAAGGAAAAAGTCAACGGCGCCTGAGCCAGTCATGCAGCCTATTTCGGTGCCGCCTGCTTTGGAACGTCCGCGTGAAGGTTGTGCGGTGCGACCGGGTTGAGCGTCATGGTCGTCTCGACCTCCTTGAGACGCACGAATTTCATCCCCTTCGCTTTCAGGGCCAGCACGCCTTTGACCACGCCCTCGCCCGCCGAACGCGACGGCTGGTTGATATGCGAAATGATGACGTCACCGTCCAGGGCGGCGGCGATGCGGCGCTCGACAGCAGGCGCCATCAGGGAGGCACCCTGATCGCCATTCAATGAATAACCGCCGATCTTGTAGCCCATGCTTGCCGCCAGCTTGACGGCATCGGTCGAATAACGGGCCGTCGCATCGCGATACCAGACGGGCTTCGACATTCCTGCATCCGTGATTGCCGTCGCACCGGCGTCGATCTCCAGTTGGACCGCCTCGAGCGATCCCGCCGTCTTGATCCCGTACATCCTGGGCTCATTGGTGATGGCCGGAATATGCATCGCACCATGATTTTCGATATCGAAAAGATCGGCATTGGCTTTGAGAACCGCCACGGCGGCAGGGTTCTGTTTTATCCATCGGCCCGTCACGAAGATCGTTGCCGGAATCCGGTTCTGAACCAGCATGTCGAGTATACGGTGGTCGGTCTTGCCCATGCAGGCATCAAGCGTCAACGCCACCTGCGGTGACGCGGCACCGCCGCGCGCAATATGCAATTGCGGTTCGACAACCCTGATCGTGTCGTGGCGGGCCTTGTTCTGCGCGCGCTCCTGCGGCGAGATATCATAGGCGCTGGCCATGCTGGTCGCGATGAGGATGGCGGCTCCAGCCGCGGCGATACAACGAAACATGATTACGTTTTCTGAAAATTGCTTGGCCACCGGGGCATTACTCCGGCAGCTAAGCCAAATTGTGGCGTATTGTCAAACCTTGCGCACAGCCGACTGCGCAGCCGCAAGACGGGCAATCGGCACCCGGAACGGCGAACAGGACACATAGTCGAGACCTGTCTTTTCGCAGAAGGCAATCGACGCCGGATCGCCGCCATGCTCGCCGCAGATACCGAGCTTGATATTGTTGCGGGTTTTTCGTCCGCGCTCGGCAGCAATTTCGACCAGTTCACCGACGCCTTCCAGATCGAGCGACACGAACGGATCCTGTTCGATCACGCCACGTTGCTGATAGGACGTCAGGAAGGATGAAGCATCGTCGCGCGAAATGCCGAATGTGGTCTGCGTCAAATCGTTGGTGCCGAACGAAAAGAACTCGGCGGTTTCGGCGATTTCGGCTGCGCGCAGGGCGGCACGCGGCAGTTCGATCATCGTGCCGACCATATAGTCGATCTTGATGCCCGCCTCGCTCATGACATCCTGGGCAACAGCATCGATGCGCGCCTTGACGAAATCAAGCTCGGCTTTCAATCCGACCAGCGGCACCATCACTTCCGGCACGACAGGCTCGCCCGTTTTCTTGCCAGCCTCAACGGCTGCTTCAAAAATCGCCCGCGCCTGCATTTCCGCGATTTCAGGGTAGGATACAGCCAGACGGCAGCCGCGATGACCCAGCATCGGGTTAAACTCATGCAGACTGTCGGCGCGTTCGCGAAGCTTTGCGCTATCCACGCCCATCGACCGCGCAACTTCTGCCACTTCCTCATCCGTATGCGGCAGGAACTCGTGCAATGGCGGGTCGAGCAGGCGGATCGTGACAGGCAGGCCCTTCATGATCTCGAAAAGCTCGACAAAGTCCGAACGCTGCATCGGCAGAAGCTTGGCCAGCGCTACGCGCCGCCCTTCTTCATTGTCAGCCAAAATCATCTCACGCATGGCGACGATGCGGCTTCCCTCGAAGAACATGTGCTCGGTGCGGCACAGCCCGATACCCTCCGCGCCGAAGGAACGCGCCGTGCGGGCATCTGCCGGTGTCTCGGCATTGGCGCGAATTTTCATCCGGCGGGTGCGGTCAGCCCATTCCATCAGCTTGCCGAAATCTCCGGAAAGCTCCGGCTGCAACATGGCGACCGCACCTTTGAGAACCTGCCCGGTGCCGCCATCGACGGTAACCACATCGCCCTTCTTGAAGCTCTGGCCCGCCGCAAGCATGACGCCGTTGCGATAATCCACGCGAAGCGACCCGGCACCCGAAACACATGGCTTGCCCATGCCGCGAGCAACAACCGCCGCGTGGCTGGTCATGCCGCCGCGCGTCGTCAGAATGCCTTCCGCCGCATGCATGCCGTGAATGTCTTCCGGGCTGGTTTCGATGCGAACGAGAATGACCTGGCGGCCTTCCGATTTTGCCTGTTCGGCGTCTTCCGACGAGAAGACGATTTCACCCGTCGCGGCCCCCGGCGATGCCGGCAGTCCCTGACCGATCACCTGACGCTCGGCGCGCGGGTCGATGGTCGGGTGCAGAAGCTGGTCGAGCGCTGCCGGATCGACACGCAGAACCGCTTCTTCCTGCGTGATAAGGCCTTCGCCTGCCATTTCCACGGCCATTTTCAACGCAGCCTTTGCGGTGCGCTTGCCCGAGCGGGTCTGGAGCATCCACAATTTGCCGCGCTCGATGGTGAATTCGAGATCCTGCATGTCGCGATAATGCTGTTCCAGCCGATCGGCGACCTTGAGGAATTCGGCAAAGGCTTCTGGCATCACCTTTTCAAGCGATGGCTTGTCGGAACCGGCAGCAATTCGCGCTTCTTCGGTGATATTCTGTGGCGTGCGGATACCGGCCACCACATCTTCACCCTGCGCATTGACGAGGAACTCGCCGTAAAGCTTCTTTTCGCCCGTCGAAGGATTGCGTGTGAACGCAACGCCGGTGGCAGAGGTTTCGCCCATATTGCCGAACACCATGGCCTGCACATTGACCGCCGTGCCCCAAGCCGCCGGAATGTTATGCAGGCGCCGGTAGGTGATGGCGCGCGCATTCATCCAGCTCGAGAAGACGGCGCCGATGGCGCCCCAAAGTTGTTCTCGCGGGTCCTGCGGGAAAGGCTGTCCGAGTTCCTCCTCGACCTTCGCCTTGTAGGAACCGATGACATCCTTCCAGTCTTCTGCCGTCAGGGCCGTATCGACATCGACACCGAGATCGGCCTTCTTGTCTTCGAGAATTTCTTCAAAAAAGCCGTGGTCGACACCCAGCACGACATCGGAATACATCTGGATGAAACGGCGGTAGCTGTCATAGGCAAAGCGCTCATCGCGCGCCTCGCGGGCAATGGCCTGCACGGTCTCGTCGTTAAGACCAAGATTGAGCACTGTATCCATCATGCCCGGCATGGAAGCCCGGGCGCCGGAGCGCACTGACACCAGAAGCGGCTTTTCGGCATCGCCGAAATTGCGCCCCGTCACCTTCGCGATATGGGCAAGCGCCGCCTGAACCTGGTCGTTCAATTCGGATGGATAGGACCGGTCGTGATCGTAATAATAGGTGCAGACTTCGGTCGTAATGGTAAAGCCAGGAGGCACTGGCAGACCAAGGCTGCTCATTTCTGCCAGGTTCGCTCCCTTGCCGCCGAGAAGATTACGGTCGCTTGCCGCGCCTTCTGCCTTGCCGTCGCCGAACGTGTACACCCACTTCGCCATCATGGCCTCCTTGATGCAGGATCGGCTCATAAACGGCTTGCAACAATTGCAAGCACTCCCAGAACCTGCTTCCCGTTGCTTATGCGATCCGTAAGGCTACTGCCAACCAAAAAAGATGAGCCGCGACAATAGAATCGATTTGAGGCGGACTTAGCCAGTAGAAGAACACAACGGATTGGCATTACTGATCACGTGCACTGGGACCAAGGCAATGCAAATCAAAGCTAAAACGCTCAATGTAACGAAGATTGAAAGGAGCAATCCCGTTCACCGAGTGATCCGAAAATGCTTGCAGGCAGCAAAAAACGGCACCTACGAGAGCCATCCATCAAGAAGCCAACTCTTTTCCCACCGGCAAAGATTCTCATCTCACTAGTGCTGGAAAAAAGTAATTGTTAACGGAGTTCAAAATTAGCGTCTATTCATATCAGTAGCTGGAAACAGACGAGCGTTGACCAGATAGTTTATGAAGGGATCTTTGTCAAAACTTTGCAATCGTTTAGTTGATCCCCCTCATTGAATTTTGCATCTTGTACCGACACGCAAATCGTTCGTCCGAATTTCAAACTGACAGGTGCACCCCGTGCTAATGAAAGACCGTATCGATCACCTGCCCCACGTCAAGCAGCACGAGTTGCAGCGTGTTTTAGAGATTCTTTTTGAGGAGTTCGACGACGCACTCAAAGAAGGTTCAGCTGAGTTTAAAAAACGCGGTCGGATTCTGAAAATTATTCTGTTCGGATCATATGCACGCGGCACACAGGTTGACGAACCGCACACTGGCAAAGGCTACCGTTCAGATTTCGATCTGTTGATTATCGTCAACAACCGAAAATTGGCCGATTTCGAAGCATATTGGCATAAAGCGGAGGACCGGTTGATGCGGCTTCGCGATGTACAAACACCTGTGAACTTTATCGTGCACTCGCTCCGGGAGGTAAACACACGAATTAAGGAAGGGCGATATTTCTTTACGGACATCCGTCGGGAAGGCATCGTGCTTTACGAACTCGAGCCCGAACCGCTCGCGCAACCGGGAACTCCCAATCCCGATGATGCCTATCGGGTTGCAAAGGAGTACTTCGATGATCGACTACCGCATGCACAGAGTTTTACGGAAGGTGCAGAGTTCTATCTTGGGAAAGGCAGGTTCAAAGAAGGGGCGTTTTTGCTACACCAAGCGATCGAGCAAGCCTATTCAACTTTTCTGCTGGTCACCACGAATTACTCACCTGCCTCGCACAATCTGAAATTTCTACGTCGACTGTCCGAAGGGCAGCAGAACGAACTTGCCAAAGCCTGGCCCCAGGACCAACAGCGTTACAAAGCCTGGTTCAATATCGTCAACGAAGCTTATGTGAAGGCGCGCTATTCGCCGCATTTTGACATCACTGAGGAAGCGCTGCTCTGGCTCCTGAAGCAGACAAACCTGCTCATCGCCCAAATAGAGCAACTGTGTTCTCAACATCTGGATAAAATGAGAGCAACTTAGGTTTTATATCAAATGGAGAACGACTGACAAAGCTGGTCTCTCGCTTTCTGGAATTTATAATGCCTTGTCCAGAGATCTTGCAACTGTCGACAAACTTAGAAGACTTCCCAACCGTTTTAACAGAAAATCTCGAATGTCGGGGCTCGCTTTCGACTTAACGCGAGAAAATCTGCTCCGGGTTGATGTTGCGTTGCCTGCGTTCTGTCATGACGCATTGGCTTTCTTGGAAGCGAACTAGTTGCTGCAAAATCTTCAACTTGTCCTGAAGCCCCTCAAAGACGGAATGTTGTGCCGGAGGCACGCGACTGATGGTTTCACTGTCGCCGCGCAGGATTGCGTTGCGCCCGAATCTAAGATCAAGGGCGCGGCTGACGCTTGTAAACTCCTGACGAATATGCGGCTCGAGCGAACCGACGAGGACGTCAAGCCGCGCGGTCTTCTTTTGCATCGCAGTTGTGATGCGACGGAGTTCTTCGCCGGCTTCTTCTGACAACCCGGGAATTGCGGTTGCCATCTGCTGACGCTCTGCGGCGATTGCTGTTGTTGCAGCCTTCAGGGCTGAGGCCCAGCCCGATCCCAGCGAGCGGACACTCGCCTGCACATCCGGCACGGCTTCCAATGCTGTCTTTCGCTCGCGGCCAACGGCCAGAAGCCTGTCCCTCAGCCGACCAGAGCCGCGCAGGGCACCATAGGCCGCAGGATCATTGGCAATGGCTGCCGCAATCCGATCACCGGCAATGCCTTTCCGGATCAGTGCCTCGATCGTATCGACGGCACTGGCGGGTTCACGCCAGAGATGAGAGGCCGTTTTGGCAAGTGCTGTTCGGTTATGGCGGTAGTGGGCTGCCGCGGATGCCCTCGCGCGCGCCTCAACGTCAACCGGGGTCGTAAACTCTGTCACGGCGGCAAGCAGCGGCGGTATGTTGCAGGCTTTCGAGCCCTGCCCGATATTGTTAGTCGGCCGGGTCCGGGACGAACCCGGAGAATTTCGATCCAGGGACATCGGGGCTGTCGGATTCTGCATGGGGAATCTTCCGGATTGCCTCTCATGATAAGAAACCCTGCGTTCCCGATCGATTGCCAAACCGAGCGCCGCACCTGCCCGCTCCCGGAGATTTGCCACCTGCTGGCGCTTTTGCGCCAGCCACGCCATCTGGCGTCTTGCTCCTGCCCCTGTGCCAGCGGCAATCCCGCCAAGTAGTTCAATGCCACGCCTGCGGGCAAAGTCCTGGACATGTGCCTGGTAGCCAGCCTCGCCAGCAAAATCCAGCGTCGTGGTTTTGGCGCCCGAGCGCCCGAGGCGCCTGGCCAGTTGCCGGAACAATTCCGGTGTGTGGCTTTCCCGTTCAATGCTTTTGCGGCGGACATCTGTGGCTTCATGCAGCTTCGCCGTCCAGACATTGCGTTCAACCGTGCGTTCCTCAAAGCGCCTTTTGCTCTCCTGTGCATCAGGGACTGCAATTTTTACCTTCACGGTCTCGACGCCATCCTTGCGAAGCGTGACCGTATCTCCTTTTGAAGCTCCCGCCGCCGACAGGGCTGCCGGCAGACTGACACCCCGGAGGCGATGGATCTTCCCGCCCTCAACCTTCAGATCAGCATAGGGCGTATCATTCGTACCCTCATCCCCGGGCCGGAATTTTGTCACCCCGGTTTCGACCAGTTCGCCGGTAATACCCTTCGCATGGTCAACAGGGGCCTTGTCCTCCCGTTCGGGCCTGAAGTCCTCGCGTGCAGCATAAAGATCAGCCCTGTGACGATGACGGGTCATGGACACATAGGTCAGATGCCTGTCCATCATGCCGCTGGCAAGCACAAGGGTCCGGTCGACAGTCGCGCCCTGCGACTTGTGGATGGTCACGGCATAGCCGTGATCGATGTTGCGATAACTGTCCTCACTGAGAACAATCTCGCCGCCGCTGTCGAGCCGGACAGAAAGAAGCGGCGCGCGGAGCGCGTTGCCGGTGGAGACCACCGTGCCGAACATGCCGTTCCTGACATATTGCGGACTGTTTCCTCTTGCACGCGGTTCGAGGAAACGGGCGTTCTCGAGAAAGATAATCCGGTCGCCTGCCGCAAACTCCCGCATGCCCCGCTCTGTCCGGAAGCGGCGCGCGCCATCGAGCGCTCCCTCTTCCCGCATCACCTTGCGCAAGGCTTCATTCAGCCTGTGGACATCCCTGTTGGTGTGCGCCAGCACCAGCAACGCATCACCCCGCAACTGGCCACCACCGTTTGATGCTGCAATCCCCGTCCCGGGCCGCATGTCTCGTCCCGGCTGTGATGGCGTGATCAGTTTCCGCCGTGCATCCGTCCAGTCCCTGACCAGACGCCCGATCAGTGCATCCCGGGTTTCCGCCTCGACCAGATGCCCGCGTCTGGCGTAAATCTCCAGCCCCGCCGCGGTGTCGCCGCGAGCAAAGAGTTTTGAGGCATCGCGTGCCCATTCATCCTGTTGCCGGCGCACACCGGCAAGTTCGGCGGAACCGATCCGCTCCGATATTGCCCGGAAAGCCGCACCGGCCCCGATCGGCTGAAGCTGCATGGCATCACCGACCAGAACAACCTTTGCGCCAGCCTTTTCTACGGCATCCAGCACACGTGCCATTTGCAACGAGGAGACCATGCCTGCCTCGTCAATGACGAGGATGTCACCGCGCATCAGCTGATCGCGCCCGTTATTCCAGGCATGCTCCCACGCAGCAAGCGTTCGTGATCTGATAGCGGAACTCTCCTCCAGCCCCTCGGCAGCCTTGCCGGAAAGTGCCGCGCCCAGGACGCGATGATGTCCGCTCTCCCAGGCAAGGCGCGCAGCTGCAAGCAATGTCGACTTGCCCGTACCGGCAAGACCGACGACAGCAGCGATACCGCTGCCCCCCGTTACATGCTGAATGGCTTCAATCTGCTCAAGATCCAGCCTGAACGGCTTCAGCGGATTGTCCCCTTCGACGAAACGCACTGCGCCTGCGCGTCCTGCGTCCGAAATCCCGAACCCCTTCCTCCCAGACAGGATATCGGCTGAACGCATCATGTTATGTTCGGTGCGCAGGATCTTTCGGGTGGTGAAGATTGCCGGTTCCCTTGTCTCGCCAGTCACCCGGCCATTCACACGACCAGTCATCGAGCCAGTCATCGGGCCGGCCTGCTGCGGGTTGAGGAGCACCAGATCGGGAGAGGCCATCAGTCGTGCACGGATATTGGCAAAGTCTGCCGGATCATCGACATAGCGGTGGATGACCCTTGCGATATCCATCTCGTCAAAGGTGGAGCGCTCATTGCCAAGCTGTCTGAGGAGAGGCTCTGGATCGGCAAGCAGCCGGGCGGTCATTTTGCGCCGGCGCGCCAGATCGGCAGGTGCAAAATACATCTCGACGCCCTTGCGCATCATCGCCGACTTTCCGGGTCCCAGATGCCTCTTGGCAATCCCGTCAAGTCCCTGTTCGGCATGGGAACGACCGTCAAGGCGGATGTCACGGCCAGCAAGTGCCAGATAACGGCTGGCTGTTTGCGCCCAGGCGATCTTCCACGCCTTCATTGTCTCCCTGTTGCCCGCCCAACACGTATAAACAATATCCCCGTTATGGCGATTTGATTTTACCTCACGTAGTGGCTTCCCGTCGGGTCGGCGAACCGGCATATATTTGGGACCAAACCCTTCTTCCGTCAGCGGCCTCAATGCGGTCATCAGGTGGATATGAGGATTGCCGCCCTTATCGTGATAGACCCAGTCAGCGATCATACCCTTCGAAGTCAGATTGTCCCGGATGAACTCCTGAACCAAACCGATATTCTCCACCCGCCTCAGTTCCTCCGGCAGCGCGATGATCAACTCACGGGCGAGTTGTGCATCCACACGCGTCTCAAATGCGTCAACCGCATTCCACAGTGTCTCGCTTGCCGCAGCCACCGTTTTCCCCTCGATAGCGGTCTGCAGCCACGCTGGAATATCTTCCGGCAACGCCAGTTCTTCATGGACCAAATCATCGTCGCCGCCGCGATAGTTAAACAAGGTTCCGGTCTGTTCGTCTCTCATCCGAGTGCGATGGCGATAGGCGGCAGCCGAGATGATGTTGCGTCCCGCTCCCCTGCTGATCATCTGCGCTCGCATGAACATGATTGCCACAACGTTCTCCTGTTCACATTTACAACGCCACCGAGTCGGTTCCACCCGGACAACGTCCGAAGAAAGTCTCATAGGAGAAACGTCACCAACGTTGACCATTGACGCGATTAAACTATAAATATCTTATATAGTCAAACGGTAGCTTTCTTGCCGGAAAGGCCGCCACTTCCGAGCACTACTGATTGAACTTACAAACCATCCAAATACGCAAACATGGCGATATTCATACAGTTACTTCAACCAGAGTTTCTTTATGTATCAACAGACAAGCAGAGAGCACACTCGCAAATCTAATCGCGCGGAATCCAGATTGTACCCCGGTTCAATACCGCTCGCGGAAAACCCAGTTTTGACTAGCAATTGCGGTTCGTGCACAGCTATCAACAGCTAATCAAAGTTTCTTCGAGCTGATGGAACTGGCCGAGACAACAGGCAGCATCAACGCGCGTTGGCTTGCACTATGCCGGCAAAACGCTTTTATAAGCCCTGTCTAGACGGAACCAAAAATTTAGTCTTGCTCCTGCGCCTTGACAAAACGCGCAGCTTTCGGTCAAATTGGAACAAAAAATGAACATTATGGACAAATGCAATGCGTATCACAGGAAAGCTCGACTATCTCGAAATGCCGACTGGAAACGGATCGCTCAATGCGACCAAGAGCTTCTACGCGCGTGTTTTCGATTGGTCTTTTGTCGATTATGGCCCAACCTATTCCGCCTTTTCAGAAGGATTGGACGGCGGTTTTGATGCCGACAGAGAGGCCACCGCGAAGCCTTTGCCCGTCCTGTATGCCGCAAAGCTGGAAGAAACGCTGGCTGCCGTGACGGAAGCGGGTGGAACGATTGTGAAACCCATTTTTGCCTTCCCGGGCGGACGTCGCTTCCATTTCACCGACCCTGCGGGCAACGAACTTGCGGTCTGGAGCGACAAGTAGCCTGCCAAGGAGCGATGTCAGCAAGGTTGACAGGGTTGGTTCCATGACAATGATGAAGCGCGTTCAATACGATTCACACTGACAGAAATTGGTAAAATGCGTTTCATTCTGCCCTCTATCCTACTATCCTTTATTGCAGCCCCCGCCTTTGCTGAAACCAAGCCCCCTTTGAAAGAAGAAGCGCCGCTCAGCCGCTGTGCGGAATTCTTAAAAGGCATGAATATTGTCGAGAAAGGCAAAGGCTTTGCCGTTCGGGATAGCCATGATGGCTGTGTGATCTCAAACGCATTGTTCAGCTCCGGCGATCTGATGAGTTGGGCGTTTGACCGGGTAGAGATTGAAGGCGACCGGCTTCGTGACTTTATGTCCGACACGCCGGATATGGCTTCAAGCCCACCGCAATGGGCGCGTCTGGCCATTGACGGTGTGCGGCTGTCCCTCAAGGTCGATGATAAACTGACCAAGTTCATAAGTTCTGTTCAGCAAACGCCGTCTGACTTTACAGCTTCCTACCGTTTCGATCCGAAAGACGGCTATCTGTACATCCAGAATGCCGAGATGAGCAATGTCAGGCTGGGCAAGGTCGCCATTTCAGGTGAATTCAACCTGCCTACCGAATCATCCATCGCTCAGCTGGCAGCAAATCCGACAGCGACCCTTTCCCGTTTGCACCTGCGTCTTGATAATCAGGGAATATGGGAGAGCCTGATTGTGCCCTCTCTCGCCAACGTGGTCTTCCGCGCTTGGTCAAACGTTGATGCAGATCCAGAAGCAGCAATCGCTCAGTACATCACTGTGGCAAGTGCCGCCGTACAGGCGATGCCCGACAGCCAGATTGATGCAGAATCGAAAAAGGCATTGCTGCGCTTCATCCAGGACATGCCTAATCCGACTGGCTATTTCGCACTTGATTTGAGCTTTGAAACACCTCTTCCAATCGGCCTGAGCGATTTGTCTCCCGAAAAGCTCGCCCCCCGCGCATTGTCAGATGCAAAAATGAGCGTGAGCTACAAGGCACGTTAGAGCATTTGCAGCAAAAGTGCGAAGCGCGGGGAAATCAGTCCACTGGACTGATTCCAGGCCCCGCTTCAACGCACCGGATAATTCGTGAAAACAAAGAGTTACAGCGGTCCCCATGCTCCAATCTTGACTGGAACGGCTGTAATCAGCATCGAAAATGGCCTAGCGGGTTCACTTCAAACTGACCCCGCTCAATTGCTCTTTCTATCGGCCTTTTGAACTCTTTCCGGCGAAAACTGCTTCACCGGCTTTGCGGGGGAAATCTAGAGCATTTCCTGTTTTTCATGAACCATTGGAAATGCTCCATCTGTTTGTTTTATCGCATGTCTTTAACCCGAAACCGGTGCCCACTTTCGGGAGACATGCTTTAGCTCGCTTCGCGCAGGCGTTCCGCCGTCTGCAAATCCACCGAAACGAGCTGGCTCACGCCCTGCTCGCCCATGGTGACACCGAACAGACGGTTCATGCGCGCCATGGTGATCGGGTTATGGGTGATGACCACGAAGCGTGTTTCGGTCGAAGCCGCCATTTCATCCATCAGATTGCAGTAGCGCTCGACATTGTGATCATCGAGCGGCGCGTCCACTTCGTCAAGCACGCAGATCGGTGCCGGATTGGTTAGGAACACCGCAAAGATGAGCGCCATGGCCGTCAGTGCCTGTTCACCGCCGGAAAGCAGCGTCATGGTCTGCGGCTTCTTGCCGGGCGGGCGGGCGAGAATTTCAAGGCCTGCTTCCAGCGGATCGTCGCTTTCGATCAGTTGCAGTTCTGCCGTGCCGCCGCCGAAGAGATGCGTGAACAGGCGCTGGAACTGCACATTCACAACGTCAAATGCAGCCAGCAGGCGCTCACGTCCCTCACGATTGAGGCTCTGGATTGCCTGGCGCAGTTTCTTGATCGCCTCAATGACGTCTTCCCGCTCGGAGACGATGGTATCGAGACGTCCGGATAGTTCCTGCTGCTCTTCATCAGCGCGCAGATTGACCGCGCCAAGCCGCTCGCGCTCGATCTTCAACCGCTCGAGCTGACGTTCCAGCTGATCGGGATCAGGCAAGGCTTCGTCCGGCTTCAAGCCTGTCTGGCGAATAGCCTCATGCGGAGGACAGTTCAAGGCTTCCGCGATGCGGGCTTCCGCATCCTTGCGCCGCTCTTCCGCCGCCGCAAGCCGTTCTTCGGCACGCGCACGCTGTTCGCGGCTCGCCGCCAGCTGCTGGATGGCAAGGGTAGCCGTCTTGTCGAGTTCCGCCTGCGCGGCTTCCGCCTCGGCCAGAATGTCGCCCGCCTGCTTGCGAAGGGCATCAGCCTGCGAGAGCTCGTTCAAAAGCGCCCGGCGACGGCTCTCGATCTCGTCAGGCGCTTCCGCAAGTGCCTCGGCTTCATCCGCCGTTTCCGCCCGACGATCATTCAATGCCTCTATATGGCGGCCGGCATTCTCCGCGCGGGATTTCCAGTTGCGGCGCTCCAGCGCAATCATTTCCAGCCGCCGCTTGCGGGCATCGGCCTCGCGACGCAGCCCTTCATAGGCAGCACGCGCCTCAGCCAGCGCCGCGCGATCCGCCATGACCTCGCTGCTCAATGCGGCGAGCCGTTCGCCAATCGCATCGATATCCGGCATTTCGCCAAGTCGATCTTCGGCTTCCGCGACGCGCATTTGCGCTTCTTCGAGATTTTCAGTGAGATGCGCCTTGCTGTCTTCCAGACCCGCACGGCGTGTCGCAAGCTGACCTGCGGCGCGTTCGGCGGTAGCCAGGGCTTCGCGCGCTTCATCGAGTTTGCGCTGGTTTGCGCGCCATTGATCGCGGGCGACACGCTCCTGCTCAATGGCCTCGCGAAGACCCGCCTCGGTGCGCTGCACGTCCAGTTCGGCCTGCTCGGCACGCTTGCGGGCTGCAACCGCTTCCTGTTCGAGTTCCGCCAGCCGGTTTTTTTGCGCCAGCCGCTGGGCCGCCGGTGTCGGCGCATCAGCGCTCGCCGTATAACCGTCCCAACGCCAGAGTGCACCCGCCTTGCTCACCAGCCGCTGGCCCGGTTTCAACAAGGCTTGCAGGCGCTTGCCATCACTATCCGAAACAACGCCAACCTGTGCCAGCCTGCGGCGCAATTGCTGCGGCCCTTCCACCAGTCGATCAAGCGGCGTCACGCCCTCCGGCAAAGCAGGATCGGCATTGGCGGCAGGATTGTAAGCCCAATAGACCGGCGCATGTTCATCGCTGGCCGCATCGAGATCTTCGCCAAGTGCTGCGCCGAGTGCGACTTCATAACCCTTCTCAACGCGTAGTTCTTCCACCACTGGCGGGAACTGCCCCTTTTCACCGGCATTCAGAATGCGGGCCAGCGTCTGCGCTTCCGTTTCGATACGGTTCAGTTCAGTGCGGGCTTCGCTCAAAGGCTGGCGGCTGGCGGCTTCCGCCTCACGTGCGTTAGCGACAAGCTCTTCCGCGCTGGCGACCATTTCTTCCGCCGTGGCCAGCGCTTCCGCGCAACGGTCGACCACGATGCGCTTTTCCGCCGGATCGAACAAGCCGCCGATCTGCTCCGCAACCGAAGCTATGTCGCGCTCGATCGCCTCCATCTGAACGGCCAGGCGGTCGCGACGGTCACGGGTTTCCTTCAGGGCCCGCTCGATCTGCACACGTTCCGCAGCCGCTTCTGCACGCTCAGCCGTCACACGGGACAATGCATTCTCGCTGTCCTGCAAGCGAATTTCCGCTTCCTGGAACAACGCGTGCAATTCCTGATCGCGTTCGCCGGATTCCTCGGCAGAAGCGATCAGTTCCTGCTCCTCCTCATCGAGCCGCGCCAGAATATCGGCGTTCTCGCGCATCATTTCTTCTTCGCGCGCTATATCGGCGGAAAGCTGTTCGAGGCGCTTTATCAACTCTGCCCGGCGAGCACGAAGACGCTCGCCTTCCTCGTCCAGCTGGGTCCGGGCAATGGAGAGGCGCTGCAACGCAGCCGCGGCCCTGGCCTCAGCCTCACGCAGTTCGGGCAGCTTGTGCGCGCCGACTGCCTGTGCCTTTGCAGCGTTCATCTGCGCCTGCGCCATGTCGCCAACGGCGGAGGTCGCCTGCGCCAGTGCGCTTTGCGCCTCGCCTTCCTGCATCTTTGCCTGTGACCAGCGCAGATGCAGGAGTGCGGCTTCTGCCCGGCGGATATCTGCGGACAGGGCCTTGAAGCGATTTGCCTGACGGGCCTGCCGCTTCAGGCTTTCGATCTGGCTGCCCAGTTCGCCCACCACGTCATCCAGACGCTCCAGATTGGTTTCGGCGGCACGAAGGCGCAGTTCGGCCTCATGGCGGCGCGTATGAAGTCCTGAAATGCCAGCGGCTTCTTCGAGAAGCGCGCGACGGGCCTGCGGCTTTGCCTGAATCAGTTCACCGATACGCCCCTGCCCGACCATCGACGGCGAACGAGCACCTGTCGACTGATCCGCGAAGAGAAGCTGCACATCCTTGGCGCGCGCTTCCTTGCCGTTGATGCGGTAAACCGAGCCGGATTCGCGTTCGATGCGGCGGGAAACCTGCAACTCATCCGCATCATTATAGCTTGCCGGCGCGCTGCGGTCCGAATTGTCGAGGAAGAGCGTGACCTCCGCCGTATTGCGCGCGGGCCGCGTGGCGGAGCCTGAGAAGATCACATCGTCCATGCCGGAAGCGCGCATGTTCTTGTATGAGTTTTCGCCCATCACCCAGCGCAGCGCTTCGACCAGATTGGATTTGCCGCAACCGTTCGGACCGACAACACCGGTCAGCCCGCCTTCGATGACAAACTCCATGGGCTCGACGAAGGATTTGAAGCCGACAAGACGAAGCTTGGAGAAGCGCATCAGCAAACGCCTCCCGCTATCGTCCCAGAAACGCAAAAAGCGGGCGCAAGGGAGCGCCCGCTTTTCGATCTGAAAAACGGATCAGAGAAGCTTGTCGATGATTGCCGACATTTCGTCAACCGAAAGCGCTCCAGCGTATTTTTGTCCGTTAATGAAGAACGTCGGCGTTGCATTCACACCGAAATCCTTCGATCCACGCTCCATCGTGGCTCTCACATCATCGAGAAGTTGCTGGTTCGTCAAGCAAGCCTTGAACGACTCCTGTGTAAAACCGGCAAGTTTTGCAATTTGCAGGAGAGCGGCTTCCCCGTCTTCGGCAGTCGCCCATTGCTGCTGCTGCTTGAAGAAAACGTCGACCATCGGGAAGTACCGGTCTTCAGGTGCGCAGCGCGCCAGCATGAAAGCGGCAGTCGCGCGCGGATCGAACGGGAACTCACGGAAGATGAGCCGTGCCTTGCCCGTATCAATATATTTTTCCTTGATTTTCGGGAAGGTGTTGATGGTGAAATCGGCGCAATGCGGGCAGGTCAGCGATGCATATTCAACGATGGTGACCGGTGCGTCCGCCTTGCCGTAGACCATGTCCTTGAGCTTGCCGGGTTCGGCAATCCTGGCTGCATCGACTGTGCCTTCCGGACTACGCTGCTGCGCATTCGCGCCACCGGCAAAAGCCAGACCGGCAGCCGCCGCTCCGGCAAGAGAAATAACGTGTCTGCGATTAAACGCTGCAGGCATCCGAATCATCCAGTCCTGTTTCAATAGTTGACTTCGACATACAATCTAAAGCGGCAAGTCGCACTTCGCTAGACCCGCAGCGTTCACATGAAAGTCAGCACCTTGCATTTTTTGTCTTCATATTTGCGACAATCAACCTGGGGCGCCTCTTACAAACTGCTGAAAGCTTGCATCAAATTTATGGCGGCCAGCAGAATTCAATTGCCCTTGCCGTCCTTTCGGCCAGTGGTCCGCTTCTCTGCGAGAATGTTCTTGCCGAGACGGGCAAGCGCTGCGCGAAGCGCATCGTCTTCAATAGCGTCCGTCGCCTTGTCGATACGGCGCTCATCCGCAGGCCCGAGCGGCGCCAGACGCTTCACCCGTCGCTTGGCCGGAATAAGCGGCGGTTTCTGCTCGATGCGGATGCGCCCGACCGCGGAGAAGCCGAGAAACCCGTTGATACGGCTGATGATTTCTCCTGTCTCGTGCTGGACCTGAAGAGCGGCGAACCCTTCACAAGCAATAATCAGCGTTGCAGGAGAAAACGGGTCGTCCTCATGGAGACGGCGTGGCCAGATAATGCGCAGTGGGCGCGAGGTTGCGCCGATGGCGGGACCGACGATGTCTTCCCACGACTGAAGCAAGGCGAGATTGATACCGGCGCGTTTCTGCAGCATCGGATCGACCAGACCCGAAGCCATATCTGCCAGCGGCCGGAAGCCGCGTCTGGATGTTTGTTCGCTCATCGCGCTCCATTATAACCGCGAAACCACTCCACGAACAAAGGAATACCCTGATCGAGCGTGGTTTTCGGACTAAAGCCAAGGTCGCGGGCGGCAAGCGTGATGTCGGCATAGGTGCGTGGCACATCGGCGGCCGGCATGGGTTCGAGCTTGCGGATCGCTTCCTTGCCCGTTGCTTTCTCGATCGCGGCGATGAAATCGTTGAGCATCACGGGCCGGTTGTTGCCCAGATTATAGACGGGTGCCGTATCTCCCGGCTTGTCGACTATGCGTCGCACCGCGCCTACCACCCCGCTGACGATATCTTCCACGAAGGTAAAATCCCGCTGCATCTCGCCATTGTTGAACACGCGGATCGGCTCGCCCTTGAGGATCGCCGAAGTGAACAGCCACGGCGCCATGTCGGGACGCCCATAGGGGCCGTAAACGGTGAAGAAGCGCAAACCGGCAGAGTGGAGCTTATGCACGTGACGATAGGAGTAAGCCAGCAATTCGCCAGAGCGCTTTGTTGCGGCATAGATCGATACAGGATGATCGACGGGATCGCTCTCGGAAAACGGCACTTTTTCGTTTGCGCCATAGACCGACGACGAACTGGCATAGACCACAGGCGGCCGCTTCTCCAGTCGCAGCGCGGTTTCGAAAACCGTGATCTGTCCCTGAACATTGGCCGAGATATAGGCCGAGGGGTTCTCAATGGAATAGCGTACCCCTGCCTGTGCAGCCAGATGCACGATGACATCCGCATCACGGTCGGAGCCGATTGCAGCGGTGAGTGCCGCGGCGTCGGAAATATCCGCCTTCGCAAACCGGAACCCGTCCCGCAGGTGAAGCTTCGAAAGCCGCGTTTCCTTCAACGCAACCGGATAATAATCGTTTACATTGTCAATGCCGACGACCTGCCAGCCCTCGTCCAGCAGTCGCTGCGCGGTATGGAAACCGATAAACCCGGCAGCGCCCGTTACAATCGCTTTCATGCAGTTGATTTCTTTCCCAAAACATATGAGGTGAGCCCGGCGCGCCGTGCCGCCATGATGCGCCTTGATGCAGCCGCGTTGAGCGCCGCGAGGAAGAACATGGTCGAGGATATCGTCACTTCGTGCAACAACGGATTGTGCAGCATGCCGTAGCTGCCGCACACAAGGGCAAAGTAGATCAAGGCTCGCCGCATTGCCCAGCTATCGGCTGTTCGCCACAAATAGACGAAGATGGAGATAAACGCACAGACCATGAAGATGAGACCGACAATACCGTCATTCAGCAACTCGTCGAGCACCGTATTATGCACATGGCGGAAGCCGTCAAGCATCGACGCCTTGTCGCCTGCCTCGGCCCTCACATAGTCCATCTTTGAATAGGAACCGACACCTGCGAGAGGATGGGCGGCGATAACATTCGACGCACTCCTCCACATGACCTCGCGAATATCCGCCGAAACCTTGTCCTCCCAGTTAGCGGCGTGTCCGGTATCGTAATATTCGATCATTCCGGCGAAACGTTTGGAAATGATGCTGCCAACAGGGCCCACCACGACGAGAGCGGCTATTGCTGCAAACAGTATCGCATAGGCAGTTCCCTGCTGCCGGAAACGCTTCAGGAAGATGACAGTTTCCACGGCTGCGAATATCGGCAAGACCACGATGACTGCCCGGGTTTCGGACGTCAGAACCGCAGCGAACCCCAATACCAGCCACTGCGGACCGTTCGGCAAATATCGCGAAGCCTTACGCAAAGGAATGGCGGCGGAAATCGCCGCTACCCCGGCTACGAATGCAAAGACAGCCTGATTACCGCCGACACCTATGCGCCCCCCGTCGGTCACGGAAAGATAGAGCGCGATAATCAGGGCAAGCAGCGTCCCAACACGCGCGCCAAGGACATAGGCCCGGAGCGGGTCCCGGACAAGCACCATTCCCGAACCGGCAAAAGCAAAAATCGCGATCAGCAGCGTGTAGCCGATCTGGCGGTTGTCGTTGAAAGGCTCCCCCCGAAACAGGATCAGGCCCAACGACCAGACAGCATATAAGATTATAAACAAATAGAATTTTCGGGCGAACATGCGCGTAGTCGCATGACGTCCGCAGGCGAGGTAAATACCGATGCAAGAAAATACGAAAAGTACCAGTGGTCCGAGCCCTACGCGAACGGGCATGGCCGCCGATGCGACTGCAAGTACCCCAGAATCTATCCGACGCCGCAGGAGAAAAGACTTCTTAAAAAAACTCAAACTCTGTCCTCTCTTAAGCTCTTCCTGTCAAAAGAGTAAGCGATTCGTCTGACATAGTCTGTCGCTCGAAACAGAAGGGTGCTTATCCTTTTGTATGCCGGCAGACGCTTTTTGGCGTAAGCCGAGCGCCCCTGAGCGATAGTAGAAGTGGCCATGTCCGAAAATTCGACGACCGGCTTGTCGGTTGTAAAAATCTGATAAGCACCAGCCCATCCTCTTTCCAGTGCGACATCATAAGGAAGCCGCATCGGGCGAAGCGCCTTGAGCAATTTCGAGGCGCCTTCACGGGTAACGACATAAGCCGCGGAACTTCCCAGCGGTCCATGCAAGCAGCGACCAATTGAAAACTGGCTATCAATACGCTGGAAAGACTGGAAAGCAGCGGTTCGGTGATTGACAAGCTTCACTGCGTCCCAGCCTGCCGCCTTCGCCAAATGTGTTAGAAAGGGTTTGAACGCAGGTGTAAAAACGATGTCATCTTCTACAATCACGGCAAAAGGCTCCGGCGCACCGGCTATGATTTCCAATGCTCGTATGTGACTGAAGTAACAGCCAATTTCTGCCGGTATTGCGATTTTACCGTGCCAGCGACGGAACGCTGCCTCATCGAAATCCGTCAGTTCCTCCAATGACAGCAGCTTTCCCTCGACGGCTTCCACGCGCCGGAGTACGATTGAAAGAGCATCGGCGTTGGACTTCAACCTGTCCCAGCGATCCCGGGACCGCGCAAGATTGACGACATAGACAGGTACTGACTGGTTCACTTATTCTCTTTCCAAGGAAGCTTGCCTGGAGACCCCGGCAGATTTCTATGCTTAAGCCTTTCATATGCACAGCATTGTTTCTATGAAGTGTAAAATTAAGGCATTAGAGCGGCTCTCGTGAAGCGGAACAGCGCATCCGTTCTATCTCTTTGCTTTCAGGCATTACCCCACGCAAAACCGCTTCGCACTTTTGCTGGAAATGCTCTAATCAGAATAATGCCCAATTGTTAACCGATGCCGTTCTCATGCTGACTTCCACCACTTCCAATCAAAGCACCAAGCTTCTGCACTGGTATGACCGGCACCACCGCGTCTTGCCGTGGCGCATCAGCCCATCCGAACAGGCATCCGGCATCAGGCCAGATCCCTATCGCGTGTGGCTGTCCGAGATCATGCTTCAGCAGACAACAGTCGAGGCGGTCAAGTCCTACTTTGTAAAGTTCACCGAACGCTGGCCCACGGTTCAGGCAATGGCGCGGGCGAGTGAAGACGATATTCTGCGAGCATGGGCCGGACTTGGATACTACTCGCGTGCACGAAACCTGAAAAAATGCGCCGACGCTGTGGTCCGGCAGCATGACGGCAAGTTTCCGGACAGCGCCGCAGCACTGAAGGAACTGCCGGGCATCGGCGACTATACTTCCGCAGCCATCGCTGCAATCGCCTTTGGTGAAGCGGTCGCCGTTGTGGACGGCAATGTGGAACGCGTGATTTCACGGCTTTACACAATCGACACGCCCCTGCCCGCAGCAAAACCGGAAATCCGCGCGCTCATGGGGCAATTGACTCTCATCGACAGGCCGGGAGATTTTGCGCAGGCGGTGATGGATCTGGGCGCAACCATATGCACGCCGCGGCGTCCAGCTTGTGCCATCTGTCCGCTCAATGACGATTGCATGGCGCTCAAATCCCGCGACCCGGAAAAGTTTCCGGTAAAGGCGCCCAAAGCGGAAAAGCCAATTCGCACAGGCGCGGCATTCATTGCCATTGCCGAAGATGGTTCGGTTTTTCTGCGCAAGCGAAGGGATGAGGGACTGCTCGCCGGGATGACCGAAGTTCCGGGCAGCCGATGGACGGCTCGCATTGATGGCGATACGACCATCGATGCGGCTCCGTTCCCCGCGCGATGGACAGCTTCCGGTTCGATTACGCATGTTTTCACCCATTTCGAACTGCGGCTCTCCGTCTATCGTTCGGAAAATGTCAGCAAGGCTGCATCCAGCGACGGCTGGTGGTCCCGCCCGACCGAGCTTTCAGACGAGGCATTACCAACAGTCATGAAAAAGGCGATCACCGCTGCCATACCAGAAGCTTTCAAAGGGAAGAGGAAAAACCGTTGAGCAGTCCCGTCAAGCACATCGTCTTCGACATCGGCAGGGTTCTTATCCATTACGATCCCGAACTCGCCTATCTCGATATTATTCCCGATGCGTCGGAACGGCGTTGGTTCCTGGAGAATATCTGCACCGGCGCATGGAATATCGAACAGGATCGCGGGAGAACCTGGCATGAGGCTGAGGCGTTGCTGATCGATGCATACCCAGAGAAAAGCGACCACATCCGTGCATTCCGGCAAAACTGGAACCGCATGGTGCCGCACGCTTATGAGGACAGTGTCGAAATTCTGCGGGGTCTCATCGGGAACGGCCACGACGTCACCATGCTGACGAATTTTGCGTCCGATACTTTCCGGGAAGCGCAGGGGCGGTTTCCATTTCTGACTGAAAGCCGGGGTGTCACCGTGTCGGGCGACATCCGCATGCTGAAACCTGACCGGGAAATCTACGATCATCACGTTGCGTCATTCGATCTCGACCCGGCAGCTACGCTTTTCATCGATGACACGATGCACAATGTGGAAGGTGCCAGGCATGCTGGCTGGCAGGCCGTGCATTTTACCGGTGCGAACAAGCTGGCTGCTGACTTGAAAGCACTGGGTCTCGCTTTCTGACCCGGAATTCCCGGTCAGACGAAAACAGCGAAGACGCCCGAAGCCTATGCTTCGGGCGTCTCACTATCAGACTATGCTGGAGGCCGTCCGATAAGAATAAAAGCGCGGGGCAGGCAGTTCAAAACGCGTTCTAGAGCGGTTCCTGTTCTGACAGAATCGCCGGAACCGCTCTAACTATTTGTTTTATCGCATTATCCAACGCAAAACCGTTTCACACTTTTGCTGAAATGCTCTAAGCGCCTGCAGTCGCCATCTGGTCGCGAATGACCTTGCGCAAGGCGTCAATTGGCTTCAGCGTGCCGTTTTCCTCGTAGTGCCAGAAAGTCCAACCGTTGCAGGCATCAAAGCCCTGGACCTTCGCGCCGATACGATGGATCGAACCGGCTTCGCCATTGGCGGCAAGCGTGCCATCGGCCCGCACAATCGCAGCAAAACGGCGGCGTTCATCGGAAAGCACCGTGCCAGGGCGAAGAAGACCGGCTTCTATAACGCTGGTGAACGCCACACGCGGTTCGGCCCGCTTGCCGGTCATCACGGTGAGTTCGGCCTTGCCGAGCGGTTCAACGGCATCAATGCGCGCCGTCGCCGCGTCGATATAGCTTTGTTCGCGCTCGATGCCGACGAAATGGCGTCCAAGACGCTTTGCAACGGCGCCGGTCGTGCCGGAACCGAAGAACGGATCGAGAATGACGTCGCCGGGCTTGCTAGACGCCATCATGATGCGGGCAAGCAGCGCTTCCGGCTTCTGGGTCGGGTGAACCTTGTCGCCGTTTTCGTCCTTGAGGCGTTCCGAGCCGGTGCAGATCGGAAACAGCCAGTCCGAGCGCATCTGCACATCGTCATTGGCGGCCTTCATCGCTTCATAGTTGAAGGTGTAGCCTTTGCCCTTCTGGTCCCGCGAGGCCCAGATCAGCGTTTCATGGGCGTTCTGGAAGCGACGGCCACGGAAATTCGGCATCGGATTCGTCTTGCGCCAGATGATGTCGTTCAGGAGCCAGAAGCCCAGGTCCTGCAACTGCGAGCCGACGCGGAAAATATTGTGGTAGGAACCGATGACCCAAATGGTGCCATTCGGCTTCAGGACGCGGCGGCAAGCCATAAGCCAGGCGCGTGTGAACGCGTCATAGGCCTGGAAGCTTTCGAACTGGTCCCAATGATCGTCAACCGCGCTCACCATCGACTGGTCGGGACGATGCAGATCGCCGCCAAGCTGGAGGTTATATGGCGGATCGGCGAAAATCACGTCCACGGAATGATCCGGCAGGCGTTCCAGAGCAGCGACGCAATCACCTTTGATGATGGAGTCAAGCCAGGCGGTACGCGGAGCCTCGATGGGCAACTCATGCGCAAGACGTACAAGAGACATGGGATACTCGATTACCTGTGGACGCAAAAACTTGTCCTTATGGTTACCGGGCAGGGTAAATATGCAGTTAACGCCAAGTGATTGAAATCGTAAATCTTTTCTTAAACGAGAGGGAAAGTCCGCAGTTCCGGGCTTTTCACGCACTATTGCCCCGAACATTTTGCCGTCTGTCATCTTAACGCCGCGATCGCTGTGCAATGCTGTTTTCGACCACTTGCCCTTGATAAGGCTTGGTTATTCCTTTTTGCCTATAATCGGCAGCCAACTTCTGAATTTGCGTGGCGGGCATGCCAGCCGCCCGCTTGCCCGGTGTTTTTATGATGAATATCGCTGAACTGCGGCATAACCGGTATTTGCGGGTTTTATTCGTACCCTTCCGCATGCGTGCGCTGGTTCGCGGCAGCGAAATTGGCCTCGTTATCGCCGGTGCCGCGATAGGTATCATTTCAGGGCTGATGGTTGCCGCCATAGGCAGTATTTCGCAATGGATGCACCAGGCGATCTTCGCGCTTGAGCCCGGCGAAAAACTCAGTTCGGCTGCATCGCTGCAACCGAGCGCCTATATTGCACCGCTCGCCGGCGGCATCCTGATGGGGATCGTGATCTGGGTTCTTGCGCGATGGCGCAAGCGGCCCATCGTGGACCCGATCGAAGCAAATGCGCTCCATGGGGGGCGTCTGTCGCTCACGGACAGCTTTATCCTTGTCGGGCAGAACCTGATTGCCAACGGCTTCGGTGCATCGGTCGGACTGGAAGCAGCCTATACGCAGCTTGCGAGCGGTTTCGCCTCCCGCATCGGTCGGGCGCTCAAGCTTCGCCGCGCGGATCTGCGGACTTTGGTCGGCTGCGGCGCCGCGGCTGCCATCGCCAGCGCCTTCAATGCACCTTTGACCGGGGCATTTTACGCATTCGAACTTATCATCGGCGTCTATTCGATTGCCACGCTGACGCCGGTCGTCGTGGCGGCGATCATCGGCGCTCTGGTGACGCAGGCAATTGGCGGCGCGCCCTTTATCATCGATATCGGCCAGATCGACGACATCACGCCACGTGATTACGTTCCTGCGCTTGTACTCGGCTTCTTCTCGGCAGGCATTGCCATCCTCATCATGCGCGGCGTGACCTTTGTGGAAAAAGTCGCCCGGCGCAGCGTGGTGCCCAATGTGATGGCCCCGGCGATCGGCGGCGCCATCGTTGGAATGATCGCCTTCCTTTCACCGCAGGTTCTGGCCTCCGGCCACGGAGCGCTCCACCTCGACCTGAATGCAAACATCACCATTCCCGCACTCCTGCTCCTGATCTTTGCCAAATCGCTCGCTTCTGCCGTCTCCATCGGGTCCGGCTTTCGCGGTGGCCTGTTCTTCGCATCGCTGTTTCTCGGTGCGCTGACAGGCAAGCTGTTTGCTGCCGTGGCCGGCGCAGTATTGCCAGCCGGTCTGGCACTCGCACCCGAAGTCTATGCCGTCATCGGCATGAGCTCGCTTGCCGTCGCAGTCGTGGGCGGCCCTATGACCATGACCTTCCTGGCACTGGAGCTTACCGGCGATTTTCCGATTTCCATGCTCGTGCTCGGTGCTGTCGTCTCGTCCTCGCTGATGGTGCGAAAGACCTTCGGTTACTCCTTCGCCACATGGCGCTTCCATCTGCGTGGAGAGGCCATCCGGTCCGCCCATGATATCGGCTGGATACGGGACCTGACCGTCAACCGGATGATGCGCCATGACGTGCGGACCGTGCTGATCGATACCGATATCGAAACATTCCGCCACGATTTCCCGCTCGGATCGACCCAACGGGTGATCGCGGTGGATGCCAAGGGACGGTATGTCGGCATGATCCCGGTTCCGGAAGTTTACGCCGACAGCTTCGATACATCCGATGGCGAACATAGCATCCGCGAGCTTCTCAAATATCAGGATGAATTCCTGCTGCCTCAGATGAACGCCAAGGAAGCTGTCGTCCGCTTCGACCGGGCAGAAAGTGAAGCTCTGGCCGTGGTGAACAACGCACAGGAGCGCAAGGTGCTCAGCCTCCTCAGTGAAGCGCACACCTTGCGCCGCTATAGCGAAGAACTGGACCGGCGCCGTCGGGAAGTGTCCGGTGAGGTCTGAACGGGATGAAAACAGAAGCGGGATGGAATTCGGCCCCTGGACCGAATGCGCCGCATGGATGCTTCACCCTCTCGCCGGAAAGGCTCCAATTTGACGGCTTCGCCATAAAGGTGTAGCTCAACCCGGTGTTCCGGCTGCTGCCGGTGCTCACTCCTCCCAATAAGAAGGCTATAATCATGGCGGCCCCGTCCCTCATCATTTTCGATTGCGATGGCGTTTTGGTAGATTCTGAAATCATCGCCGCGGAAGTCGAGTCCACACTTCTCACCGAAGCCGGTTATCAGATTGCCGCCGATGAGATGGCCGAACGTTTTGCCGGTCTGACGTGGCAGGATATTCTTCTGACTGTGGAGCGCGAGGCCGGGATTCCGCTTTCAGCGTCGCTTCTCGACAAGTCCGAAAAGATTCTGGACGAAAAGCTCAAGAATGAAGTTCAGGCCGTTGAAGATATCGTTGAAGTGGTATCGGCATTAAAGCTGCCGAAATGCATCTGCTCCAATTCGACCAGTCATCGGCTGGAAAGCATGTTGCAGCGTGTCGGTCTTTACGAGCTTTTTGCGCCCAATATCTTTTCAGCGAAGGAAGTAGGCACCAAAAAGACCAAGCCCGCGCCAGACGTGTTTCTTTATGCAGCCAAGCAATTCGGTGTCGATCCGAAGGACGTCATCGTGATTGAAGATTCCGCGCATGGCATTCAGGGCGCACGCGCCGCTGGCATGCGTGTGATCGGCTTTACGGGCGGCGCTCACACCTATCCGGGACATGCCGACAAGCTGACCGATGCGGGGGCGGAAACCGTCATCCATCGCCACAAGGACCTGCCCAGTGTCATCGAAGCCCTGTCCGTCTGGACCGATGCCTGAATGCGATAGTCCGACGCCTGGCTTCCGTCAGGCGGCGGTTTGCTTGTTGCGTCCCTTGGGCGGGGCATTGAGAATTGCCAGAAGCTCTTCGGCTTCACTTTCAGAGAGGCCGATCAGCAAGCGGGTTCCCATAATGACGGGCTCGCCGGAGGACGTATCGAAGATCGCCCAGGTGTCCGTCGGTTCAAGAATGCGTTCATATTTCTGTTTCATGAGAACACACTAGCCGAAACCTGTTGCCATTCATTTCACGCAGGCAGTTGCATTTAATTAGAATTTTATCGGTCTGCCTTTATCCACAGCATCGGTTCAGTCAGGCTTTTTCCTGAAGAGCTTTGCCGCGCTTCCGTCTGGCTTTGCGCAAACCGCCCATCAGAAGCGCAGCCGCATCGCCCGCTGGCATAGGCTTGCCGTAAAACCAGCCTTGCGCAGTCATCGGCGTGGTCATTTTGCGAAAATAATCGGCCTGGACTTCCGTTTCGATGCCTTCAATCACGATGCCAAGATTGTGCTGCCGCGCCATCGATATGATCTCTGGAACGATCGACACCATGTCCCCATCCGCACAGACGGTGCGCGTGAAGGCCTTATCTATCTTGATCGCATCGATATGCAGCTCGCCAAGATAGGAAAGACTCGAATAGCCCGTTCCAAAATCATCAATGTAGATCTTGTGCCCCTGTTCACGCAGCTGCCTGATACCCTCCGACGCTTTCGAGAAATCCACCGCCGTTCGTTCGGTCAATTCAAGACCGATCTGACGGGGATCGACACCCGCGCCAGCCAATTTCCCCTGGATATTTTTCTGAAACGCGGCCGCCTGAACATCGCTTGCGGTGATATTGATATTGATCTGGATATTCCGGTTAAGGCGCAACAAATCCCCCATATCGTCCATAACCCGATCCACGACATAGGCGGTCACCCGTCCTGTCATGCCCTTTTCCTCCGCCTCGGCGATAAATACGTCAGGCGGAATCATATCACCGGTATGCAGTTGCCAGCGGAGCAAGGCTTCAAAGCCGGTGAGCTCGGCATTCTCTACATTGACCACCGGCTGATAGACCACCTCCAGCTGGCGGGCATTGAGCGCCTGGTTGAGCATGGAAGCCAAAGGGCGTTCGCGATTGTGGTAGGCGAACCAGCCAAGGCCAAGGGTCGCCCCCGCGAGCAGTCCCAGACTTGTCGCCATGAAGGATTTCCATTGGGCGGAATTGCTGGAATTATCCAACTGCGCCTTGAGAGCGACGCAGATACCCACTTCATCGTCGCAACGATATTCCTTAATTGCGTCGCTGAGCACCTCGTATTCGCCGCGGTGATTCTTGAAATCCGGGACTGGAAAATCACCTGCCTGATAATCATAGAGGCGCGCGAAGTGCTTACGTTCGGCATCGCGCATATAGACGGCAAAGCTGTACTGCCGTGACTGCAGCAGGTCGAATGCAGCCGAACTCAAAATCACATTCGCCTCGCCCCTGCCTATCACGAAGCCCCGGCTGCCCGGTGTAATCAGCGATCTTTCGCCGTACACATAGGTGCCGTCCCGCAAATTGATATCGGCAGGCGAACGCTTTGGCTGCTCGCTGACATCGCCGAGAAGCGTCGAGCAGATCAGGCGATCATCACGGAGCCGACCTATATCCTTGATATGATAGGCAGAAAAAACCAGCTTGCGCTGATAGGCAATATCTTGCGGAGAACACATTTCATAGGGCGAGAGATTGGCTGCTTCGATTGTTTCACGGGCAGAAACAGCCAGTCGATTTGCATGCATAAGCAATGAAGACATGTGGGAATTCATGTGCCGCTCTTCATCGACTATGCGAAATCTGTTTCCCATCCACTGGCCGAGAGCCGCACCGAGAAACAGCAACAGAAGCAAAATAAGCGGAACAGGCTTTAATAATTCACTGCGATCAAATCGCATATGACCCTCGCCCCTAAATAATCGTGGCGTAGCTGGTGAGTTATCACTTCTACCCGTCTAAGACGTGGTGATCCATGACGTCAGAAAACCATAGCATGAAACAAACATTGATATGAATACATGTGAAACTGTCATTAATGCTATATTAAAACTGAATACATCGCCATATCGGCAATAGTTAAGTGTTTTCTAATTAAATCTGCGGGCTTTTGGCAGCAATATGAAAAAGCCTATAAATATCAGATTAAACGGTGCGCCAAAATACAAACCGGCGCACCGTTTTCAGTGCTTTACTTCGTGTTGTATGGACCCTCGTCGAAACCGACGAAAATCTGGATATTCTTCTGATCCGCCATCGGTACGGTGATCGCCTTGTCGTTGAACACGAACTGCGTCGCGGTATCCGCGTTCGCTACCGTAACCGCCTGCTTGTGCAGTTTGGAATAGATGACCTGATCGCCCTGACGGACGGCAACACGGATCGGCATGGTGATGGTGCCGCTCTTATATTTTGGCCCGGGAACAACCTTGCCCGCCGCCGCGACGTCAATCGTCATGGTCCCGGCGCCATACTGGCAGGCGCGGGTCGTATCGGTCAGCGCCGCCTGATAGATCACCCGTGCCGGGTCCTTATCGCCGCCCTTTTCATATGTGCTGAAGAAGGCTGTGCCGTCGCGCAGCGTGACCGAGGGACAGAAGGCGCGCAGCTCGGATTCCTTGACACGCTGATCGCCGGAAGCAGCGGACGCGGTCATCGAGGAGCTTGAAGCTCCGTCGGCGGCCTTATCAGTGCCACTGGTCGTGCAGCCTGCGAGGGCTGCGAGCAAAACCGTTGCAAAGACTGGAAACAACGATGAACGATTCTGTGGTGCTGTTTGCATAAAGCGGGCTTCCCTGCACTGATCAACCTGTCTTCTACATCACGCATGCGTGTAGCGCGATGACGTTTTCCCGTTTTTTGCTCCGGAGAGCAACCCCCATCCCCGTCAACATGCTTTAAAACCTTGCGGCTTTTTTAGGGAGGCTCTATTGCATTACGCGGCTCAAAACCGCGCCGATCCGAAATGAAGGCCAAGAAATGAAATATGTAAGCACGCGTGGGGAAGCGCCGGTCCTGGGGTTCAGCGATGCATTGCTCGCCGGTCTAGCCCGGGATGGCGGTCTCTATCTGCCGCAGGATTATCCCCAGTTTTCGCCAGAACAAATCCGCGATCTGCGCGGAAAATCCTATGTGGATATTGCGCTGGCGGTGCTCACTCCCTTTGTCGACGGCGAAATCCCGCATTCGGATTTCCGTCGCATGGTGCATGAAGCCTATGGATCTTTCCGGCATGATGCGGTCTGCCCGCTGGTTCAGACCGGGGCCAATGAATTCGTGCTCGAACTTTTCCATGGCCCGACGCTCGCCTTCAAGGATGTCGCCATGCAGCTTCTGGCCCGCATGATGGACTATGTCCTGGCGCAGCGCGGCGAGCGGGCCACCATTGTCGGGGCCACATCCGGGGATACGGGCGGCGCGGCTATCGAGGCCTTCGGCGGACGCGACAATACGGACATCTTCATTCTGTTCCCGAACGGCCGCGTATCGCCGGTGCAGCAGCGCCAGATGACGTCGTCCGGTTTTTCCAACGTTCATGCCCTTTCCATCGAAGGCAATTTCGACGATTGCCAGAACCTTGTGAAAGGCATGTTCAACGACCTTCAGTTCCGTGATGCGCTGTCGCTTTCGGGTGTGAACTCGATCAACTGGGCGCGCATCATGCCGCAGGTCGTTTATTATTTTACGGCGGCTCTGAGCCTCGGCGCACCGGACCGCTCCGTATCCTTCACCGTGCCGACGGGCAATTTCGGCGATATTTTCGCGGGCTATGTCGCCAAGCGCATGGGATTGCCCATCGACCGGCTGATCATCGCCACCAATGATAATGACATTCTCTCGCGTACTCTCGAAACCGGCGCCTATGAAATGCGCGGTGTCGCACAGACCACCTCGCCTTCAATGGATATCCAGATTTCCTCGAATTTTGAGCGCCTGCTGTTTGAAGCGCACGGACGCGATGCAGCAGCTCTGCGCGGTCTGATGGCTGGGCTCAAGCAGTCCGGTGGTTTTTCGATCTCTGAGAAGCCGCTGTCGGCGATCCGCAGCGAGTTCTCCGCCGGGCGCTCGACTGTCGATGAAACTGCGGAGACAATCAAATCCGTGCTTGAAGCGGACGGCTATCTGCTCGATCCACACTCGGCAATCGGTGTGAAGGTGGCTCGCGAAAGCCAGTCCAGTGAAGCGCCGATGGTTGTTCTTGCAACAGCGCATCCGGCCAAATTCCCCGATGCCGTCAAGGCTGCCAGCGGCGTCGAACCGCAGCTCCCTGCATGGCTTTCGGACTTGATGCAACGAAAAGAAAGCTTCACAGTTCTTCACAACGACCTGAAAATCGTGGAAGAATACGTTCGCCGCCATTCGAGAGCTTAAAAAGACCGGCTCCGAGACGAGAACCAGAGCGGGAATGCAGGGAGCAGTTTGCTTATGGGTGTTGAAGTAACGCGTCTTTCCAACGGATTGACGATAGCCACCGATACGATGTCCCACGTGGAAAGCGTGGCGCTTGGAATCTGGGTCAAGGCCGGGGCACGAAACGAAGCTGCCGACAGACATGGCATTGCTCATCTTCTTGAGCATATGGCGTTCAAGGGAACCGAGAACCGCACAGCCTGGCAAATTGCATCGGATATCGAAAATGTCGGCGGCGAGATCAACGCCGCCACCAGCGTCGAGACCACTTCCTATTATGCGCGCGTTCTGCGCAATGACGTGCCGCTGGCCATCGACATTCTGTCCGATATCCTGACCGCCTCCAAATTCGATGAAGCTGAGCTGGAGCGCGAAAAGCAGGTCATCATGCAGGAGATCGGCGCGGCGCACGACACGCCCGACGATATCGTCTTCGACCGCTTCACCGAAACAGCCTATCGTCATCAGCCAATCGGACGCGCCATTCTCGGCGAGCCTGAGACGGTCATGTCTTTCACCTCCGATGACCTTCGCCAATATATGGACGAACAGTACAGCGCCGACCGCATGGTGGTGACCGCTGCTGGTGGCGTCGATCACGATGCATTCGTCAGGGAAGTTGAAAAACGTCTTGGCGGTTTTCGCGCCCACAATACGGCTCCCACGCTCGACCTCGCTCATTATGTCGGCGGCGATTTCCGTGAAAATCGCGAGCTGATGGATGCTCAGGTTCTGATCGGTTTCGAAGGACGCGCCTACCACGTGCGTGATTTCTATGCATCGCAGCTTCTTTCCATGGTCTTGGGCGGGGGCATGTCCTCACGCCTCTTCCAGGAAGTACGCGAGAAACGTGGGCTCTGCTATTCCGTCTATGCCTTCCATTGGGGCTTCTCGGATACAGGACTGTTTGGAATTCACGCTGCAACGGGCCGCGACGAACTGGTCGAACTCGTCCCGGTTCTGATCGATGAACTGCACAAGGCCGCCGACTCCATCAGCCTGGAAGAAGTGGACCGCGCCCGCGCGCAATATCGTGCGAGCCTTCTCATGTCTCAGGAAAGTGCTGCAAGCCGTGCCGGACAGGTCGCACGCCAGTTCCTGCTCTATGGTCGTCCCGTCGAAAACAGTGAACTGATGGACCGTCTCTCGCTGATTACACCTCAAAGGCTGACCGATCTGGCCGGACGGTTGTTCCTCGACAGCAAGCCCACCATCGCCGGCGTGGGTCCAGTTGGACGACTGATGAGCTTCGATGGGTTGTCGGACGCACTGTCGACCAGCGCACATGCGAGGAAAATCGCTGTTTAAGGGAATATGTGAGTAGGGGAATAGGGGAGTATGTGACATTGAGCATTTTGTTTTTCCTACTCCCTTATTCCCTTACCCCCTTACTCCCCTAACCCGTCATGATCGGCCTGCCCTTCCGTAGAAGCAATCCGACCGTCCTGCGTGGACAGCGCATTTATCTGCGCGAGCCGATGATGAGCGATTTCGCCAGTTGGGCCAGCCTGCGGGAACAAAGCCGTGCCTTTCTCACGCCGTGGGAGCCGACCTGGCCGGACGACGACCTGACAAAGAGCGCATTCCGCCATCGCATGCGTCGCTTTCAGGATGAAATAGCCGCCGGAACCGGCTATCCATTTTTTGTCTTTCGCAATGGTGACAACACGCTCGTCGGCGGCATAACGCTCGGAAATATCCGGCGCGGTGTCGGGCAGAACGGCATGATCGGCTATTGGAGCGGCGCGCCCCATGCCGGCAAAGGCTACATGACCGAAGCCCTGTCGCTGGTTATCCCCTTCGCATTCGACCAACTCCGGTTGCACCGGATTGAAGCAGCCTGTATCCCTCATAATGTGCGCTCGATACGGCTTCTCGAAAAAGCCGGATTTGAGAGAGAAGGACTGTTGCGTTCCTATCTCAAGATAAATGGCTTCTGGCAGGATCACCTGCTTTTTGCCCTTATAGAAAGCGACAAACGTATGACGGATAGCCGCATGATCAATGGCAAGGTTGGACGCTCGTGACGGGTTTTGCGGATAAGTGGCTTTTTGCCGGTGTGCGGTTTCTCGTACTCATGGTTGTTCTGGCCGTTTCGGTCATCCAGGCATCGGCCATCGAACCGATCAAGATTTCCAAGGAAGATACCGCCCTCGACCTTTCCCGCGCTGTCGAGCTTCTGCGCAACAAAGGCGAAAGCGTGCAGGTATCGACGGCCCCCGGTCCTGACGGCATCGTCCGCCGCATCGAAGTGCAGGCCGATCAAAACAGCAAGGCATCCGGCGACTGGGCCGCTTTTTCGATCGCAAATCCAACCGACGAACAGATCGACCGCCTGATTGTTGCTCCTCATTTCCGTCTCGTCGGCTCCGGCGTCATCTGGCCCGATCTTGGTTCTCCACGCATTGCATCCATCACGCCGAGCGAAGGCTTTGCGCTCGACCGCCAGCCCAGCGCCGATGCGGACGTTTTCCGCATCACGCTCAATCCGGGCAGCGTCATAACCTTCGTAGCAGAACTGTCCTCGCACAATCTGCCCCAGCTCTATCTCTGGGAGCCGGAAGCCTACAAGGACGCGGTTAATTCCTACACGCTCTATCGCGGTATCCTCCTTGGCATTTCAGGCCTGCTGGCTCTGTTCCTGACCATCCTTTTCGTCGTCAAGGGCACTTCCCTGTTCCCAGCCACCGCCGCGCTTGCATGGGCCGTTCTGGCCTATATCTGCGTCGATTTCGGTTTCTGGAACAAGCTGATGGAGATAACGCCGGGCAATGAGCAGATCTGGCGCGCGGGCACCGAAGTGGCGCTTGCCGCCTCTCTCGTTATTTTCCTGTTCACCTATCTCAATCTCAACCGCTGGCACGACCATTTCAGCTATGGCGCCGTGACCTGGGTATTGGGCCTTCTGGCCCTTGCGGGGGTTGCCGTTTTCGATCCGCCAGTGGCTTCCGGTATTGCGCGCATCTCGCTGGCGCTGACCGTTCTGTCCGGCGTCGCCATCATCGGTTATCTCGCGGTCAAGGGATATGATCGCGCCGTCATGCTGATACCGGCCTGGCTTCTCACTCTCATATGGTTGCTGGGCGCCTGGATGACGGTTTCGGGCAGGCTCGATAATGATATCGTCCAGCCTGCGCTCGGCGGCGGTCTTGTCCTGATCGTTCTTCTGATCGGCTTTACCGTCATGCAGCATGCCTTTGCTGGCGGAGCACTGCAGCAGGGCCTTCTGTCGGATATGGAGCGGCAGGCTCTCGCCGTCATTGGTGCGGGAGACATCGTATGGGATTGGGACGTGCCGCGCGACCGCGTGGTGACCACGCCGGACATCGCCAATTATCTTGGCAATACGGCCAACAGCCTGCAAGGCCCGGTGCGCAACTGGCTTCCCGCCATGCACGCCGACGACCGCGACCGCTTCCGCTCCACGCTTGATGCCATTCTGGAAAACCGGCGCGGACGCATCGGCCAGATTTTTCGGCTGCGTGCCAATGATGGCCATTATCACTGGTATGCACTCCGCGCGCGCCCGGTCATCGGTTCGGATGGCGAAGTGGTGCGTTGCGTTGGAACACTCGTCAATGTGACGGAGCAGAAAAAGGCGGAAGAACGCCTGTTGCACGATGCCGTGCACGACAATCTGACCGGCCTCCCGAACCGGGAATTGTTCCTCGATCGTCTCAGCAACGTCATGAATATGGCGCGCGGGGAAAGCAACCTGCATCCGACCGTCTTCATTATCGACATAGACCGGTTCAAGCAGGTCAATGACAGCCTGGGCATGTCGGCGGGGGACACTATCCTCCTGACGATCTCGCGCCGTCTGGCACGCCTTATGAAACCGCAGGATACACTCTCGCGCCTCTCGTCCGACCAGTTCGGCCTGCTGCTTGCCTCTGAAAGCGACCCGGGGCGCATCGCATCCTTCGCCGAAGCTCTGCGTCAAGCCGTGCGCGCGCCGATTGCCTATGCAAAGCGCGAAATCGTTCTGACGTCATCCGTGGGCCTGATCACCTGGACGAAAACGGCGACAACTGCGGAAGACTTCGTGAAGGACGCCGAGCTTGCCATGTATCAGGCAAAGCGTTTCGGCGGTGACCGCATCGAGCCATTCCGTCCGGCATTCAGAGCCATCGGCAGCGACAAGCTGCAGCTTGAATCCGATCTGCGACGCGCACTTGAACGCGACGAAATCAGCCTTGTCTACCAGCCCATCGTGAAGCTTGACGAGGGCACGATTGCCGGTTTTGAAGCACTCATGCGTTGGGAGCATCCACGTCGCGGCGCGATTTCGCCTTCGGAGTTTATTCCAATTGCGGAAAACTCCGGCCTGATCATCCAGCTTGGCCTGTTCGCGATGCAACGGGCCGCGGAAGATCTGTTTGCATGGCAGGAGCAATTCCCGAAGCTCGACCTTTTCGTTTCGGTCAACCTGTCCTCGACGCAACTCATCCGCCAGGACCTCATCAATGATGTCCGCTCGGTGCTTTCCCGCATCCATCTCAATCCGGGCAGCCTCAAGCTTGAACTGACGGAATCCGTCCTCATGGAAAATCCGGAACAGTCCACCCATGTCCTGGCTCGCCTGAAGGCGATGGGCATCGGCTTGTCGCTCGATGATTTTGGAACCGGTTATTCCTCACTCGCCTATCTGACGCGCTTCCCGTTCGATATCATCAAGATCGACCGGTCCTTCGTGAAAGGGGACCAGCCGCAAAAAGCCACGCTGCTACGCTCGATTGTGAGCATGGCGCACGATCTCGGGCTCGCCGTGGTAACGGAAGGCGTGGAGAGCGAAAGCGACGCGCTTCAGCTTCGCCAGATGGGTTGCGAATATGTGCAGAGCTTCATGTTCGGTCAGCCCACCAGCCGCGACGAGGCAACTCGCATGATCCGCGAACAACTGGATGCCGCAGCGGCTTGATTAGGGCAGTAGGGCAGTAGGGCAGAGAAGGATATGTGCGTTGCGGTCGTCCGCAAGCAAAACATATTCCCCTACTCCCTACTCCCCTATTCCCTTAACATACTGCCTTATTCCATCAAGCATGTCCTGCGTCGGAAACCAGCCGTGCCATATCGATACCCATATGGAGCATCAAACGCGAATATTTGCCCTCGATATCGCTGTCGAACAGCATGTCGAGCGGCGCATCACAGGTTAGCCAGCCATTCTCGGCAAGTTCCACTTCGATCTGGCCCGGCGCCCAACCGGAATATCCAAGGGCCATCAGGGCCCGCGACGGCCCACTGCCCCCGTAAATGGCACGCAGAATATCGACCGTTGCAGTGAGGCAGACATCCTCTGAAACCGGCATGGTGGAATCGACCATGTAATCGTCCGAATGCAGCACGAATCCGCGTGTGCGGTCGACGGGACCACCATTGCGCACCATCATATGCTGCGCACGATCCGGAAGGATAATCAGTTCGTCGTCATCGATGACCCCGATCTGGCGCAAGAGGTCGGGGAATTCGACCGGCTGAAGCTGATTGATGATGAAGCCCATGGCACCCTCATCAGAATGCGCGCAGATATAGACCACCGACCGGGCAAAACGCTCGTCGCTCATTCCAGGCATGGCAAGCAGGAACTGCCCGTTTAGAAAACCCTGCTCCTTGTTCGACGTCTTGAGAATGGTCATGATTATGAAGGTAGCAAGACTACGCAAAATAACAATGGCCATTTATTTCGAGCCCGGAATTCGAAGCGGAACCAGCTCGATAGCCAGGTGGCAGGCCATACAGGCGATTACCGTGCCCGGCGATCCGGTAATATTGGACTTGAAGCAACCATCTTTTCATTCCATCTTTCAACGATGAACATCCGAACTTTTACCTTCGCCCCACTTTTGCTGGCCTTGCTGACATTGCCAGCACTGGCCTCGACCTCCGAGTGGACCGAGACGCCCGGCGGGCGCGTGCGTGTCATTATCGAAGACAAAACCCCTGACAATGCGGCCCGCGGGGAACGGCGCGGTGCCTTGCAGATCGAGTTGCAGCCCGGCTGGAAAACCTACTGGCGCAATCCCGGCGATGCGGGCGTTCCACCCCAGATTAACATCGACGGAAACGCAAAAGCGCAGATCGACTTCCCTGCGCCGGTCCGGTTTGAGGGAGACGATGCAGGTGGCATCGGATATAAACAGCCTGTTTCGCTGCCGATAGTCTTTAACCTGACATCGGCCGACAAGCGGCTGAAGGGCCATGTTTTTCTCGGAGTGTGCGAGAAAATCTGCGTCCCGGTGCAGGCCACCTTCGACTTTCCCCTTGATAGTGATCAACAAGAGTCCTCGCCCCAGGCGATAGCTGCCCGCACGATCATCGAAACCGCATTCGACCGGCTCCCGACCCCGGCGAGCTCGGCATTCGGCATAAGCGGCGTGAAGCGCGACGGCGAGAACGCCGTCTTCGATCTGGCCGTTCCAGATCCCACCGCTCCATCGGAGCTGTTCGTTGCCAGCGACACGGTCAGGCTTTCCGATACCATCGCGGTCGAAAAGGGCCGCTTTACCGCAAAGGTGCAGGGCAAGGCGGACAATGCCATCATCGACTATACCCTTGTGCAGAATGGTAAGGCCGTTTCTGGACAAGTGACACTGGATTAGCCTTCCTGCTGTTTTTGAAATTGTCCGGCGACCTGTTATCGGTTTAACTATGCCGTCCGCGCTTCGCGGAGCGATAAAATTTGACAATAGGCAGTGGAACAGACGGCCCCTGCCCCGAGGAGAGATTAAATGACTATCAAAGTTGGCGACAAGCTGCCCGCAGCGACTTTCAAGGTAAAGACCGCAGACGGCGTCAAGGAAATGACGACCGATGAAGTCTTCAAGGGCAAAAAAGTCGTTCTCTTTGCGGTACCGGGCGCCTTTACGCCGACGTGCAGCCTCAACCATCTGCCGGGCTATCTCGATAACCGCGACGCAATCCTCGCCAAGGGCGTCGATCAGATCGCCGTTGTTGCGGTGAACGATGCCTTCGTCATGGGCGCATGGGCGCAGAGCACGGGTGGCGAAGGCAAGATACTCTATCTGGCTGATGGTTCTGCCACCTTTACGAAGGCTGCGGGACTTGAGCTCGACGCGACCGCTGGCGGCCTCGGCATTCGCTCCAAGCGCTATTCGGCAATCGTGGAAGATGGTGTGGTCAAAGCCCTCAACATCGAGGAACAGGCTGGACAGGCCGTGACGTCGGCTGCGTCAGCCATTCTCGAACAGCTTTAGGCTGGAGCATATCCTCCCAGAGCGGGAACCGGCTTTTGGGAGATATGCTTGAAAACAGAATGACAGGACATCGGCTCGAGAATCTGAATTGATTTGAGCCGATGTCGAGCCATCGTGTTTTTCGTAGTAAAAAGGCGGCAACGCCGCCTTTATTCTGCAAATTCACTGCACTTTCAGCGATTTACGTCCGCCATATTTGAATGGCTCCATGCCGGCCCGGGCAAGCTCGTCAGCGCGTTCATTTTCCGGATGCCCGGCGTGGCCCTTGATCCAATGCCAGTTGACCTTGTGCGGCTTTCGCGCTTCATCGAGCGCCTGCCATAGTTCGGCATTCTTGACCGGCTTCTTGGCGGCTGTCTTCCAACCATTGCGCTTCCAACCCTCGATCCAGCCGGAAATCCCGTCGCGCACATAGACGGAGTCCGTATAGAGATCGACTTCGCACGGTTCTTTCAGCGCCGAAAGCGCCGAGATGGCTGCCATCAACTCCATGCGGTTGTTGGTCGTGTCGGCTTCGCCGCCCTTCAGTTCCTTGATATTGCCGTTCCAGCGCAGGATGGCGCCCCAGCCGCCGGGGCCGGGATTGCCCGAGCAGGCACCATCCGTAAAAGCCTCAATCCGCTTCACGCCGCTGCCCCTTGCGGCTCGAGTCCGTATTCAGCAGCGGTTTCGATCTGTCGGTGGAAGCGCATCTTGCGCACATATTCCATCGGGTCCTTCTTGACCACGAAACTGCCTTCCGGGACATTCAGCCAGTCATAAAGGCGGGTCAGCATGAAGCGGATAGCCGCCCCGCGCGCCAGAACCGGAAGCGCATCGGCTTCCGCCACGGATAGCGGGCGAACGGAATTATAACCGCGCAGAAGCGCTGCCCCCTTGGTGCGATTGAAGGAAAAATCCTTCTCAAAGCACCAGGCATTCAGGCAGACGGCAACGTCGTAAGCCAGAATATCAGTGCAGGCGAAATAGAAATCGATGAAACCGGAAAGCCTGTCGCCGAGGAAGAAGACATTATCCGGAAAGAGATCGGCATGGATCACGCCTTGCGGCAGATCCGCTGGCCAGTTCTTCTCCAGAAAATCCAGATCAGCTTCCGCCTCGCGGACAAGACCCGGTTCCACCCTATCGGCGCGTTCACGCGACAGATTCCACAACGGCCGCCAGTCGGAAAGCGTCAGGCCATTGCGGCGAAGCAGCGGGAAATCAGCGCCAGCCAGATGCATATGGGCCAGTCCTTCGCCGACAGCTTCGCAATGCTCGACCGTCGGGCGGCGCATCCACATGCCTTCGAGAAAAGTAACGATTGCAGCAGGCCGTCCGGCGAGTTCGCCGATTGTCGTGCCGTCGCGACGGACCACCGGCTGCGGACATTCGAGCCCGCGGCTGGCCAGATGCTGCATCAGGCCGAGAAAGAACGGCAGGTCTTCCCGATTGGTGCGCTTTTCATAAAGCGTCAGGATGAACGAGTCCGAAGTCGTGTGCAGAAGATAGTTGGAGTTCTCCACCCCTTCCGCGATGCCTTTGTAAGATGTCAGTGTGCCGATATCATACTGCTGCAGGAAGACGCCAAGCTCGATTTCATTGATATCCGTATAGACGGCCATGCCGCTTATTTCCCTTGTATGATCTTGGGCATTAATTTTGGAATGCCTACCACCCGGTGTTCTCCGTTGACGAATGCCATGTCCTGCACCGTCAGTTCCACATCGCGAACCTCGCGATTCACAAGGAAGTTCTCGGTTTCAACCGTGGTTTCGGCCAGTTCGATCTTCACATTGAAGCGGGCCTTGAAGGCATCGATGATCTCATCGACGATGATTTCAGGCGCTGAAGCTCCTGCCGAAAGGCCCACGACCGATATATCGCCGATGCGGTCCCATTCGATATCGGCCGCACGCTGAACCAGCATCGACATGCGCGCGCCGGCCTTCTCCGCCACTTCGACAAGACGCTTGGAATTGGAAGAGTTCGGTGCCCCGACGATTAGAAACAGATCGCAGCCCGGCGCGGCGGATCGCACCGCATCTTGCCGGTTGGTCGTGGCATAACAGATCGATTCGGCTGCCGGAGCCGAAAGGTTTGGAAAACGCGCCTGCAATTCTTCGATAATGCCTGCCGTGTCGTCGACTGAAAGCGTCGTCTGGGTCACGAATCCGAGATTGTTCTCGTCATCGAAATGGCAGTTGCGCGCATCCTCCACCGTTTCGATCAGCGTTACCGCGCCATCGGGCAATTGCCCCATGGTTCCGATCACTTCCGGATGGCCGGAGTGACCAATCAGGATCACATGGCGGCCAAGGCGTTGATGGCGCATGGCCTGCTTGTGCACTTTGGAAACCAGGGGGCAGGTTGCATCGAGATAAAAGAGGTTCTTTGCTTCTGCATCCGCTGGCACGGACTTCGGCACGCCATGGGCGGAAAAGACCACCGGCTGTTCGTGGTGTTCTGTGGGAATTTCGTCCAGTTCTTCGACAAAAATCGCGCCGCGAGACTGCAAGCCCTCGACCACATAGCGGTTATGTACGATTTCATGGCGAACATAGACCGGTGCACCATATTTCTTCAGCGCCAGCACGACGATCTGGATTGCCCGGTCAACCCCGGCGCAAAAGCCGCGGGGGCCGCAAAGGCGGATTTCCAGTGGTGGTCGCTGATCGGTCATGAAGTATGCTCGCTAGTTCGGCGTGGCTTAACATCTAAGGTCTGTTGAGATTCGGTCTATGAGGAGCCGAAAATGGTGTGGTTTGAAAACCGGAGCGGAATGTACTTGAAGGTACATGAGCACCGGAAGCGAAAACCGCGCCATTTGCAGGCCGTCAGAGACCGAATATCGACAGACCTTCACGGAGTTGGGCCGCAACGCGGCCATTGTCAACCCCTACTGGTCTTTCGATAACGCCACAGCCACGTCCCGACAACCCCTATCAAGGCCAGAGCAAGACCATACCATGTCGCGGCATATTGCAGATGGTTGTTGGGAAAATCGATGATCGTCACACCGCCGACCGGCAATCCCCCCGGATTGGGCTTGCTGTCGGCGTCGATGAAGAAGGGCACGACCTCATCCAGATTTGGCAGGTCGGCACTTTCCGCCATGGCCGTCCAATCCTTCCAGTAGAAAATATTCTTGGACGGATCATTATCGGGGAGAAAGAAGCCCGGCTTCGCCGACAAGGGATCGCGCGCCAGCCCGGTAACATTCACCGGGCCGTCAATCTGTCCTTCAATGCGCGTTGAAGGGTCTTTCTTCTCATATGGAACGAAGCCGCGATTAATCAGCACAAAACGTCCGTCTTCGAGCATCAGCGGCGTGTAGACATTATAGCCTGCGGCCCCCTCATGGGTGGCCAGAAAATGCCGCTCGCCCTGATGCATGAAAGTGCCGGAGACCCTTACCGGGCGATATTCGACAGAACCTTCCTGCTTGTAGACCTTTTCCATCTCCGACAAGGGCAGTGGTGGCTCGTGAATGCGCTGCTCGGTCGATGCAATCAGCGCTTCCTTCCACTGCAAACGCTCTACCTGCCATGTGCCGAGCGCCAGCAAAATGACGAGCGCTATGGCAGAGGCCATCACAATACCCCAGGGAAAGCGGTGTGACTGCTGTAGTTTGGTCATTTCCCGTCATCCTGCCGGCTGTCTATGCGGCCGGGGGCTGCCTTGTTGCGGTACTGCATATTGATGAGAATGCCCTTTGCCCACCGCATGGCCACGAGGCTGAGAATGATCGCAAGCGGCACCCACAGGATGAAATGCACCCAGAGCGGCGGTCCAAAGTTGACTTCCATCCATAGCGCAAGACCGACAACGATGAAACCGATGATGAGGATGACGAACGCCGCCGGACCGTCGCCGGAATCGGCAAAAGAATAGTCCAACCCGCAAGCCGAGCAGCGCGGAGCAACTTTCAGGAAACCATCGAACAGCTTCCCCTCGCCGCAACGCGGGCAGCGGCCAGCGACGCCGCTCTTGATGGGATCGACCGTGGGATAAGTATTCTGGTCCGGCATCCGATTTCCCCTTGCATCATTCAATAAACAAAAGGCGGCCATGTTGCCAAGGCCGCCTCCAAAACTGCTGATCCTACGGATTAGCCGCCGTGCATCGGCGCGCCCCAGCCACCCCATACGTAGATGGCAAAGAACAGGAACAGCCAGACCACGTCAACGAAGTGCCAGTACCAGGCAGCGGCTTCGAAACCGAAATGCTGCTTCGGCGTGAAGTCACCGCCAATGGCACGCACGAGGCAGACCAAAAGGAAGATCGTGCCGATGAGAACGTGAAAACCATGGAAACCCGTCGCCATGAAGAAGGTCGCGCCGTAGATCGAGTCCTTGAACGCAAACGGAGCGTGAATGTACTCATAGGCCTGCACGAAGGAGAACAGGACACCGAGAGCAACCGTGATCGCCAGACCGGTGATCATGCCCTTGCGGTCATTGTGCAGCAGAGCATGGTGTGCCCATGTCAGCGTCGTGCCCGACAGCAGCAGGATAACGGTGTTGTAAAGCGGCAGATGCAGGGGATCGAGAACCTCGATGCCCTTCGGAGGCCAGACACCACCGGTGAAGGTGGCGCGTGCTACCTGATGCGCTTCGTTCGGAAACAGGCTCGCATCGAAGAACGCCCAGAACCAGGCAACGAAGAACATGACTTCCGAAGCGATGAACATGATCATGCCGTAGCGCAGATGCAGCGATACGACACGGGTATGGTGCCCCTCATGTCCTTCCTTGATCGTATCCGACCACCAGCCGTACATGCAGTAGAGCACAATCGCGAGGCCGATGAAGAAAATCCATGGCGTCACCACGTTGAGGCCAAAGAACGGCAGCTCACCGGCATTGATGTAACGCATCCAGGCAATGCCGCCTACGGCAAGCACGAATGCACCCACGGAGCTCAGGAACGGCCAAGGGCTGGGCGCGATAATATGATAGTCGTGATTTTTCTGATGGACGTCAGCCATGTCTCTCCCCGTAAATCCCCTTAGGGGCTCCTCTCTCGTACCTTCATGCTTAAACCCCGGAAGGGGTTCCAAGCAAGTCTGTCTGTGACAAGCGGTATCTCGTATCAGAATAAAACCGCTTCATTCTTTTGTCTTTGCGGCATTATGCGCCGCGAGAGCGTTTCTCTTCATGAACCCTTCGAAACGCTCGATATTTTCAATTCTTCCCATCTTCCGAAAACCGTTTCACAATTTTCGGAATGCGCACCAGTGTCAGCTTCCGTTGGTTGAAGTTTCGGCCTTGGCATTTGCCACCGGCTTCGGCTTTTCGATCGGAAAGAATGTATAGGATAGCGTGATCGTCTTCACGTCCTTCAGATCGGGATCATTGACGATCTCAGGATCGACAAAGAACACAACCGGCATTTCCATGTCTTCGCCCGGCTTCAGAGTCGTGTCCGTGAAACAGAAGCATTCGACCTTGTTGAAATACGCTCCCGCCCGACCCGGCGCGACATTGAAGCTCGCGCGGCCATAGGTCGGCTCATCGAACAGGTTGCGCGCTTCATACTTGATCATCGTCGTTTCGCCGATGCGAACCGTGACCTCGCGCTGCACGGGCTTGAAATCCCATGGTAGCCCATTGGCTGTGTTGGCATCGAAACGCACCTTGATCGTCTTGTCGAGAATGGTATCGGAATATTGTTCCACGCGCTGCGTCGTGCCGCCATAGCCTGTCACCTGACAGAAAATGCGGTACAGCGGCACGGAGGCATAGGCTGCACCGATCATGCAGACAAAGAAAGACAGGCAAGCAAAAGCAATCGTCGCGTTGGAACGCTGTTGCTTCCTCAACTTTTGATCCTTCTCGCGCAGATCAGGCATATTCCCCTCCAATTTTCCTCCCGGAACAGCCAGTCAGAGAGGCCGCACCAGAATATTGGCTCCCAGTTTCGCAATCGTGCCGACATAGACAAGTAGCACGAACAGCGCCAGAGCGATTGCCAAGCCCCAAGAGCGATTGCGCTGGGCTTTCTTCTGCTGTTCCGTCGGAACGATCAGTTCCAATTCGCTGTCCACCGGCTTCTGTACGGCCTTATCCATTAGAGCACTCCAAAAGCAGCCAGTGCCTTGACCGCAAGTGTTTCAACAAGCAGCACCGCAAACAGTCCCGACAGGTAAAGCAGCGAGAAGCGAAACAGCTTGCGGGCGGCCGCCAGCATTGCAGGCTGCGATCCGGCAGCCCACAGGCGCCATGCATAATAAACGAAAGCCAGTCCGAGCAGCGTGGAAACCGCGCCACAGACAGGACCTGCAAAGCCGAGCACCCAAGGAAGAACGCCGACCGGAGCCATAATGATGGAATAGAACAGCGCCTGACGACGGGTTGAAAGCTCGCCCTTTACGTTCGGCATCATCGGAATACGCGCCGCTTCATAATCAGTAGACGAGAACAGGGACAGCGCCCAGAAATGCGGCGGCGTCCACAGGAAGATAATCATGAACAGGACGACGCTGTCCCAGGTGATTTCGCCGGTCGCAGCGGCCCAGCCGATCATCGGAGGAAATGCGCCAGCAGCACCGCCGATAACGATGTTCTGCGGCGTCGAGCGCTTCAGCCACATCGTATAGATGACGGCATAGAAGAAGATCGTGAACGCCAGCAATGCGCCCGCCAGCCAGTTGACCATGAGGCCGAGCGTGATGACGGAGAATGCGGAAAGCGTCAGCCCGAACGCCAGCACCTGATTGGGTGCTATAACGCCTGCAGGAATGGGGCGGTTACGCGTACGCTTCATCACCGCATCGATATCCGCGTCGTACCACATGTTCAGCGCACCGGATGCACCCGCACCAACCGCGATGCACAAGATGCTGATGGCGGCAAGGACAGGATTCATATGTCCCGGCGCGACCACAAGACCGACCAGCCCGGTGAAGACCACAAGGGACATCACGCGGGGCTTCAAAAGAACAAGGTAATCGCGCGCGGTCGCCTCTGAAAGAACGAGTGCGTCATCGGTACCTGCGTTTTTTTCCACCAGAGACATTTTAACTTAAAAACCTCGAGTTCACCGGTCCGAACCCGCGCCCCTACAGCGCAGACCGCACCATCATAACAATGTCCTCCCGGAAACCGTTCTGTTCCCGCCGGAAATGCCTTGCTTGATGGCCGACTTTGTCAGCTACCGGCGACGGGCGGAACAGAATGCCGCCCGCCCATAGCACATATTGTAAAGAAGGGCGAAGTCTTTTCCCGACTCCGCCCATCGCACGATTACTTGATGCGCGGCAGCTGTTCCCACTGGTGGAACGGAGGCGGCGACGACAGCTGCCATTCCAGCGTGGTTGCGCCCTCGCCCCATGGGTTTGCACCGGCTTCACGCTTCTTCGCGAATGCCTCGAAGACATTGTAGAGGAAGATCAGGACGGCGAAGCCCGAAATATAGGAGCCGTAGGAAGACACCATGTTCCAGCCTGCATAGGCATCCGGATAGTCGATGTAACGGCGCGGCATGCCAGCGAGACCAAGGAAGTGCTGCGGGAAGAAGACCAGGTTCACACCAACGAAGGTGACCCAGAAATGCAGCTTCGCCGTGAACTCATTGTACATGTAGCCGCTCATCTTCGGGAACCAGTAGTACCAGCCCGCGAAGATCGCAAACACCGCACCCAGCGACAGCACGTAATGGAAGTGAGCCACGACGTAGTAGGTGTCATGCAGCGCGCGGTCGAGACCGGCATTGGCGAGCTGAACGCCCGTCACGCCACCGACCGTGAACAGGAAGATGAAGCCGATCGCCCACAGCATCGGTGCGCGGAAGGTGATCGAGCCACCCCACATCGTCGCGATCCAGGAGAAGATCTTGATACCTGTCGGAACCGCGATGACCATCGTGGCGAACACGAAGTAACGCTGCGTGTCGAGCGAAAGGCCGACCGTATACATGTGGTGCGCCCAGACGACGAAACCGACGACACCGATGGCGACCATGGCGTAGGCCATGCCGAGGTAACCGAAGATAGGCTTGCGCGAGAAGGTCGACACGATGTGGCTGACGATGCCGAAGCCCGGCAGGATCAGAATATACACTTCCGGATGCCCGAAGAACCAGAACAGATGCTGGTAGAGGATCGGATCACCGCCGCCATCCGGCGTGAAGAAGGTCGTTCCGAAGTTGCGGTCGGTCAGCAGCATGGTGATGCCGCCTGCCAGAACCGGCAGCGAAAGCAGAAGCAGGAACGCCGTCACCAGCACGGCCCAGGCAAAGAGCGGCATCTTGTGCAGCGTCATGCCCGGTGCGCGCATGTTGAGGATCGTGGTGATGAAGTTGATCGCTCCGAGAATGGACGATGCGCCAGAGATGTGGATTGCCAGGATGGCGAAGTCCACGGCCGGTCCGGGCTGACCCGAAGTCGACAGAGGCGGATACAGCGTCCAGCCGCCGCCAGGACCCCAGCCGCCTGCCGGACCCGGCATGAACAGCGAGATGAGCAGCAGCAGCAGCGCAGGCGGCAGCAGCCAGAACGAAATGTTGTTCATGCGCGGGAAAGCCATGTCCGGCGCGCCGATCATCAGCGGCACCATCCAGTTGGCGAAACCGCCGATCAGCGCAGGCATGACCATGAAGAAAATCATGACCAGGGCATGTGCCGAGGTGAACACGTTGAACATATGCTTGCCGGCATCGAGAGCCGCATCGCCCTCAACACCGTAAACCATCTGTGCCAGACCGTGGAAGATCTGGATGCCCGGCTCCTGGAGTTCGGCGCGCATCGCGATGGACAGCGCGCCGCCGATGATACCGGCGATGATTGCAAAAATCAGGTACAGGGTACCGATGTCTTTATGATTGGTCGAGTATACCCAACGAACCCAGCCGTGAGGCTTGTGGTCGTCGTGGGCACCATGCTCGTGAGCTGCTGTGCCAGCCATGGAATTCGCTCCCGTTTTTCAACAGTCTTGGCGTTCGGGATCAGAGACCCGCCGCAGCCACCTTATCGTTTGCGCCACCTTCGACAGCGGCCTGAAGCGCCTTGTTGGCGCCATTCAGATCCGATCCCGCAGCGGCGATCCAGGTCTGATACTGCTCCTTGGAGACAACGCGCACGGCGATTGGCATGAAGCCGTGATCCTTGCCGCAAAGCTCCGAGCACTGACCGTAGTAAAGGCCTTCCCTGTCCGCCTTGAACCAGGCTTCGTTGATACGGCCCGGGACAGCGTCCATCTTCACGCCGAAGGCCGGGATCGTCCAAGAATGGATGACGTCGGCAGCAGTTACGAGAAGACGAACCGTTTCGCCAACCGGAACCACGACTTCGTTGTCGACGGCGAGAAGACGCGGATAGCGGGACTTGTCTTCCTTGCCGGCGGCGGCGCGATCACCATCCTTCAGAAGGAGGGAATCAAAGCTCACCGGATTATCGACCTGATACTCGTAACCCCAGTACCACTGGTATCCTGTGGCCTTCACCGTCAGCGTCGGATCTTCCGGCGAATATTGCGCCGTCAGAAGCTGGAAAGACGGGACCGCCAGGAACAGAAGAATGATCACGGGCCCGATGGTCCAGATCACTTCAATAGCGGTATTATGGCTGGTTTTGGACGGCTCGGGGTTTGCGCTTGCGCGAAAGCGAAGCACGACCCAAACCAGCAAAAACAGAACCAGCAGGGTAATCGGAATAATGAACCAGAGCGTATAACGCTCAAACCAATGAATCTGTTCGGCAATCCCAGTCGCTGCGTCCTGAAATCTCCATTCCCAGGGACGGGGCTGATCCGCAAAAGCGGCACCAGTCGTCCACAGCACTGCAAGAGCGCCGCCGAAGGCGCCCTTCGTTGTGGCAACAATCTTATCCACCAGAACTCTCTCCCTTTTCGCCCTTTCGAGCTGGACGCCGGACGCTAAAGACGGCCGCATCCCCCGTCGGCGTTCAAACCACACCTTAGCGCACACCGCAAGGAAGGCGAATATGTTCCTGTGCGGCATTTTTGCGCGCAGCCGCGCGAAGAATTGCGAATGTCCCGGATTATTCGGCCTGGCGGAGTTATTCCAGCCCACCATGAAAACTTTGGAAAACCGCACGAAACCCTTAATGAAGCCATGATTTGACAAGACGCTTCCTTTAACGTGCCGCGTGACAATCGATGCAACAGACGGTATCACCGTTGCTATGATGGCCAGGACAGAGAAACGCCGGTCGCGGCGCTTTTCATGGCCAATGCAGCGCGTTAACGTCCCGGTGATTCGATCTGGAGATTTCATGACTTTTCGCATGCTTGCCCGCCGCACGATCAGCCAGCGCCTCGCAACACTAGCAACGGGCGCCAGCATGGCGCTTGCCATTGCTACGCTTCCTTCGCTTGCCCAGCAGGCACCGGCGCAGTTACAAACCCCACAGGAGGCACCGGCTGCGCAGTCGCAGGCGGCTCCGTCCAGCCCGCAGCAGAGCGGCAAGCTCAAGTCGCAGCACGGCGCATGGTCCGTTCTCTGTGACACGCCCGCTGGCGCAAAGACGGAACAGTGTGCGCTGATCCAGAACGTGGTCGCTGCAAAGCGTCCGGAACTCGGCCTTTCGGTTGTCGTTCTCAAGACGGCTGACAACAAGGCCCGCATTCTTCGTGTTCTGGCGCCGCTTGGTGTCCTGCTTCCCAATGGCCTTGGCCTCAATGTCGACGGCAAGGACATCGGTCGCGCCTATTTCGTCCGCTGCTTCGAAGACGGCTGCTACGCCGAGGTGATCCTTGAGGATGATCTTCTCAAGACGTTGCGCTCCGGCAAGGCTGCGACCTTCATCGTCTTCCAGACACCGGAAGAAGGGGTTGGCATTCCCGTCGATCTGAAGGGCTTCGGCGAAGGCTTCGACGCCCTGCCCTGATCACAACTGCGATGACCGGTTGTTCTCAACCGATTTAGGGCTTACATCCTGCAGCAAACACATGCTGCAGGATTTATTTTTATGAAAAGCCTGATCGACAGTTTCGACGCCAGCCGCGATGATATCGAGCGCCTTGTCGCCCAAAGCCTGAAAGGCAGCGACGATGGCGAACTCTTCGTGGAATATCGCGAGGCGGAGGCTCTCGTTTTCGACAATGGTCGCCTCAAGACCGGCTCCTTCAATCAGGATCAGGGATTCGGGTTGCGATCGGTCGCTGGTGAAGCCATCGGCTATGCCCATGCGGGTGATCTGTCTATGGCCGCCTTGCGACGCGCTTCCGATGCGGTTTCCGCAACCCTCAAGGGCTACGGCGGGAGTTATTCGGCGGCGCCTGCTGGCACCAACCGTCATCTTTACACGGACGAAAATCCCATCGGTTCCCCGACATTCGACGCCAAGGTGCAACTGTTGCAGCAGATCGACGCCTATCTGCGCGCCAAGGACCCGAAGGTGAGACAGGTTTCCGTTTCGCTTGCAGGATCGTGGCAGCAGGTCGAAATATTGCGTGCCGATGGTCACTTCGTGCGCGATATACGGCCCATGGTCCGGTTGAGCGTGTCGGTGGTGGCGGGCAATGGCGACCGCCAGGAATCAGGTTCTCATACGGTTGGCGGACGCAAGGGATTTGGCGAATTCGTCACGACTGAAAGCTGGCAGCATGCCGCCGATGAGGCATTGCGGCAGGCGCTCGTCAATCTGGAGGCCATCCCCGCCCCGGCAGGCACATTCGACATCGTTCTGGCAAACGGGTGGCCGGGCGTGATGCTGCATGAAGCGGTTGGTCATGGGCTGGAAGGCGACTTCAATCGCAAGAAGACCTCCGCTTTTGCCGGTCTTCTCGGCCAGCAGGTTGCATCGAAAGGCGTGACCGTGGTCGACGACGGCACGATCGTCGAGCGTCGCGGCTCTCTCACCATCGACGATGAAGGCACGCCGACCAACCGCACCGTGCTGATCGAGGACGGCAAACTCGTCAACTACATGCAGGACCGCCAGAATGCGCGCCTGATGGGCATGGAAACAACCGGCAATGGGCGCCGTGAATCCTATGCTCATGCACCCATGCCACGCATGACCAACACCTACATGCTTTCGGGCGACAAGACGCCTGAGGAGATCATCGCCTCCATGAAGAAAGGCATCTACGCCGTTTCCTTCGGTGGCGGCCAGGTGGATATCACATCCGGCAAATTCGTGTTCGGCTGCACGGAGGCCTACATGATTGAGGACGGCAAGGTCGGCGCGCCGATCAAGGGTGCGATGCTGATCGGCAACGGCCCGGATGCCATGCAGCGTATTTCGATGATCGGCAACGATATGAAACTCGATACCGGCAGCGGCAATTGCGGGAAAGGTGGCCAATGGGTTCCCGTCGGCGTCGGTCAGCCGCATTTGCGCATGGATCAGGTAACGGTGGGCGGCACGGCTGTATAGCCATGCCCTCACGCCGTGCGAGCGCAGATATTTATTAGCTTCATCTTGCTTGCGGATAAGGGCGGTAAAGTGCAGGTTACGGATACGGCTGCATGGCGACTTTCAATGCCGCGCCGATCTGGAGAGAGAAATGCCTCAATCGCCCTACGACTGGACGGGCAAGCGAACGGAGAAGCGTGACCGGCAGAGACGGGTCCTGGTCGTGACAGCCATCGCCATGGGAGCGCTCATCCTCGTCCTTGGCATGGTGGATGGCCTATTGATCCTGCTAGGCTGATATGCTGCCCGTCTACATAATTGATTGCACAGGAATAGAGAGCGCTGACGAACTCTGGCGACGTTATCTTTCCGCCGTTCCTGCGGAAAATCCTGAAGCCTTCGGCTACACACTGGACTCGTTCTGGGACGCAGTGCAATGGCAAGGTCCCGGCTGGCCCGGAGAGTGCGAACTCGTTTTCCAGAATGTCGATGCGCTCGCCAAGTTGAAAACACGCGGCGGTCAACCGTTTCTCGAAGCGTTCATCCGGCTCGCAAACGAAACCGACAGAATAACCATCAGGCTTTCGTAAAAGCCGGTTCTCGTCTTAGACGCCCGGCTCTTCTTCCAGCAAACCGGTTACGAAATCGAACAGGCCCGGGCGGCGGTCGCGGCGAAGACGTTCGGCCTCGATAATCGACTTGATCGCGGCGAAGGAGCGGTCGAGGTCTTCATTGATGACGATGTAATCGTACTTCACCCATTTCTGGATCTCAAAACGGGCATTCTGCAAGCGCGTCTCAATGACATCCGCCGTATCTTCGGCCCGGCGGTTCAGGCGCTGTTGCAGTTCGCGCATGGTCGGCGGCAGGATGAAGATAGAGACCACATCTGCAGGCATCTTTGCCTGCAACTGGTCTGCGCCCTGCCAGTCGATGTCGAAGAGCATGTCCTGACCGTCGGCCAGCGCAATCTCGGCAGTTTCACGGAGCGTGCCGTAGAAATTGCCGTGAACTTCGGCCCATTCGATCAGTTCGTCATTGTCCCGCAGACGCTCGAATTCGCGTATGGTCTTGAAATGGTAGTGGACCCCCTCGATCTCGCTCGGGCGGCGCTGGCGCGTCGTCACACTGATCGACAAGGAGAGGTTCATCTTCTTGTCTTCCAGCAAAAGCCGGGCGATGGTCGACTTTCCCGCCCCCGAGGGCGATGAGATCACCACCATCAAGCCTCTGCGTGCGACGCCATTTTCAACCGAAGAGATGGCCATGATACCTGTTACTCCAGATTTTGTACTTGTTCGCGAAACTGATCCACGACCGCCTTCAGTTCCAGACCGATGGCTGTGATCGACGCCGCGTTCGATTTGGAACACAGTGTATTTGCTTCACGATTAAATTCCTGTGAAAGAAAATCGAGCTTGCGCCCGATGGGGCCGCCGTCAGCAAGAAGTTTGCGGGCGGACGCCACATGCGTTTCCAGCCGGTCAAGTTCTTCCTGAATATCGGCCTTGGTCGCCAGAAACGCCGCTTCCTGATAGAGCCGCGCTTCATCGAGTTCACGCGCGGCATCCAGCAGCAGGGCCACCTGCCCCGCGAGACGGGCCTTGATCGCATCGGTACTGCGCGAGGGGTCACGGCGGGCACTCTCGGTCAGTCGTTCAATAGTATCGACATGCGCGGACAGAATGGTGAAAAGAGCCTTGCCTTCCTGTTTGCGGGCGTCGGCAATTGCCTTGAGCGCCTCTTCAAAGCTCGAGACGATGGCCGCTTCCAGCACGCCGCGTTCATCTTCGTTGTCAGCCACCTGTACCTGATCGATGATGCCACGCAGCGAAAGAATGCCATCGACACTCGCAGGGGCGAGACCGTGCCTGGCCTGCAAATCCGCACCAAGCTTGAGGACCTCGGCGAGCATCGCCTGGTTGATGGTGAAACCGGCCTGAGCCTCACTGCGTTCTACGCTGAGGCTTGCCTGAAAATTCCCGCGTGAAAAATGGCGTGCCAGCATCGAGCGGACTGGGTGTTCCGCCGCTTCCAGACCTTGCGGCAGACGCAGCCGGAGGTCGAGCCCCTTGCCGTTGACGGAACGCACCTCCCAGACAATGCGCACGTCTCCGCCGTCCACGGTGTGCTGCACGGCGTGGCGTGCAAATCCGGTCATGCTTTGGAGCGCCATGCGTTCCATCCCCTCAACTCATGTCCGCAGAGGTGCGGACTTACTCAAAAACTGAACCGAAGCCGGCATCTGCCGCCGGCTTCGGTTAAAACAAACTCACCAGAGGCCGCTCTATTGTCCCGCGCTCTGATCTGGAACGTTGCCGCTATTCCTCTGCTGTTCCACGGAGCGCCACTTGCGAACATTGGCGTTGTGCTCCTGCAACGTCTTTGAGAACACGTGGCCACCGGTTCCGTCGGCGACGAAATAGAGGTCTTCCGTATCCAGCGGGTTGGCAACAGCTTCCAGCGCCGCCCTGCCCGGATTGGCAATCGGCGTCGGCGGCAGACCGTTGATCACATAGGTGTTGTAAGGCGTCGGCTTTTCGATGTCCGACTTGAAGATCGGGCGATCAGACGGCTTGCCGGCCCCACCGAACAGACCATAGATGATGGTCGGATCGGACTGGATGCGCATGCCCTTCTTCAGGCGGTTGACGAAGACCGAGGCCACATGCGGGCGCTCGGACGCGATCCCGGTTTCCTTTTCCACGATGGAAGCCAGCGTCACGAATTCGTTCTTGTCCTTGACCGGCAGGTCGGGATTACGCTTTGCCCAGGCTTCGTCCACGAGCTTCTTCTGGGAAGCGATCATACGGTCGATGATTTCGGAACGCGTCGTGCCGCGGGTGAAATTCAGCGTATCGGTGAAGAGCGAGCCTTCCGGCGGCATGTCCTTCGGCATGTCACCGACAAGAATCGGATCAACCGAAATACGGTCGAAAATCTGCTTCACCGTCAGGCCTTCCGGAATGGTCAGCGGATACATGATGGACTTGCCGCTGATGAGAATATTCATCACATCGCGCATCGTCGCACCGGCAGGGATGGCGTATTCGCCCGCCTTCAGATCATTTTCGTGTCCGAGCGTGCGCATACCATAGCGGAAGATGCGCGCATCGCTGACGATTTCACGGTTTTCGAGACTATTGGAGACTTCAGCAATGCCGGCGCCGCGCTTGACAAGAAATGTGGTCTCGGCAGCAAGAGGCCCCGGAGCATCGAACTGCATCTTGCCGAAATAGAACAAGGCGGACGCGCCGAGCAGAACCAGCACGACGAGCGACAGCATGAAGTTCATGAACACCACGATCTGGCTGCGCGCATGGCGTGAACGCTTGCGCGGCGGCGGCGTTCCCGGTTCGGGGCGCAGAGCTTCAGACGCAGATTTCGGCACGAACGGCTTTGAAGTCGCGTTCGTTTCCTGCGTCGCGCCCGTGGGCTGCTCGTCCGCGGGCGGTGTTCCGGATGGTGCCTCTGAATTCACTCAATCACCTCGGTCCAGAGCCCTGAATAGTTCAACCAAACTATACGAAAAGCTCCGTCTATCTATTTTGGCGCAGCTTCCGACATTTCCGTCGAATGGCCGCCCAGAACGGCTATGCACTTAATTTCGTCAGAGCGGATGAAACTCTTCGAAGTTGCGACCACACTAACCGCTGTTCACGATTTTAAACATCGCATCCGGTTATATTTTGGCAAAAACGCGGAGAAATCCCCGCGTTTTTTGATTCCGAGATTTATTTCAGCAATACCGATCAGGAATATCGGCGCAGGATCAGCGAAGCATTGGTTCCGCCGAACCCGAAGGAGTTCGACAGCGCCACATCGATCTTGCGTTCACGGGCCTTATGTGGAACCAGATCGATCTTCGTGGAGACCGCAGGATTGTCCAGATTGAGCGTCGCAGGCGCGATGTTATCGCGGATGGCAAGCGTCGAGAAAATCGCCTCGGCAGCACCAGCAGCACCCAGCAGGTGACCGATGGACGACTTGGTCGAAGACATCGAAACTTCCGACGCGGCGTCGCCAACCACGCGCTCGACAGCGCCCAGTTCGATGGTATCGGCCATGGTCGAAGTGCCATGCGCATTGATGTAGTCGATCTGGTCCGGGGTGATTCCGGCGCGCTTGATGGCCATTTCCATGCAGCGCTGCGCACCCTCGCCGTTCTCGCTTGGAGCGGTGATGTGGTAAGCATCGCCGGAAAGACCATAACCGATGACTTCGGCATAGATCTTCGCGCCGCGCGCCAAGGCGTGTTCAAGCTCCTCGAGAACCACTACGCCCGCACCTTCACCCATGACAAAGCCATCGCGGTCTTCATCATAAGGACGCGATGCCGCGGTCGGGTCATCATTGCGCTTCGTGGAGAGCGCCTTGCAGGCAGCGAAGCCTGCAAGCGAGATGCGGCTTACCGGGGATTCCGTACCGCCAGCAACCATCACATCCGCATCGCCGAAAGCGATCAGGCGGGCAGCGTCGCCAATGGCGTGCGCGCCGGTCGAGCAGGCGGTGACGACCGCGTGGTTCGGGCCGCGCAGCTTGTGCTTGATGGAAACGTGGCCGGAAGCCAGGTTGATCAGACGGCCGGGAATAAAGAATGGCGAGATGCGTCGCGGACCCTTGTCGCGCAGCGTATAGCCCGCTTCGACGATGCCTTCGATGCCGCCGATGCCGGAACCGATAAGAACGCCGGTGCGAACCTGGTCTTCGTCGCTTTCTGGATGCCAGTCAGCATCGTCCAGCGCCTGATCGGCAGCGCCGACGGCATAGACGATGAAAGGATCAACCTTCCGCTGTTCCTTCGGCTCCATATGGAGGTCGGCATTGAAGGTGCCATTGGTGCCATCGCCAACCGGGACGCGGCAGGCAATCTGGCAGGCCAGATCATCAACTTCAAATTCCGTGATGCGGCGAGCACCGCTTTCACCGGCAATAAGACGCTTCCAGGTCTCTTCGACACCGCTGGCAAGCGGCGACACCAGACCAAGACCGGTGATGACGACACGCCTCATATCCACCCCTTAAAATTCTGTTATGTCACAAGCACCGCGCCCCGCAGGCTTTAACCGGCAGAAAATATGTCCGGGCCTGACTGAAAGGGATGGTGCTCCAATTGTTAAAACCGGAGCCTGCCATATCGAACGTGTTCTTGACCAGCGTTCGGGCAGATTCACAACAGGCCTCGAACGGACCTTTGTGCATGTGCGTTTCGACCGTGAATACGAAAGAAACAGCCAAAGACAAGCAGGGCCGGGATTCGCGAGAACCCCAGCCCAATGCCCAAGTTCAGATTAGGCAGAAGCCTTGTCGATGAACTTCACAGCGTCGCCGACCGTGAGGATCGTTTCGGCAGCGTCGTCAGGAATTTCAACGCCGAATTCTTCTTCGAAAGCCATGACCAGCTCGACCGTGTCGAGGCTGTCTGCGCCGAGGTCATCGATGAAGCTTGCGCCTTCCGTGACCTTGTCGGCATCTACGCCCAGATGTTCAACAACGATTTTCTTGACGCGCTCTGCGGTATCGCTCATGTCGGAACCTCGACCTGTGTGTTTGTTGCTCTGCCTTGGTTAGCGGCATGCAGGATTGTAATCAAGTTATAAGATGTCTGCCAAGTTTCGAGCGAAGCCGCCCGGACAGTCATCCTGTGGATATTCCTTTCGGAACAGGATCGCAGCGCTTCTACTCAGAATGCCGCAATTCTCGATGGGCGCATTACCATGCTTCTTGAGCAAGGCAAAGCGCCTTTTCCTTCTCCACCCCCCGTATTAAGGCATTTTATACCATAATCGAGGGGAGAAGGAGGGTTAGATCATGGCCATGCCACCATTGACGTGCAGGGTCTGGCCGGTCACATAAGCTGCCTCATCGCTTGCCAGATAGACAACGGCAGCAGCAATATCGCCCCCAACACCCATGCGCTTCATGGGGATATTGCTCATGATCGCATCCTTCTGCTTTTCGTTCAGCTTGTCGGTCATGGCCGATTCGATGAAGCCCGGAGCGATGCAGTTCACTGTAACATTGCGGCTTGCGATTTCCTGCGCCAGCGACTTGGAGAAGCCGATCAGCCCTGCCTTCGATGCACAGTAATTCGCCTGACCGGGGTTACCGGTGACGCCGACGATGGAGGTGATGTTGATGATGCGGCCATTGCGGCGGCGCATCATGGGATGGGTCAGTTCACGCGTCAGGTTGAAGACGGACGTCAGGTTGACGTTCAACACGGCATCCCAGTCCTCATCGCTCATGCGAACGAAGAGCCCGTCGCGGGTAATCCCGGCATTGTTGACGAGAATGTCGACGCCGCCCATCTCTTCTTCGGCCTTCTGGCCGAGGGCCTTTACAGCTTCTCGGTCAGACAGATTGGCCGCAAAGATGAAGGTGCGATCGCCAAGTTCAGCGGCAAGCTCTTTCAGCTTTTCCTCACGCGTGCCGTGCAGGCCCACGATTGCGCCCTGCGCATGAAGTGCGCGGGCAATCGCTTCACCGAGGCCGCCGGTTGCGCCGGTTACCAGAGCCTTGCGGCCAGTCAGATCAAACATGCGAAGTCCCTTTTAAGCGTTGAGGGCGGCGAGCGCCGCTTCGATTTCTTCAGCCGAACCGACGGCCACGCCAGCCACATCCTTCGAGATGCGGCGCGCCAGACCGGTCAGAACCTTGCCCGAACCTACTTCATAAAGCGTGGTGACGCCATTGGTCGCAAACCATTCGACAGTTTCACGCCAGCGCACCTGACCCGTGACCTGCTCGACGAGTAGATCGGCAATCTCGTTGGCATCGGTGACGGGCGCTGCGCGCACATTGGCGATAAGCGGAACGATTGGATTGTGCTTTTCGACCGAAGCGAGCGCTTCGCGCATGGCGTCAGCGGCAGGCCCCATCAAAGTCGAATGGAAGGGTGCGGACACCGGCAGCATGATGGCGCGCTTGGCACCTTTTTCGGACGCCAGCCCGGCAGCCAGTTCGACCGCAGCCTTGGAGCCGGAAATAACGAGCTGACCACCGCCATTGTCATTGGCGATCTGGACCGAGCCCGAGGATTTTGCTTCTGCACAGACAGCTTCCACGTCGCCATGTTCCAGACCGATGATGGCCGCCATGGCGCCTTCGCCGACGGGAACGGCTTTCTGCATCGCGTTGCCTCGGATGCGCAGGAGACGTGCCGTATCGGCAAGCGAGAACGTTCCTGCCGCGCAAAGCGCGGAATATTCGCCAAGCGAATGCCCGGCGACGTAGGAAACCTTTTCCTTCAGGGAAAAGCCGCGCGCTTCCATGACCCGCAGCACGGCCATCGAGACCGCCATCAGCGCAGGCTGGGCATTAGCGGTCAGCGTCAGTACGTCTTCCGGTCCCTCGAACATGGTAGCGGAAAGCTTTTCGGCCAGTGCCGCGTCCACTTCCTCGAAAACAGCACGCGCTTCTGCAAACTGCTCTGCCAGAGCCTTGCCCATGCCTACAGCCTGGCTGCCCTGCCCTGGAAAAGTGAATGCTACCGCCATGAAAGCCTCTTTCATCTTTGCAATTAATTGCACAATTTGGCGCGATGTGCCCCAGCGCGGGCAGCAAAGTCAAGTATTTCCCGGTTTTAGTGCCGTTTGCGCCTTGCAAAGCCGGGGAAAAACACGTAATAGCCGCCCGTTCATTGCTCGGCACCAGCTGGGGGCTGAACGGAGGGCCGTTCTCCTAACTAATCATTTAGTGAGGAAACGTTGGAAGCCACAAGTGCTTCTGCCTCCCGTGTCTCCGCTCTCGACCGTCTCAAGTTGCGCGTCCTTTCTTCTCCGGTTTGCCGGATCAAGAGAAGTCGCAGAGGCTTAGCCGCTGGTGTCAGCATGTTGTAACAGAAGAAAGGCAAAGCCAATGGCTCTTTATGAACATGTGCTTCTTGCCCGCCAGGACATTTCCCAGCAGCAGGTCGACGCTCTCGTCGAACAGTACAAGGGTGTCCTCGAAGCTAATGGCGGCAAGGTCGGTAAGGTCGAAAGCTGGGGCCTGCGTCCCCTCACCTACCGCATCAAGAAGAATCGCAAGGCGTATTACACGCTCGTGAACATCGACGCTCCGGCTGCAGCCGTTGCCGAAATGGAACGCCAGATGCGCATCAACGAAGACGTTCTTCGTTTCCTCACCGTTCGCGTTGACGAACATGAAGAAGGCCAGTCGGCCATGCTCACCCGCCGTGACGACCGTCGCGAACGCGATGGTGATGATCGTCCGCGCCGCCGTGAAGGTGGTTTCGACCGTGGCGATCGCGGTGATCGCGGCCCGCGTCGCCCGCGCGACAACGAAGCTGGTGAAGGAGCATAATCATGGTTGATATCAATCAGATCCCGACCCGTCGTCCTTTCCATCGCCGTCGCAAGACGTGCCCGTTCTCCGGCGCGAACGCACCGAAGATCGACTACAAGGACATCAAGCTTCTGCAGCGTTACATTTCCGAACGCGGCAAGATCGTTCCTTCCCGTATTACGGCCGTCAGCCAGAAGAAGCAGCGTGAACTCGCCAAGGCGATCAAGCGCGCCCGTTTCCTCGGCCTGCTGCCTTACGTCGTGAAGTAAGAACACGAATTCGGGAGGTGGTTCGCCTCCTCCCGTTTCCTCCGTTGCGATGGGCGTAGCGGATGTACCAAAAACCCGAGTTGGGGCAGAGTCCTCTAACTGCACGAACCGGCCAGACCGGAGCAGGACAGCGAAACTGATGAAATTCAATGGAACCATTATCGGTATCGGCATATTGGCGGGGCTTGCCTCGGCCTTGATGTCGTCCGGCGTCATCATGCAAGGTGGCGCGATGGCAGCCGCCATGGCCATGGTTCTCTATTTCCTGACTCCGCTTCCCATCTTCGTCGTTGCCCTTGGCTGGGGGTCGAGCGCCGGTATCGTTGCCGCCGCCACAGCCACGGTTGCCGTCGGCGTAGTCGCTGTTCCCATCGCAGCACTCCTGATGGCGTTGACGAGCTTCGTTCCTGCGGCGACGGGAGCATATCTTTCCGGCCTCGCACGGCCAGCGGAAGAACTCGGCGGACCGAAGGATATTCTGGTCTGGTATCCGCTGTCGGACATCATCTTCCGGCTTGCCCTGATGGTGGCGCTCAGCTTCATCGTCATCGGCGCCATTCTTGGGTTCGGCCCGGACATGGCGCGCGAACTCGCTAGCACCCTTATCGACCGGGTTGCCGAAGCGGATCCCCAGTTCACGGCCAGCGAAGACATTCGGGACAATTTGACTGCGCTCCTGATGGTCGCCCTGCCTGCAATCCAGCCGGCAACCTGCCTCGCTATTCTCGTTGGCAATCTTTATCTGGCGCAGCGCCTGATCTCGATGTCGGGTCGCCTGCGCCGTCCGCGTGACGACTGGCCCGCGACGCTGCGCATGCCGCGCCCGGCTTTGCTTGTCTTCGCGGTCGCTCTTGCGGTCGCATTTCTTCCCGGCGGCGCCGGATTGATTGCGACCGTCATCGCCGGCGCTCTCAGCGCAGGCTTCATGATGTCAGGTCTTGCCATCATGCATTTTCGCACACGCGGCAAGGTCTGGCGCCCGGTGGCGCTATGGCTTGCCTACTTTGCGATCATACTTTTCGCATTCCTGCTTTTCATCTTCATGGTTCTCGGACTTTTCGACACTTCGCGCGGCGCGCCGGTTTCGAAAATGCCTGGCGCCGACAGTCAGTAAACCCGATCAGAAACTCGAAAGGAAACTCCAATGGAAGTCATTCTTCTGGAACGCATTGGCCGCCTCGGCCAGATGGGCGAAACCGTCAAGGTCAAGGACGGCTATGCCCGTAACTTCCTGCTCCCGCAGGGCAAGGCTCTTCGTGCCAATGAAGCCAACAAGAAGAAGTTCGAAGGCCAGCGCGCCCAGCTCGAAGCCCAGAACCTGGAACGCAAGAACGAAGCCAGCGCCGTTGCTGAAAAGCTCAATGGCGAAAGCTTCATCGTCGTGCGTTCGGCTGGTGAAACCGGCCAGCTCTACGGTTCCGTTTCGACCCGTGACATTGCCGAAATCATTTCGGCCAACGGCTTCACCCTGCACCGCAACCAGGTTGAACTGAACCACCCGATCAAGACGATCGGCCTGCACGAAGTCTCGATTTCGCTGCATCCGGAAGTTCAGGTTCAGGTAACCGTCAACATCGCCCGTTCGACTGAAGAAGCCGAACGTCAGGCAAAGGGTGAAGACCTGACCTCGATCGAAGCCATCTACGGCATCGAAGAACAGCCTCTGTCGGAAGAAGTTTTCGACGACGAAGACGAAGCTGAAGATCAGGCTTAATTAGCCACCTATTATCCGTGGGGATGCCCGGCCAAGAGTCGCTCATTCCCATCGTGGTAAACTTTATATGATCATGCCCGGCGGCCTTCGCCGGGCATTTTCTCTTTTCAGATCGGTAAAACTCCCTATTCTGTTCATTAGTGTTGGATTGCAGAGGGTGCCGACGGAAACGTCTGCGTTGCTTGGGCTTTCCCAAGGCCGATTGACCGACTGGGATATTGCCTGAAATCTGATGACAGAGCGGCTCTGATACCTTGCACCGCCGCCTGCCATGCAAACGCATGGACGTGCACTCGCTTCAATCCTGGAGAGGAGATGGGGCCGATGTATGGAATGTTGCGTACTGTTCTTTCGCATATGATTAAAACCGGTGACCTGACGGTCACCGATTCGGAGGGGTCGCGATTTCAGTATGGCGACAAGACCGGCACGCCGGTTCATGTTCAGTTCAAGACCAAGCACGCCGAGCGCGCCGTTGCGCTCGACCCGGAACTGAAACTCGCCGAATGCTTCATGGATGGCGAGATCGATTTCCTGGAAGGCGATATCTATACGCTGCTTCAGGTGGTGTTTGAAAATACCGGGCCGACGGCAGCGACCGAGCCGTGGATGAAAGCCGCCGGAAAACTGCGCGTGCTCTTCCGCCGCTTCCAGCAGATGAACACGATTTCGCGTTCGTCGAGCAATATCAAAAGTCACTACGATCTCTCGGGCGAGCTTTACGACCTGTTTCTCGATCCCGACAAGCAGTATTCCTGCGCCTATTTCGATCCGCCGAACGCCACGCTTGCCGAGGCGCAACTCGCCAAGAAACGCCACATCGCCGCCAAGATGCTGGTGAAGGAGGGCGACAGGGTGCTCGATATCGGCTGCGGCTGGGGCGGCATGGGGCTTTATCTGGCTCGCCACCTCAAGGCCAATGTCACAGGCGTAACCTTGTCCGAAGAGCAGCACGCCATCGCCAATCAGCGCGCAAAGGATGAGGGGCTGGCCGACAGGGCGAAATTCGAGCTGACCGATTATCGCAACATCGACGACAAGTTTGACAGGCTTGTTTCGGTGGGCATGTTCGAACATGTCGGCGTGGGGCATTTCGCGGAATATTTCCAGCATGTGGCGCGGCTGATGAAGCCGGATGGTGTTTTTCTGCTGCATGCCATCGGACGCGCCGATGGGCCGGGTGCGACCAATCCATTCATCCGCAAATACATCTTCCCCGGCGGTTATATTCCGGCACTTTCGGAAGTGCTGCCGCATATCGAGAAAGCTGGACTTTATGTCACCGACATAGAAATCCTGCGGCTGCATTACGCCGAAACACTGAAAGCATGGCGAGAGGCGTTCATGGCCAATCGCGACAAGGCCAAGGCGCTTTATGACGAGCGCTTCTGCCGGATGTGGGAATTCTATCTGGCAGCATCGGAAAGCGCGTTCCGCTGGCAGAATATGATGGTGTTCCACATCCAGATCGCCCACAAGCAGGAAGCCGTTCCGCTGACCCGCAACTATATCGAGGCCGAAGAAAAACGCCTCAAACGTCTCGACAGTGCTCCCAAAGGAGCCAATAGCGAGGTGCGGGCGGTCAAGAAAAGCATGAACGCCTGAAACCATTCCCGCCAATCGGAGCGTCGGTCCGCGTCAACAGCGGACTGACAAAACCGAGATCGAAACTGTGGATCAGTGTGAATCATGGTATAGCTTGTCTCTTCCAGCTGGAATCACCCGAAGCTTCGTTGCGTTTGGCATCGCTTGAGGGCTAGCTGGTTGCATCAGGGACAGGATTTGGAATCATGGCGGAAGCGGCGGTACGCAAACTCGACGACGCGCGGGAGCAGAAAGACGCGCTCTATCGCGAAGCACCCCACAATATTGAAGCGGAACAGGCGCTGCTCGGCGCCATTCTGATCAATAATGATGCGTTTTACCGGGTATCGGACTTCCTGAAGCCTACCCATTTCTTCGAGCCGCTGCATCGTCGCATCTATGAGATCACCACCGATCTCATCCGCGTTGGCAAGATGGCCAATCCGGTGACGATGAAGACCTTCCTGCCCACCGAAGGCAAGGTGGGCGATCTCACCATATTCCAGTATGTGACGCGCCTCGCCACCGAAGCCGTCACCATCATCAACGCCGAAGACTATGGTCGTGCGATTTACGATCTGGCGACGCGCCGCGCGCTGATCGGCATCGGCGAAGACATGGTGAACGTTGCCTATGACGCGCCGGTTGACATGGCGCCGCAGGAACAGATCGAAGATGCCGAGCGACGCCTGTTCGAACTGGCGGAGACGGGACGGTATGACGGTGGCTTCCTGCCCTTCAAGGACGCGGTGACGACTGCCGTGGACATGGCCAACGCCGCTTTCATGCGCGATGGCCATCTTTCCGGCGTTTCGACCGGCATTCATTCGCTTGACGCCAAGATGGGCGGCTTGCAACCCTCGGACTTGATCATCCTCGCTGGTCGTCCGGGCATGGGCAAGACCTCGCTTGCCACCAATATCGCCTTCAACATCGCCAACGCCTATGAAGGCGAACAGCAGGCCGACGGCTCGATGAAGGCCGTCAATGGCGGTGTCGTCGGGTTCTTCTCGCTCGAAATGTCGGCGGAACAGCTCGCAACCCGTATCATTTCCGAGCAGACGGAGGTTTCCTCCTCGAAAATCCGCCGCGGTGACATCACCGAAACCGATTTCGAAAAGCTGGTCGCGTGCTCGCAGGTGATGCAGAAAATCCCGCTGTATATCGATCAGACCGGCGGTATCTCGATCGCCCAGCTTGCAGCACGCGCGCGTCGCCTGAAGCGCCAGCGCGGCCTCGACGTTCTCGTCATCGACTATGTGCAGCTGATGACCGGCTCATCGAAAGCTTCCGCACAGAACCGCGTGCAGGAAATCACGGAAATCACTACCGGCCTCAAGGCGCTGGGCAAGGAACTCAACGTTCCCATCATCGCGCTCTCACAGCTCTCCCGTCAGGTGGAAAGCCGCGACGACAAGCGCCCCCAGCTCTCCGACCTTCGTGAATCGGGCTCCATCGAGCAGGACGCCGACGTGGTGCTCTTCGTGTTCCGTGAGGAATATTACGTCAAGAACCTCGAGCCGCGTGACGAGTTCGATCCGAAATACGAGGAATGGAAGCAGCATTTCGAAAAGGTGCGCGGCACCGCCGACGTGATTATCGCCAAGCAGCGTCATGGTCCGACCGGCACCGTCAAACTCGCCTTCCAGTCTGAATTCACGCGATTTGCAGATCTGGCCGAGGGTTCTTATCTGCCGGAGCAGTATGAATAAGTTTTCCCAAGTCAAAGGACGCGTCTGATGGCCAAGGCGCGCGTTCAATTCATCTGCCAGAACTGTGGCACGGTCCATTCGCGCTGGGCGGGCAAGTGCGACTCCTGCGGCGAGTGGAACACGCTTGTCGAGGAAGGCACCAATAGCGGCATCGGCTCCGGACCCGGCGCCATGTTGTCCAAGCGCAAGGGACGCGCCGTGGCGCTGACCTCGCTCTCCGGCGACATAGAAGACGCGCCACGCATCATTTCCGGCATAAGCGAGCTTGACCGCGTGACAGGCGGCGGTTTCGTGCGCGGTTCCGCTCTTCTCATCGGCGGCGATCCTGGGATCGGCAAATCCACCTTGCTGACGCAGGCAGCCGCCGCCCTTTCCAATCGCGGCCATCGCATCGTTTATGTTTCGGGCGAAGAAGCCGTCGCCCAGATCAGGCTGCGCGCGCAGCGTCTGGGTGTGGCATCGTCAGCGGTGGAGCTTGCCGCCGAAACCAATGTCGAGGACATTATCGCCACCATTTCAGACACCAAACGGCCCGATCTCGTCATCATCGATTCGATCCAGACGCTGTGGACCGACATGGCGGATTCCGCACCGGGAACCGTGACGCAGGTGCGTTCCTCCGCGCAGGCGCTGATCCGCTATGCCAAGCAGACGGGCGCCGCTGTGGTGCTTGTGGGCCATGTCACCAAGGAAGGCCAGATCGCCGGGCCTCGTGTGGTAGAACATATGGTCGATGGCGTTCTCTATTTCGAAGGCGAAGGCGGGCATCACTACCGCATCCTGCGCACGGTGAAGAACCGTTTCGGTCCGACCGACGAGATCGGCGTCTTCGAGATGTCCGACGGGGGCCTGCGCGAAGTGTCCAACCCGTCCGAACTCTTCCTTGGTGAGCGCAATGCGAAGGCTCCGGGTGCGGCGGTCTTCGCCGGCATGGAAGGCACGCGTCCGGTCCTGGTGGAAATACAGGCGCTTGTTGCCCCCTCCTCGCTCGGCACCCCCCGCCGTGCGGTCGTCGGCTGGGATGGCGGACGGCTTGCCATGATCCTCGCCGTTCTCGAATCGCATTGCGGCGTTCGTTTCGGCCAGCACGATGTCTACCTGAATGTTGCGGGCGGTTATCGTATCAGCGAGCCTGCTGCGGATATAGCTGTGGCTGCTGCACTTGTTTCATCCATGGCCGGTATTGCCCTTCCGCCAGATTGTGTTTATTTCGGCGAAATCAGCCTTTCCGGTGCTGTTCGTGCGGTAACGCATGCGGTACAGAGGCTCAAGGAAGCGGAGAAACTCGGCTTCCGGCAGGCAGAAGTGCCCGGTGGCAGTGGCGAACTCTGGAAAGATCGCAGCTTCCGCCTCATGGAAACTTCCGCCTTGCCCGATCTTGTTGCGCGCATCGCGGCTTCAGGCTCCGGAAAGAAGCAATAAATCTGGAGTTTTATGACTGGAAGAATCTGTCAACCTTCCGGTGATAAACTTCAGCATCTTTGACTGCCCTGCGCATGGATCATTTTGCGCATAATAACTGAGGACAGGCCAGAATGCCGATAACCATGCTTGATGGAATTCTGCTCGGGATAACGCTGGTTTCAGCCATTCTGGCGATGGTGCGCGGTTTTTCCCGCGAGGTGCTGTCGCTGGTGTCATGGGCTGCGGCTGCCGCTGCAGCTTATCTATTCTACCAACCAGTTCTGCCTTTCGTACAACCGTATATCAACAACGAAACCATCGCGAAGATTGCAGCCGCTGGCGCGGTTTTCCTCGTGGTGTTGATTGTCGTGTCATTGATTACGATGAAGATCGCCGATTTCATCATCGATAGCCGTATCGGTGCACTCGACCGCACGCTTGGCTTTCTGTTTGGCGGTGTACGCGGGGTGCTTCTCGTTGTCGTCGCCATGCTGTTCTTCAACTGGCTCGTCCCGACAAACCAGCCAGCTTGGGTAACGAATGCGAAATCAAAGCCGATGCTCGATTCGTTCGGCCAACAATTGATCGACCTTCTGCCAGCAAATCCCGACCAGATGATTGAAAAATTCAAGCCTCAACAGACTGCTCCCGCTTCCGGCGAGCAGGAAGAAGCGCCGGTTCCGGACGATACGCCTGCACAGCAATAAGCCGTTCCGAGATATGGAGAAGCCGCCAGCCCCGCTGACGGCTTTTTCAATTCCGGAAATAAACATGGTCAATGCAAAACAGCCATATCGACGTTCAGACATTGTCATTTTGCATCCGCGATCATATTTCAGGCGGGAATTTGCGAGATTATTCGTGAGCGTCATGCGATACTGATGTTCATGAGATCATATCGACGCATCGATGAACTCTTCGCTTTTAACAAAAAGCCATCTTGTGATAGAGAGGCGCCTGAAGTCTTTACGCATGTCGTAAATCGGAAAACCGGTTTTCCCTTTTCCGGAACATGCTTTAGTTGCCTCTGCAATCGAAAGGCCTTGCGGCAATGACCAGCCATTCTTCTGAAAATGCCTCCTTCATGCTGGATGAAGATACCCTGCATGAAGAGTGCGGCGTATTTGGCATTCTTGGCCACGAGGACGCTGCCGCGCTGACGGCGCTGGGCCTGCATGCCCTCCAGCATCGCGGGCAGGAAGCCGCCGGCATTGTTTCCTATCACAACCGCCGTTTTCATTCCGAACGCCACATGGGCCTCGTCGGCGATCATTTCACCGACGCGGCAACGCTGAACCGCCTGCCGGGCGACCGCGCCATCGGCCATGTGCGCTATTCCACCACCGGCGAGACGATCCTGCGCAACGTGCAGCCATTGTTCGCGGAACTGGAAGTCGGCGGCATCGCCATTGCCCACAACGGCAACTTCACCAACGGCATTACGCTGCGCAAGCAGTTGATCGCTTCGGGCGCGATCTTCCAGGCGACCTCCGACACCGAAGTCGTGCTGCATATGATTGCCCGCTCGCGCCACTCATCCTCCTCCGACCGTTTCGTCGATGCCATCCGGCAGGTCGAAGGCGGCTATGCCATGCTGGCGCTGACCCGCACAAAACTGATCGCCGCGCGCGATCCCATCGGCATCCGTCCGCTCGTCATGGGCGAGCTTGATGGCAAGCCTATCTTCTGCTCGGAAACCTGCGCCCTCGATATCATCGGTGCGAAATATATTCGCGATGTCGAAAACGGCGAAGTCATCATCTGCGAGATCCAGAAGGACGGCTCCATAACCACGGAATCCATCAAGCCCGAGAACCCGCAGCCGGAACGGCTCTGCCTGTTTGAGTATGTCTATTTCGCCCGCCCCGACTCCGTCGTCGGCGGTCGCAGCGTCTATGTCGCGCGCAAGAACATGGGCATGGAGCTTGCCAAGGAAGCCGGTATCGAAGCCGACGTGATCGTGCCGGTGCCCGATGGTGGCACGCCTGCCGCTCTTGGTTTCGCGCAGGCCAGCGGCATTCCGTTCGAATATGGAATTATCCGCAACCATTATGTGGGCCGCACCTTCATCGAGCCGACGCAGCAAATTCGTGCGCTTGGCGTCAAGCTGAAGCACTCGGCCAATCGCGCCATGATCGAAGGCAAGCGCGTCGTGCTGGTGGATGATTCCATCGTGCGCGGCACCACTTCCGTCAAGATCGTGCAGATGATCCGCGATGCAGGCGCCAAGGAAGTGCATATCCGCGTGGCAAGTCCAATGATTTACCATCCGGATTTCTACGGTATCGACACCCCCCATGCCGATAAGCTGTTGGCAAACCAGCACAAGGACCTCGAATCCATGTGTCGCTATATCGGCGCGGATTCCCTTGCGTTCCTTTCCATCGACGGGTTGTACAAGGCTGTCGGCGGCAAACCACGTGATCCGAAGGCACCTGCCTTTACCGATCACTACTTCACGGGTGAATATCCGACCCGTCTCCTCGATCAGGAAGGCGAGAGCAACGTCCATACGCTGTCTCTCCTCGCCAGCAACGGCTGATCGCAAAATCCTTCCACTCAGGCGGCTCAAAAGGCCGCCTGTTTCTTGTGTTTGAATGACATATGGGGACTAGATGAGTATCGACCTTACGGGCCGCATCGCACTGGTGACAGGCGCATCGCGCGGTATTGGCTATTTTCTTTCGCTCGAACTGGCAAAACGCGGCGCGCATGTCATCGCGGTCGCACGCACGGTCGGCGGACTGGAAGAGCTGGACGATGATATCCGTAAACTCGGAGGCAGCGCCACGCTGGTGCCTCTCGACATTACCGACATGGAAGCCATCGATCGCCTCGGCGGCTCCATTCATGAGCGCTGGGGCAAGCTCGACATAATGGTTGCCAATGCGGGCGTGTTGGGCACGATTTCCCCGATCGGGCACGTCGAAGCCAAGACTTTCGAGAAGGTCATGAACGTCAATGTCACCAGCGTCTGGCGCCTCATCCGTTCCACCGATCCGCTTCTGCGTGCTTCGGATGCGGGACGGGCCATTCTGCTTTCATCCGGCGTGGCGCACACCTGCCGGGCCTTCTGGGGACCTTACGCTGCCTCGAAAGCTGCCGTCGAAGTCATGGCGCGCAGTTGGGCCGAAGAAACGAAGCAGATGAAGCTCAAGGTCAACTCCGTCAATCCGGGAGCGACCCGCACGGCAATGCGTGCGCAGGCCATGCCGGGCGAAGATCCGGAAACATTGCCGACGCCGCAGTCGGTGGCAGAGAAGATCGTCAAGCTTGCCGATCCTGCCCTGGATGTCACCGGCAAGCTCTTCGATGTGCGCCAGGATCGCTTCCTGGACTACCATCTGCCGAGCTGATTTCTTTTTCCGGCCTTGTTTCCCTGCAAGGCCGGTTCTATTTTGTTTATTGACCTACCGCGTCACGATCCGATTGAATCAGATCGGTGATTTTTTGACGTCCACCTTGCCCGAAAACCGTTTCACACTTTTCGGGACACGCGGTAGCCACCTGACGGCTCCTTTTTCAGCGGCCAATTCTCCCACTTTCAGACCCTTCGTCACGCGCGGACCGTCTTCGCGCGCATTCACTTTGCTATTGGAGGACTTATGATTAAAGATCACCAGCGTTTCATCATCATCAGCGGCGGACCGGGATCAGGCAAAAGCACACTGATCGATGCGCTCGAAAAGGGCGGTTTTTCCCGCACCGTTGAAGCCGGACGCGCCATTATCCAGGATCAGGTCGCAATCGGCGGCAGCGCCCTCCCGTGGAGTGATCGCGCACTCTTTGCAGAGTTGATGCTTTGTTGGGAGATGCGCTCTCACGCCATGGCAGAACAACAGGCTGGTACCGTTTTCTTCGACCGCGGCGTTCCCGATGTGATCGGCTATCTGACGCTGTGCGACCTGCCCGTGCCACAGCATATCGAGGAGGCCGCCCGCCGGATCAGATACAACAGTACCGTGTTCCTGGCACCGCCATGGGCCGAAATCTTCGGGCAGGATACGGAACGCAAGCAGGATTTCGATGAAGCCGTGCGTACGTTCGATGCAATGGACAAAACCTACAGGCGGCTCGGATATGAGATCGCGCTCCTCCCGAAATCACCGGTCGAGGAGCGCGTTCGTTTCATCAGACGGGCGTTGCCATCAGTTTTCCTCTGACGACGCGTCCTCTTCGTCGCTGGCCGCCTCAGCAGCCTTTCTGTCAGCAGCTTCACGCCTGTTCCACGCTGCCAGACTGAACGGAAGGAAAGCGAGATAGGCGAGCGCCGTGATGCTCAATGTCTGCCAGGTGAAGCTCATCAGGAACGCGACGTAAACAACCACGAACAGGATCAGCGGCATGACGATATCGCGTCGGACAAGGCTGCCGGCCGATTTGCCGTTATAAACCGGCAGGCGGCTTACCAGCAGAAACGCAATGGCCACGGTATAGACCGCCACACCGAAAGCGAGCGCCCGCGTCGGGGTCAGGCCGAGAAAACCGAGATAAACCGGCAGCAGGACGAGCATTGCGCCTGCAGGTGCGGGCACGCCTATGAAATAGTTGCTTTGCCAGGCCGGGCGGTTCGGGTCTTCCAGCATGACATTGAAACGTGCCAGCCGCAGGCAGCAGGCAATGGCGTAGAGAAGCGCCGCGATCCAGCCGAAGGAACGCGCCTGATCAAGCATGAAGGCATAGAGCACCAGAGCAGGCGCTACGCCGAAATTGACGATGTCGGCGAGCGAATCCATCTGGGCGCCGAACTTGGACGATCCCTTCATCATGCGGGCCACACGCCCGTCGATGCCGTCAAGAAAGGCTGCTACGAGCACCATCACGACGGCAAGCTCGAAACGGTTTTCAAAGGCCAGACGAATACCGGTCAGACCGGCACAGATGGCGAGAACTGTGATGACATTGGGAACGACGATACGCAGGGGTATCTGCGACAGCTTCGGGCCGCGCGATGAATCCACGCGGCCGTTGGGCTCAAAAGGCGGAAAAGGCGCTTCCATCGGCTTAAGCGATCCGCACCACTGGCTCACCGCGTCCGCTGCCATAATCGGCCAGCACGGTTTCACCGGCGACTGCCGTCTGGCCAACCGCGACACGAACGGTCGCATCTGCCGGCAGATAGACATCGACCCGCGATCCGAAGCGGATCAGGCCGAACCGTTCGCCAACGGACAGATCGTCATCCTCGTTCGACCAGCAAACAATGCGCCGGGCAACGAGGCCAGCGATCTGGACAACACCGATCTTGCCATGCGGGCTTTCGATCAGCACGCTATTGCGTTCGTTATCCGTGCTAGCCTTGTCCAGTTCCGCATTGAGGAATTTGCCCGGACGATGCACGACCTTCTCGATCTTGCCGCGCACGGGGGAACGGTTGATATGTACCGAGAACACATTCATGAAAACCGACACGCGCATACGCGGCTCGGCGCCAAGGTCCAGCTCGGCTGGCGGCACTGCGGGGCCGACAAAGGAAACCTTGCCATCGGCGGGACTGATGACCAGATCATCGTCCATTGGCGTCACGCGCTCGGGATCACGATAGAAATAGATGCACCAGACGGTCAGCACCATACCGATCCAGAACAGCGGGTCCCAGAGCCAGCCCAGAATGAGCGAAACCACGAAAAAGCCCGCGATAAACGGATAGCCTTCCCGATGGATCGGCACGAAAGTATTGCGGATAGTGTCAGTAAGGCTCATCGCTCTTCCTTTGAGTTTGGCCGTTATTTACCTCATCCTATCCGGAATCAAAATCCATTTCGCAAATTATTCACGGCTGTTAGGGCACGTGATCGCGCCCTAATATACCGAGCGACCCCGCGAACCGACTATTCCGCCGCCGGGACACCGCGCGTAACGACGCCCAGTTCGTCGCTTTGCCGCACCTGGCGCAGACGTTCTTCCGCCTCATCGGCCTCGCGCTGGCGAGCCCACATGGAAGCATAAAGCCCCTTGTGCTTGAGCAGCATGCGATGCGTGCCTCTTTCGGCGATCAGGCCATCCTTCAGGACGATGATTTCATCAGCGCCGATAACGGTCGACAGGCGATGCGCGATGACAAGCGTGGTGCGCCCCCGGCTGACAATGTCGAGCGCGGACTGGATTTCCTGTTCGGTTGCCGTATCGAGTGCCGAAGTCGCCTCATCGAGGATGAGGATGGGCGGAGCCTTCAGGATCGTGCGGGCAATGGCGACACGCTGTTTCTCACCGCCCGAAAGCTTGAGGCCGCGTTCACCGACCATCGACTTATAGCCCTCCGGCAAATGCTTGATGAAGCTGGAAATCTGCGCGAGTTCTGCCGCCTTTTCCACCTCTTCATTCGTTGCATCGGGGCGGCCATAGCGGATGTTATAGGCTATCGTATCGTTGAACAGCACGGTATCCTGCGGCACCATGCCGATGGCCTTGCGCAGGCTTTCCTGCGCGACATCACGGACATCCTGCCCGTCGATGGAAACCGTTCCTGACTGCACATCGTAGAAGCGGAACAGAAGCCGCGAGATCGTGGATTTGCCCGCACCCGACGGCCCGACAATCGCGACCGTCTTTCCTGCCGGAACTTCAAAACTGATCCCCTTTAGGATCGGGCGGTTCGCATCATAGGCGAAATGCACGTCTTCAAAGCGGATCGCGCCCTTGTCGATCTTCAATGCTGGCGCACCGGGTTTGTCGACGACTTCCTGCTTCACATCGAGAAGGTCGAACATCTGCTCGATATCGGTGAGGCCCTGACGGATTTCACGATAGATAAAGCCGATGAAGTTGAGCGGAATGGACAGTTGCATCAGCATGGCATTGATGAAAACGAAGTCGCCGATGGACTGCGTTCCGGCACGGACTTCCAGAGCGGACATGACCATGACAATTGCCATGCCGACACCGAAGATCACGGCCTGGCCGAAGTTCAGCCAGCCAAGCGAGGTCCAGGTCTGGGTAGCCGCCTTTTCATAACGCGCCATCGAAGCATCGAAGCGCTTGGCTTCCATGTTCTCGTTGCCGAAATATTTGACTGTTTCGAAATTGAGAAGCGAGTCGATCGCCTTGGTGTTGGCCTCCGTATCGGAATCGTTCATTTCCCGGCGGATACTGATGCGCCAGTCGCTCGCCTTGATCGTAAACCAGGTATAAAGCCAGACCGTTGCGGCAACGACAAGGAGATAGGAAATGCCGTAGGCGAAGGCGAAAATAACCGCCGTCAGCGCAAATTCCAGAATGGTAGGCAGCGTGTTGAGGATGGTGAAGCGGACAATCGTTTCAATCCCCTTGGTGCCGCGCTCAATGACGCGCGAAAGCCCGCCCGTGCGTCTTTCCAGATGGAAACGCAGAGACAGCTGGTGCATGTGCACAAAGGTCTTATAGGCCAGCTGGCGCACCGCATATTGGCCGACGCTCGCAAACAAGGCGTCGCGAAGCTGGTTGAGACCGGCCTGTATGATCTTGGCGCCGTTATAAGCCAGCACCAGCATCACCGCACCGACCAGAAACAGCGGAATATAATCCGGCGGGTTCAACTGGCCGGTCAAGGCATTCGTCACCCATTTGAAGAAATAGGGGACGAGGATGAGCACGATCTTGGAAATCACCAGATAGAACGTGGCCCAGACGACGCGCATGCGCAGATCCGGCCTGTCGGACGGCCACATATAGGGCCAGAGATTTCGCAATGTCTTGAACGTCTCGCCGGAATCGGCGGAAACCGTTTTGGGGGAACTCATGGTGCGTTCTTTCAAGTCGGTGGGCTCAAGCGATTTCGTACGAGATGAACTCCGTCATCGCTTTATCTGTTTGTTTGACACATCTTTTCCGAAAACCGGCTCCCGCTTCTCGGGATAGGTTCTAGCCGCAGCATGCGCCTTTGAACGAAGCAAAATGCGTGCGGACAGCGTTCATTTGCTGCCAGTTGACGCTGTAACGCGACGACTGGCGCTCAGGCCGATAATCGATAAGACCGGCCTGCACGAGAACCTTGAGGTGCTGGGAGACCGTCGATTGAGCAAGGTCGAGCTTGCCGACAATATCCTTGCAGCAGCAGGCATCCTCCATCATCAACTGCCGGATAATGCGAATACGGACAGGATGGCCGAGCGCCGCGCAAATGCGCGCCGCGGCTTCATCGTCAATCCCGATCTGCGCGAGATCGGAAACAGCCTCAGCTGAATTCTTGTCGAGAATTATCTTCATCGTATATCGACGATATACGATTATGCTCCAGACTTCAAGTTTTCGAGGCGTTCTTTCTCCAAAAGCGCGGCAATATGAAAACACACTATCGTGACCACCGCCCCCGCCGAAACCGGTTTGAAAACCATGGTCAGTTGGCGTGATCTTCCAACTGGCGCTTCACCTCATCCTCACCCAAAGGTTCCTTCGGCATATTGAAGACCTGCCCTGGCCAGATCAGGTCCGGATTGCGGATCTGCTCGCGATTGGCGAGATAGATAGTCGTGTATCGCGTGCCTTTACCATAGGTGCGCTTGGATATCGTCCAGAGATTATCTCCGCGCCGGATGATGACGGAGCCTTCCACTTTCTGCAGGGGAGCCGCAGCTTCACCATGCACTTCCGAAGGCGTGGTCGTCTGGCCTTCCGTATCGGAAGCAACTGCGGAGATATTCTCGCCAGCTTCGCGGCGGAACGGAACTCGTGCCGTCGCCAGAACGCGGTTGGCGTTGTCGAGCAGGTCGGCGCGAATGATATAGTCACCGACACTGAGCGGCTGTTTGCTCTGCACAAGGAAACGGCCATCCGGCGAAATGAGGCTTGCGCCAAGCAATGTATCGTTGGCGTGGACGATGACGCGATTGCCGCCATTGGCCTTGCCTGCCACGAAAACCGACTGGCCTTCGATCTCCACCGCCTCGATTGCAATCGGCAAAGCCTGCGCGGGCTTGGCTGCCGGCTTGTCGGCCTTGGAGGCAGCTTCGGGAGCGGCCTCCGTATTGTCCTGCGGCTTGGGCGCCGTTTCCGGCTTCGTAATCAGGCGGCTCGCCTGCCCCGGCTCCTCAACCAGCGCCAGCACCTGCCCCGACCTGGTTTCAGGCACCGATACGATGGCAGTCTGCGCGGAGGTGGCGACATTGTTGTCTGCGCCGGTCGAACGCAGGACCAACTGATGGTCTCCCGCCTTCAAGGGCTCATCCAGAACGATGGCGAAATCGCCATTGGGTCCCACCTTGGCCTTACCCACAACAGTCGCGCCTGCCACGACTTCGACATCGGCATTGGGAAGCGCCTTGCCTGCGATCACCACCGAACCATCTGGCTCGACCCGCAGGAGATCGAAAATCGGCGTGTTGTTCTGCTGTTGTGGGGAAGCGGCATGTGCCTGCGCGGCAGGTTCTTGGGTCGGCGTGGCCTGAGGCTTCGCATCGCCTGTCGCGGCCTCGCTCGCGGGCTTCGTCGCCGCGGATCCCTGCGCTTCTGGTGCTTTTGTCTCGGACGGCGCCGCCTGGGGCTGGGCTGGCGCATTGTTCGATGCTGGCGCGGCGACATCGGACTGCGGTGCCTCAACGCGAGATCGTGTCGCATTCCAATAAAGGCCGAGCCCGACGACGATCGCGACGAACCCGATACCGAGCAATCCTAAACTGTTCTTTTGCATTTCGTTTCGAAACCCACGCCAGAGACTTTAATGACGGGTTTATAGCTTTTGGCTTCCCCCCACAAGAAATCTGCACCGAAACAGCAAAAGGTACGAGGCTTTTTATTAGCAGGGTTATTGTTCTACACAGTTTGTCGGCTTCGACTGGTCCGGATCGTCCATAAGGTTATAAAGATCGGCCGTTTCGCCCTTGGTCCACCAGATGTAAACGCCGCCGGCATATTTGGCTCCAGAGCCGGAGATGACATTGGAGGCGATGACGGTTTCGTCTTCCAGCTCCAGTTCCGCAAGCGAAATATCACCGGCGTTGTAGTAGGTTACCGAGACATTTTTCTCGCCGCATTTGTAGAGAACGGAGTTGGTCGTCACTTCGGTGTCGTCCGGCAGCTTGATATTGATTTCGCCCGCCGACGCGGATGACGCGGCAAAGATGAGCCCGAGAAACACAACCCAGTTCTTCATATCCAATCCACTTCCCGATCTGAAACACATACCGATTGAGATATAACAATCTCCACAAATGTCCAACCGCGACCGCCGCCCGCCGCTAATCTTCTTCGCAAAATGAAACCGGAGGCGCTTGACGCTGAAAGACCAAAAGAGCACAAGAAATCATGTCTGAGATTCGATCCATCTGTGTTTATTGCGGCTCGTCTACGGGCCTGAATCCCATCTATCGCGATGCGGGCGTTGCGCTTGGCCGGTCCATTGCCGAACACGGTCTGCGCCTTGTTTATGGCGGCGGCACGCGCGGCATCATGGGCGCGGTTGCGCAAGGCGTGATGGAAGCTGGCGGCGAGGTTACCGGCATCATCCCGACCTTCCTGCTCGACAAGGAAGCAAGCCTTGAAAAGGCCGAACAGCTGACCGAACTTATCGTCGTCGGCGACATGCACGAGCGCAAGCATCTCATGTTCCAGAAATCGGACGCGTTCGTCACGCTGCCCGGCGGCATCGGCACGGTTGAGGAAATCGTGGAAATGATGACCTGGGCGCAGCTTGGCAAGCATCGCAAGCCGATGGTTTTCGCAAACATCAACAATTTCTGGCAGCCGATGCTCTCGCTACTTGAGCATATGATGGCGGAAGGCTTTCTGCACACCGCGCATCAGGTGAAACCGCTGGTCATCGACAAGGCGGAAGATATCGTTCCCGCCATCATCGCCGCCAATGGCAAGGCATATGAAGGCGACCAGAAGATCATCGAAAAGATGTGACGCGGCGGCTTTCACCAGAACATATGAGCATACGGCAGGGGCGGAGCGATCCGCCCTTAATCTTATCCGGGAGAGGTTGATGAAGACCATCGGTCTGATAGGCGGAATGAGTTGGGAAAGCTCGCAGGAATATTATCGGATCATCAATCAGGAAATCCGCGCACGGCTTGGCGGAACGCACTCCGCCAAAAGCCTGATGTGGTCCATGGATTTCGGTGAAATCGAGCGCCTCCAGCATGAAGGCCGATGGGATGAGCTGACCGCGCTCATGATCGAGGCCGCGCAGAACCTTGAACGGGGCGGGGCTGACTTCATCCTGATCTGCACCAACACCATGCACAAGATGGCTGACGACATCGAAAGCGCCACATCGATCCCCCTTGTGCATATCGCGGACCCCACGGCGGAAAAGATCAAGGCTGCAGGCCTCTCAAAAGTCGGGCTCCTCGGCACCGCCTTCACGATGGAACAGGATTTCTATAAGGGCCGTCTTGCGGCCAAACATGGGCTTGAGGTGCTAACGCCCGACGATGCCGACCGCAAGACCGTGCACGACATCATCTATCAGGAGCTGGTGGTTGGCGAAGTGCGCGATGCGTCACGCGAAAAATACCGCGCTGTCATCAATCGTCTGGTTCGGCGCGGGGCGGAAGCCATCATTCTCGGCTGCACCGAAATCATGCTGCTCATCGGCCAGCAGGACAGCTCCGTGCCGGTATTCGACACGACACGATTGCATGCCGAAGCGGCGGTTGATTGGGCTTTGGAGGTCGAATAATTGAGCAACGAATGCTTTGAAGGCTTTGTCTACTTGGATCTCGATAATCCAATGGTGGCCTGGAATGTTGTGCGCGGTTGGTATTGCACTCCAGATCAGTTGCCTGAAGCTGAAAGCTGCTCATTACTGTCTTTTAATATGGCAAATCTTCTGGCGAGTTCGCTTCCCAACCGCCTCCTAAGTGAAATCGCGATAGAGAGAATAAGAAGAGAAAACTACCGAAACCAAGTTTCACGTTTAACGGGGATTTTTGTTTTTGATGACCCCGACAGTGTCGCCCGAACTTGGATCGATAATACTTGGGGTGCACATTTCAAAGATGATTACCTCACAGATGTTGGAGTTAATGCCCATAACTCAAGCAGGCTTGACGCCAACTGGCTAACAAAAATTATGGACCGTGAATGCAGCTTAACCGCTGACTTTGAGGAACATACAAACTCCTATTGGCAAGGAGTTCCTTGCCCAGATAGTGACCCAATCTGGGAGAGGATTGTTAATGGCAGTGCCACGATTTGGGGAACCGAGATCAAAGTCAAAGCGCTTGAGGAAATTAAACGCTACTGGCCAAAATCTCTCAAAACATTGGAATATTCAGCAAATGCAGCTGGATTTGGAAGCTTTGACGGCCTCGTTCTGCCTCTTACCACACAGAAAGGTAAATTTATAAATATAGATTACCACATAAGAATGCACGATGCCAAAAATTGCAACTTTCTAAATAATATGATCTCTTTTTACAGAAAATCTCCCCAAAAAGCTTGCCATCTGAGTTCAAATTCCGAATTTTTCTTACCAGATTTTTCTATGTATAGCTTTTATCGAGAAAGTACCTTGGATTAAACTACTTCTTCACCAGCGTCGCCACCGCTTCGACATGTGGCGACCAGAGAAACTGGTCAATCGGCGTGACTCGCGTAACCCGATAGCCGCCCTTCACCAGAATGGCGAGATCGCGGGCGAGCGTCACCGGATTGCACGAAACCGCGACAACCTTTTCCACCTTCGATTTTGCCAGCTCAAGCGCCTGTTCTTCCGCACCTGCACGCGGCGGATCGAAAACCACGGCGTTATAGGGCAGCAATTCCTTCGGCATCAAAGGACGGCGGAACAGGTCGCGGCGCTCGACCGAGACGGGCTTCAGCCCCTGCACATGGCGTACGCCGCGATCAAGGGCGGCAAGGGCCAGCGCGTCGTTCTCGACCGCATGAACCGCGCTCTTTTCTGCAATCCGCAGCGCAAATGTGCCGACGCCGCAGAACAGGTCAGCGACACGCTTGGACTTGCCGACATGGTCCAGCACGAGTTGCACCATCGCCTCTTCGGCATCCTCCGTTGCCTGCAGGAAGCAACCGGGCGGCACCGGAACCGGCACCTTGCCGAAATGAATGAGCGGCTTTTTCGGCTCGACGATGATTTCACCCTCGTGCGAAAGACGCGCAAAGCCCTTTTTCATGACAAGCGCGGTCAAGGCGCGGCGCTGGCTGTCATCCAGCACGCCGCAGCCGCTCGCCGCGAGATCGAGGCCGGACGCCGTCAGGGTCGCCGCCAGCTTGAACGGCTTGGAACCGGGTGCAATCAACGCTCCCACTTCCCGCAGATCATCAAGCCGCGCAATGATTTCGGGAACAGTTACAGCGCATTCGACTATATCGATGATTTCATGGCTCAAGTGGCGATTGAAGCCAAGCAGCACACCCTTTTCCGTCTTGCGTGCCGCAAAAACAGCGCGGCGCCGTGTGCGCGGCTGACAAGCCACGAGAGGCGCAACTTCCGTGTCGATCCCCCTGCCCTTCAGCGCGGAAACAACCAGTTCGCGCTTCCACAGGCGATAGGGCTCATCCTGCCAATGCTGCAAGGCGCAGCCGCCGCAATCCTCGAAATGCCGGCAGGCAGGCGCCTGACGCTCAGGCGATGTTTCAAGAAGCGCCATAACCGTCGCGCGGTTCTTGTCGCGCGCGACATTGGCCACTTCGCCCGGCAGCGTGAAAGGCACGTAAATCTGCCCGTCGGGAAGGTTGGCAACGCCATCGCCGCCCGCACCAACCGAGCGGATTGTAATTTGCCCAGTACTTGGCGTCGTCATTGGTCTTTCTTTCCTGCCAGGAGATATTCACGATTGCCGTCGCCGCCTTCAATGGGCGACGGGCAAAGGCCGAGCGCGCGCCAGCCGGCTTGCGTCTCCAGCCACAATCTCAGTTCTTCTGCAATGCGTTCACCATCTTTCGGGTCGCGCAGAATGCCGCCCTTGCCGATGGCCTCGCGGCCCGCTTCAAATTGCGGCTTTACGAGAAGCGCGCAAATAGCACCTTTTTGCGCAAAGGCCAATGCCGCAGGCAAGGCGAGTTTCAGCGAGATGAAGCTCACATCCGAAACCACGCAATCGATTTCGCGTCCATCCAGATCGGAAAATTCCAGCGCACGGGCGTTGAGCCCTTCCTTGTTGGTGACACGAGGATCAGCGCGCAACGTCTCGTGCAGCTGGTCGTGGCCCACATCGATGGCGAGAACGTGGTTCGCGCCACGCTCCAGCAAGACTTGTGTGAAGCCGCCTGTCGAAGCACCAATGTCGAGTGCTGTACGCCCTTTCACATCAAGGCCGAAATGGTCGAGCGCTGCAATAAGCTTCAGGGCAGCGCGGGAGACATAAGCGCTTGCCGGATCGTCAACGGCGATGTTTGCGTTACGCAAAACCGTCTGGCCGGGCTTGGTGACTGGCTTGCCGTCCACCTTGACCGTGCCGCGCTGAATTGCATCACGCGCCCGCGAACGCGTTGCAAACAGCCCGAGTTCGACCAGCAGCTGATCGAGCCGCAGGTTCCTGTCGCCTGCTTCTCCGCTCATCGGTCAGGCGCGAAATGGCGCTGCGATGGCCTCGCGGCCAAGGGCTGCAAAAACCGCCTGCACGATCCCCGCCCGGTCGAGACCGGCCTCGGCATACATGGCGTCCGGCTTGCCGTGGTCCTGATAGCTGTCCGGCAAGGTCAGAGCCCGCACCTTGAGGCCACGATCAAGAAGGCCATCCGTGGCGAGGAATTGCAGCACATGCGAGGCAAAGCCGCCGACAGCGCCCTCTTCCACCATCACCAACACTTCATGCTCTCGCGCCAGCCGGCGGATCAGGTCATGATCGAGCGGCTTGGCGAAGCGCGCATCGGCAACCGTGGTCGAAAGACCGGCGGCGCCCAGCTCATCGGCGGCAGCAAGGCATTCCTGCAAGCGCGTTCCAAAGGACAGCAGCGCGACCTTCGTGCCTTCACGCACGATGCGGCCCTTGCCGATCTCAAGCAGTTGCCCGCGTTCCGGCAGGTCGACACCGACACCATCGCCACGCGGATAGCGGAAAGAGATCGGACCTTCGTTATATTCGGCAGCGGTGCGCACCATATGGCGAAGTTCGGCCTCATCCGATGCGGCCATCACCACGAAACCGGGCAGAGCGGAAAGGAAGCCCGTATCGAAGGAACCTGCATGGGTCGGGCCATCTGCCCCAACCAGTCCGGCGCGGTCGATGGGGAAGCGCACCGGCAGATTTTGAATCGAAACGTCATGCACGACCTGATCATAGCCGCGTTGCAGGAACGTCGAGTAAATGGCGCAGAACGGCTTGAAACCTTCGCTGGCAAGACCGGCAGCGAAAGTCACCGCATGTTGTTCGGCAATACCGACATCGAAGGTGCGTTGCGGAAACACCTCGCCAAAAAGATCAAGCCCGGTGCCCGATGGCATGGCGGCGGTGATCGCCACGATTTTGTCGTCGTGGCGGGCTTCTTCGATCAGGCTGGTGCCGAAAATCTTGGTATAGCTCGGCGCATTTGCAGGTGGTTTCGACTGCTGGCCGGTTATGACGTCGAACTTGTTGACGCCGTGATATTTGTCGGCGGCGGCTTCGGCTGGCGGATAACCCTTGCCTTTCTGCGTGACCACGTGGATCAGCACCGGGCCTTCCTGCGTATCACGCACATTTTTCAGGATCGGCAGCAGATGATCCAGATTATGTCCGTCGATGGGGCCGACGTAATAGAAGCCCAACTCTTCAAACAGCGTGCCGCCAGTGAAGAAGGCACGCGCGTATTCCTCCGACTTGCGGGCCTTGTCCTGCAAAAACTTCGGCAGCTTTTTGGCAACCTGCTTGGCGGCCTCGCGGACGCTGCGATAGGTCTTACCGGAGACGAGACGCGCCAGATAGGCGCTCATGGCGCCGGTCGGCGGCGCAATCGACATGTCGTTATCGTTGAGGATGACAATAAGGCGCGCGTCGAGCGCACCGGCATTGTTCATCGCCTCATAGGCCATGCCAGCCGACATGGAACCGTCGCCAATGACCGCAATCACATTGCGCTTTTCGCCCGAAAGATCGGACGCGACCGCCATGCCAAGACCAGCCGAGATCGACGTTGATGAATGCGCCGCGCCAAAGGGATCATATTCGCTTTCGCTGCGCTTTGTGAAACCCGAAAGACCGCCGGTCTGACGCAATGTGCGGATGCGGTCGCGACGCCCGGTCAGTATCTTGTGCGGATAGGCCTGATGGCCAACGTCCCAGATGATACGGTCATGCGGCGTGTCGAAGACATGGTGCAACGCCACCGTCAGCTCCACCACACCCAGCCCCGCTCCCAGATGCCCGCCGGTGGTCGATACCACGTCGATCAGCTCCGCGCGCAATTCCTGCGCGAGTTGAGGCAGATCGGATTCCGGCAATGCGCGCAGGGCTTCCGGGATCGGCGCCTTGTCAAGCAACGGGGTCAGTGGTCGGGACATTAAAACAACCTGTTTCTGGTTCGGTTTTGTTGTCGGTATAGCAGCAACGCGGCAGGATCAAGCAGGCGGGACATCGTGTCCCAAGGCTCCACTCAATTCACTTCATTCAGGCAAAGGTATGAAATCCTGCTCATCACCGGGCACGATATCGAAACGCCCGCTGCGCCATTCTTCCTTGGCCTTCTCTATCCTCTCTCGCGAAGACGATACGAAATTCCACCATACATAGCGCTTCGAACCGAGTGTTGCACCGCCAAATAGCATGATATGCGCACCTTCCGGTCCGGCCTGCACGACAATATCGTCGCCGGGGCGGAATGCCAGCAGGCGGTCGGGCGGAAACACTTCGCCGCCAATGCCGACATTGCCCTGAAGCGTATAGATTGCGCGTTCTTCGGCGACAGGCGGAATCGGGAAACGCCCGTTTGGTTCTATCCGAATATCCGCATAAAGCGTATCGGCGTGCTGGATTACCGGCGACTTCAGCCCCAGCATGGACCCCATGATCAGCCGCCCGGAGAAATCGCTGTCCTCCATAACCGGCAGATCGGGAGCGTTGGTGTGAAAAAACTCCGGGCTGATTTCTTCCAGCGCATCGGGCAGCGCAAGCCAGGTCTGGATGCCGGAAATCGATAACGGCCCCTTGCGTTCCTCTTCCGGCGAACGCTCGGAGTGCACAATGCCGCGACCGGCGGTCATCAGGTTCACATCACCGGGGCGGATGACCATTTCGGTGCCAAGGCTGTCCCTGTGGCGGATATGTCCATCGAACAGATAGGTCACCGTGGAAAGGCCGATATGCGGATGCGGGCGCACATCGAGTGCATCGCCATCGCGCAGAACAGCAGGCCCCATGCGGTCGAAGAAAATGAACGGCCCCACCAGACGGCGCCGCACTGTCGGCAATGCACGCCGCACTTCCAGCCCACCAATATCGCTTGTACGCGGGATGACCAGCGTTTCGATGCTGTCTACCGAAGTCTTGTCGCCAAGAACCGGGTCAGGACACGGAAAGAAACTCATGAAACGCAACTCCAGCCATTAATCCGTAGAGCTTATATAAGAGATGATTTCAGTTTATCGAAAGCGCATTCAAAACAAAACCGCACCGACGAGCGGTGCGGTTCAGTTTCAATGCAAATTCCGTCAGCGTCCGTGCAGCAGCTTGGACAGCGCGCTGGCGTCGGGAACCTGCCCGTTCGTCGTCAGCTTGTCCACCAATCCCGGCAGAACCTGCGACAGCTGGTTCAGAAGCTCCTGCTGGTCGATGCCGGCATGCTCCGCGATTTCACTTAGCGTTTTCTGGCCGATCGCATCGCCAAGCTGCCCTGGCTCGATTGGATGGTTGGAACCCTGGCCGACCCAGGAATCCACCTTTTCGCCTAGGCCAGCCTGTTTCAGTTGATCGAGAAGACCGCCAAGTCCGCCACCCAGAGGCCCCGGCGCTGTAGGAGCCGCGGAAGCATTTCCTGCGGCCGCGCCGCCGAGCAGGCCACCAAGCCCGCCAAGGATACCACCGAGCAAGCCGCCGCCTGCCTGCGACTGATCCGGCACAGGTTGCGCTGGAGCATCCGCCGTATCGTCGCTATGGCCCTTCAGCATCTTGCCGATCAGCAGGGCGCCGAGCGCAATCAGAACCGGCTTCGCCAGGCTTCCGCCGGGGATAGGCGAATTGCCCGAGTTGTCGTCATAACTTCCCATCACACGATACTCCCTGTTATCCGATGCCAATTGTGCATTCGGTAAGATAAAGGTAAATGGGTTTCCCATTTTGACAAGCATTATACCTTGCAAATTTTGCAGCAGTGTGAAAATTTCCTAAGTGCGTGATGCAAAAGTGTATTTACGCATCGGGAGATATTAGATGTCTGTTATAAGCTGGATAATACTAGGCTTGATTGCCGGCTTCATCGGCAGCAAGATCGTCAATAAAAGCGGCCAGGGCCTGTTTCTGGATATTGCTCTCGGCATTGTCGGCGCCATCGTCGGCGGTGTGATCTCGTCTCAGCTTTTTGGACGTGGCGTCACCGGCGCATTCGATCCGATCAGCCTCGTCATTGCGATAATCGGCTCGATAATCGTGTTGTGGGTGTACCACGCAATTACCGGCAAGCGTTCCATCGGTTGATGTGATAGTTACAGATTTCAGGCTCCGGCTCGCCCGGAGCCTTTTTATCGTGTTCGATCTGACCGGATCAGATCGGCGTTTGCCGAAAGACCTGCAAATCAATGAGCTTTCTGGAACCTTACATTGCCGCATACGGCGCGCTTGCTCTTTTCATAATCGTATATTTTGAATCCTTTGGCGCCCCTCTGCCCGGCGAGAGCGCGCTCATAGCAAGCTCATTGCTGGCCCTGCATGGAACTCTCAACATCGAAACCGTGCTGATCGCGGTATTTGTCGGCGCCGTGCTTGGCGACAGCACGGGATACCTGATCGGCCGCTTTGGCGGCCGACGACTGATCCTCAGATACGGACACCTCGTCAAACTCACGCCGGAACGGCTGGATCAGTTCGAGAAACTTTTCGAAAGCAAGGGAATCTATGTGGTGGCGACGGCGCGTTTCGTCGTGCTTCTGCGGCAGCTCAATGGGATCGTTGCAGGTTCCATGAAAATGGACCCGCTGCATTTTCTGGCAGCGAATATTATTGGTGCTGCTGGATGGACGCTGGCCTGGGGCCTTGGCCCCTATCTGCTGAGCGGCGTTCTGGCGCCTTATGTCGCCCATCTCAAGACCCTGTTCTGACCGGAATTATCCGGTCAGTTCAATTCAGGCCGATCTATTCCGGGTCAAGCGGCTCGGTGCCGAGCGGCTGGCCATCACGGCCAATGCGGATTTTCTCCACCTTGTCCTCGGCGGATTTCAGAAGCGTGTCGCAATGTTTCTTCAGGGCTTCGCCGCGCTCATAGATGCGAATGGATTCCTCCAGCGGCACGTCACCCCGCTCCAGATCGTCGACGATCTTCTCGAGCTGCTTCAGCGCATCCTCGAAGCTCATTACCGCAATGTCGGCGTTGGACGGTTCGGTTACCATGATTCATCCTTTCAACAGCCGCGTAATATGCGTAGACGCGGACTGCGACAAGCCCTCAAGATCATATCCACCCTCAAGCACACTCACTAGCCGGTGATCGCAGAACCTTTCTGCCCGCTCCATGAGTTTGCCTGTCGCCCAATCAAAATCCGCTTCGTCAAGATTGAGCTCGGCCAGCGGATCGCGAAAATGGGCATCGAAGCCCGCCGAAATAAGGATCAAATCTGGCCGGAAATTGTCCAGGGCAGGTAATACACGACTATTAAATGCCTCGCGAAATTCGCGGCTTCCGGTATCGGGAGACAGTGGCGCATTGAAGATATTGCCGACGCCGGTTTCATCCTTCGCCCCCGTGCCGGGATATAAGGGAAACTGATGCGTCGAACAGAACAGGACGCTTGGATCGTCCTTGAAAATATCCTGCGTCCCGTTGCCGTGATGCACATCCCAATCAACGATGGCGATGCGCTCGGCACCGTGGCGGCGCTGCGCATGGCGGGCCGCAATCGCAATATTGTTGAAAAGGCAAAAGCCCATAGCCGTGGAGCGCTCGGCATGATGTCCGGGCGGGCGGGCAGCAACGAAGACATTATTTGCAGCGCCGGAAAACACGTCATCGACCGCCGCCGTTGCCGCACCGATAGCCGTCAGCGCGGCATCCAGGCTTTTGGGACTGACATAGGTATCGCCGTCGAGCTTGACTACAGGGGGGGCAGCTTCCTCGTCCGAAGCGGGCTCCGGTATTCCGGCGCGAATGGCTTCCAGATGTTCTTCCGGATGCGTAAGCAGCACAGACGCCTCGTCGCCGCGCGGCGCTTCCATCCGATCGAGCCGGTAGAAATCCGGCCCTTCCAGCTCACTCATCAGCGCCCGAATTCGATCCGGGCGCTCGGGATGGCCGGGCGGGGTCAGGTGTTCGAGATAGATAGGATGCCAGTAAAGCCGTGTCGTCATAGATTCACTATAGCATCTCACAGGCACATGACCATGACGGCCATGCGCCTGATCTGTCTTAAAAAGTCAGATGATTTCGGTGCGGGCGATGTGAATGCCGAAACCTTCAAGGCCGACATAATGGCGCTCGCGCGATGCCAGAAGTACAATCGACGTGATGCCGAGGTCTTTCAATATCTGTGCACCGAGTCCGATCTGACGCCACTCTTCCTCGCGGGCAACCGCTTCGGCATGGCTTTCATGGTCGCTGGGAATCGCATCGCGGGCGCGGGTGTCATGGTGATCGGAACGCACCCCGACAGAGCCTTCGCGCAGATAAACCAGCACGCCGCGGCCTTCCTTCGCCATCTTTTCCATGATGGCCTCGAGATTGCTGCCGCCCTTGCCGAACACATCGTTCAGCACGTCTTCGCGGTGAAGACGAACCGGCACTTCCTCGCCGTCACGAATATCGCCGAACACCACTGCCACATGCTGCATCGGTTCCCACGGCAATTCGTAAGTGTAGGCGTGGGCTGCACCCGCGCAAGTCTTGACCGGCGCATCGCCAACGCGCTTGACCAGCGTTTCCTTGCGCTGGCGATAGGCGATGAGATCGGCCACCGTGACCCGATGCAGCGCATGTTTTTCGGCAAAGGCCTTCACATCCGGGCCGCGCATGACGGAACCGTCATCGTTGACCAGTTCGCAGATCACGCCGATGGGTGGGAGATTTGCAAGCTTGCAGAGGTCGACGGCGGCTTCCGTATGACCGGACCGCATCAGGACGCCGCCCTCGCGGGCAACCAGCGGGAAAATATGGCCGGGACGCACGAAATCAGAAGCGCCGGCATTGGGATTGGCCAGATTGCGCACGGTCAGCGTGCGGTCTTCCGCCGAAATGCCGGTCGTGGTGCCATGGCGATAGTCGACCGTCACGGTGAACGCTGTCGTGTGGGCGGATTCGTTTTCAGCCACCATGGGCGCGAGGTTCAGGCGCTTGGCTTCCTCGCGGGTCATCGGCGTGCAGACGATGCCGGATGTGTGGCGGACGATGAAGGCCATCTTTTCGGGCGTACAATGCACGGCGGCGACAATCAGGTCGCCTTCATTCTCGCGCCCGTCATCATCCATGACCACCACGATCTCGCCGCGTTCGAAAGCGCGAAGCGCATCCACAACCTGCTTCTGATTATAGCTCATTTCGACCTCTATATGTCAGACAACCAACGGGCCCAATCGTCGGTCAGATATGGCCTGTAAGGCCGAATTCAATCAAACGCGGCCAGTCTGGCCCCAAATTAGTCAGACGCGGCCAGTCTGGCCCCAATTTATTCAGACGCGGCCAGTCTGGCCGCGATGGCGCAGATAATGGTCGGCAATCGCGCAAGCCACCATCGCCTCGCCGATCGGCACGGCGCGAATGCCCACGCATGGATCGTGACGGCCCTTTGTCATCACATCCACTTCCTTGCCATCCTTGTCGACAGAGCGGCGCGGGGTCAGGATCGACGAGGTCGGCTTGACCGCGAAACGCGCCACGACCGGCGCACCTGTAGCAATCCCGCCAAGAATGCCGCCTGCATGATTGGACAGGAACAGCGGCTTGCCGTCATTGCCCATGCGCATTTCGTCCGCGTTTTCCTCGCCAGTGAGACGGGCCGCCTCGAAACCGTTGCCGATTTCCACACCCTTCACGGCGTTGATCGACATCAGGAGGCTTGCGATATCCTGATCGAGCTTGCCATAGATGGGCGCGCCGATGCCCGCCGGCACGCCTTCCGCGACGATTTCGATGACTGCGCCAACGGACGATCCGTTCTTGCGAATGCCGTCGAGATAGTCGGCGAAAATCTCCACCGAACCTGCATCCGGCGAAAAGAATGGATTGTTATCCACTTCGGCCCAGTTCCAGCGACGGCGGTCGATGCCATGCACGCCCATTGCAACCAGTGCGCCCTTCACCTCGAGCCCGGGCACGATCTTGCGCGCAATCGCACCGGCTGCAACACGAGCCGCCGTTTCACGCGCCGATGAACGTCCGCCTCCGCGATAGTCGCGAATACCGTATTTGACGTCATAGGTGTAATCGGCGTGGCCCGGCCGGTACTGGCGGGCGATCTCGCCATAGTCCTTCGAGCGCTGATCGGTGTTCTCGATCATCATCGAGATGGGCGTTCCGGTCGTCGTCATGGTGACGCCGTCGTCGCCCAGAAGGACTCCGGAAAGCACGCGCACCTGATCGGGTTCGCGGCGCTGCGTCGTATACTTGGACTGGCCGGGCTTACGCTTGTCGAGATAGGCCTGAATTTCCGCTTCCGTGAACGTGATGCCGGGCGGGCAGCCGTCAACAACGCAACCGAGCGCCAGACCGTGGCTTTCGCCCCAGGTGGTTACGCGGAACAGATGACCGAAACTATTGTGAGACATGCGCGACGCCTGAATAAATTGTCCTTGTCCGGAGCAGGCCAAGGAGAGAGCAGCTACTTTACGCGCCGGTTTTATTGGGCTTTTTGACGGCGGTCAAATCAAGCTCCCCGGTGACGCAAAATTTCCTTCTGGAGATCGATATCCGGCATTTTTTTTGACACATTCCGCACGCTACATTGTGGGATAGACGGTGCGGCGCGCCAGAACTATCAAAGCGCATCGCGCTTTAAACCCATTATCCTGCATGTCGTTATCGGAAAACCGATTTCCACTTTTCCGCGGCGTGCTCAAATCGCGACAATCGTGTCGAATCGGTCAGGCGACAACCCAACCCGAGGCACAACCAAAGGAACGGAAAGTCATGCATTATCTGGTCGGATTAATTCTCATCGTTGCTTCGCTGTTCTCGACGGTGGCGATGGCGGACGATGCCGAAGGCAAGATCACCGGTATCAACAAGGACAGCGAAACCATAACGCTGGATGACGGCCAGACATACAAGCTGCCTGGCGAGTTCGATTACAGCGCGATCAACAAGGGCATGAAGGTCCTCATCATCTATGATGTGGTCGACAGCACGCGCTTCATCACCGACATTCAGGAAGCGCCGTAAGCCCGAAACCGTCTCCTATAGAAAAATGAGCGGCTCATAAGCCGCTCTTTTCATTTGGGCTGGAACCACCCGCTTCTGACAACACGCGCCCATTCGGCACGACGGTTGTTCTCCGCCATCTGGACCATCCGTGCCGTATCGTAGGGAACATTGCGCAGGGTTATCTGCCAGCCAGACCCGGTCTGCTCGATGACAGCATAGGACGCATTGGGGTTGCCAGTCTGGACAATATGTGGAACCGGGTGATCGTCGTCGTAACCGGGACAACCCACGCTTCCCGGATTGACCAGCATTCGCCCGTCCCCAAGACGAACAACCCGCGGCGTGTGCGTATGGCCGCAAAGGATGAGAGAGGCCGCTATGTCATCGGCCTCTGCCTCAATATCCTCTCGGCTCCGCAGAACGACATCGCCATTGGCGGTAACGTTCTCCATCCAGTAGGTGGTATCGCTCGATGGGGTTCCGTGGCAGATGAATATGCGTCCATCGGCCAGAGAGCGCGATGCAGGCATTGCGCGCAGCCATTCGATGTGCCGGTCATCAAGCTGTTCGCGTGCGACCCGATCCGAAGCGCCCATCTCCGCGAGCGACTTTTCCACAAGCCAGCGATCATGATTGCCGCGAATGCAGATCATTTCTCGCGCCATCAGCATATCTGCTGTCTCACGCGCGGCTAAGGGACCGCTCAGATGATCGCCGAGATTGACGATCGTCTCGATTTGCAAAGCATCGATATCGGCCAGCACCGCAGCCAGCGCATCGCTGCTACCGTGAATATCCGATATGACCGCGAAACGTTCGAAGGGCATGTAACGCCTCCATCGCTGGCAAAATTCTGTTCGCGGTCACTATAGACTGATTTACGGGATCAAACCCATTCCAGCTTGCCGTTTTCGAACTTCAAGATCTTGTCCTGCGGGATGGATAGATTTGCCGCAGCGTGGCCGTCCATGTCGCCGTAAAGGTAAAACAGCGTGCGGATGCAGCCGCCATGCGTCACGCAGACGGTCGGCCACTCCACGGCCTCCACCCAGCGCCCGATACGGCGCGACAGACCCATATAGCTTTCGGCGGTTGCGCCGGGCGGCACAAAATTCCACTTGTCACGGGCGCGCGCTTCCAGAAGATCTTCGCGCTCCCTGGCAATGTCCTTCATCATGAAGCCCTGCCAGTCGCCGAAATTGACTTCCATCAGTTGAGGGTCGGTGCGGTAATCATAAGGGTCGAGCCCCATGCGCAACCGGATGCGTTCCATCGTCTCGCGGGTGCGACGCAGAGGGCTTGCCACGAAGTCGAAGCCCGCGCCGTCGCCGATCAGCGACTTCAGCATATCGCCATTGCGATCCGCCTGTGTGCGGCCATGCGCATTGATATCGATGTCGAGCTGTCCCTGAATGCGCTGCGAAACATTCCAGTCTGTCTCGCCGTGACGTGAAAAGTAGATGATTTCCCGAGCCACAGCTCCACCCCAATATGCCGTCAGTCAATGTCTGGATAGCTTTCCCGAACCGGGAAAGAAAAAGAAAAATCCGGAGAAGCGGTCAACTTTTCGGGATTTCGTATTCGCTGCTTCAGTCTTTCACGACCGAAATGTCCGGAGCGTCGACCGCCTTCATGCCGATGACATGATAGCCGCTGTCCGCATGGTGGACTTCGCCCGTCACCGAACGTGACAGGTCGGAAAGGAAATAGAGGCCGACATCGCCCACTTCCTCGATGGTGACGGTACGGCGCAGCGGCGCGTTGTACTCGTTCCACTTGAGGATATAGCGGAAGTCGCCGATGCCAGATGCGGCAAGCGTCTTGATCGGACCGGCCGAAATCGCATTGACGCGAATGTTCTGCGGTCCGAGATCGACCGCCAGATATTTCACGCTTGCTTCGAGAGCAGCCTTGGCCACGCCCATGACGTTATAGTTCGGCATGACCTTTTCGGCGCCGTAATAGGTCAGCGTCAGGATCGAACCGCCATCGGCCATCAGTTTTTCCGCCCGGCGCGAAATCGCCGTCAGGGAATAGACCGAAATCAGCATCGTATTGGTAAAATTGGCTTCCGACGTATCGACATAGCGGCCCGTCAGCTCATCCTTGTCGGAAAAGCCGATGGCGTGCACGACGAAGTCGAGCTTGCCCCACTTCTTTTCAAGCGTCTCGAAAACAGCGTCGATGCTGGCAGCATCCGCCACATCGCAATGTCCGGCAACGAATGCGCCAAGCTCTTCAGCCAGAGGCTCGACACGCTTCTTCAATGCATCGCCCTGATAGGTGAATGCGAGCTCTGCGCCTGCATCACGAGCGGCCTTCGCAATACCCCATGCGATGGAGCGGTTGTTGGCGACGCCCAGAATCAATCCACGCTTGCCCTGCAACAAACCTGACTGTGCGGTCATTAGGGGTCCTCATTGAAAACAATTAACTAGTTGCCCTATCGCACAGCCTCGGCTCTCCTTCAAGCAATTGCAGTGAAAAAGCCGGGCATTGTCACTTTACTGCCGCAAAGAGACAACACCCGGCTTCAAACGATTGAAGACCTGTTCAGGCTTGTTTGCGTTTTTGCAGGAATTCTTCGAGTTCCCTGTCGCCACCTTCCGGCAGCATGATCCGCACATGCACGTAAAGATCGCCACGTCCGGCAGCTTTGAGCGGAAGGCCCTTTTCCTTCAGGCGCAGAACGCGGTCCGAACTCGACCATGCCGGTATTTTCACCGCAATCCGGCCGTCGAGGGTCTCCACTTCCTGCTTGCCGCCAAGGACGGCGTCGGCAAGCTCGACCGGGAGATCCACGTGCACGTCACGCCCCTCCAGGCGAAACCGGGGATGCGCCTTGAAGTGAATCGTTACCAGCGCATCGCCAGCCGTTCCGCCCACCGATGCCTCGCCCTGCCCTTTCAGGCGAATGGTCTGACCGTCCTCGACATATTTCGGCAGCTTGATCTTGAGATGCTTGCCGTTCGGGAAAACCGCCTCGACCTTTTCAGCACCGGCGGCCTGTTCCAGCGTGATATCGATGGATGCCGAAAGATCGGCTCCCTTCGCCGGGCCGCGCTGCCGTGCGCCGCCTGCGCGGGCACCGCCACCGAAAGCTCCGCCGAAAAGATCGTTCAGGATATCTTCGGCGCCACCGAAGCCGCCGCCCTGCTGAAAGCCGCCGGGACCGGAGCGAAATTCAAAATGGCTGTTGCCGCCGCCCTGCCGGAAGCCGGCGAACGGGTCGCCATGGGCGCCGCCGAAGCCCTGCCCGCCTGTAAAGCCCTGGAAAGCGGGCTTGCCCTCGGCGTCGATCTCGCCGCGGTCGAATTGCCCGCGCTTGTCCTTGTCGCCCAGAATTTCGTAGGCCTGATTCAGTTCTGCAAAACGCTCCTGCGCCTTCGGATCATCCTTGTTCTGATCCGGGTGGTGCTTTTTGGCCAGTTTGCGAAAAGCCGATTTTATTTCTTCGGGCTTCGCCGTTTTGGCGACGCCCAGCACGCTATAGGGATCGCGCATATAGTTCCTCTTTCAGGAAATAATTGTGAGATAAACAAGATTCGTTGCCCACAATATGCGCATCTGACCGGCAAAGTTCCAGTCAGGTCAGGCTTTTCTTTTCAGATCGGCGCGAAAGAAGTTACCGTCCATTGACCGCCGCGCTCCATGCAGGTTTCACCGCGATAGATGGAAACACCGTCAAAAGCTTCACGCGAGGTTTCGAACTCGCGGCAGAGCTGATTGTTCTTGTTGTTCTCGGCAATCGTGGTGATGGTGCCCTGGCTGCCCGTATCGGGATTGGCCCACGGAACGGGCTTCTTTCCCCATTGCGTGAAGTTGAGCGCGGAAACGACGTTCTTTATGGCGGACTGATCGGAAAGCTTGCCGGTATCGGTCTCGACCGGCTGCGATTGCTTCACAGATCCGGTGATCGTGGAAGAATCAGGAACAGCCTTTTCGATGCTCACCCCACCCATGGCGCAACCGGCAAGCGAGAAGAGGCATAGGCCGATCGCAGCCTTGCGCAGCACCTTGGCGCCACGGCACGGGCTCCAGAAATTTACTTTATGGCGAAGCGTCTCGACGGCCAACGCTATTCCCTTGTTCTACACGCTAAAGATGCAGGGATTATGGGTGAACTTGAGTTAACAAGCGGTGTGCCGGAAAGGTAAACAAATCGGAATCGGAGCACAACGCCCAACTCCATACTTTATGGGGCCGGCAAATGATGCCCCCAATTCTCTGCGTCCTTCAGGCCAGCTATCGCTCATCCAACAGCCAGCGACCTTCCGGAGAAAGAAGAACGCGGTGCGTTGACCGTCGTTGTGCGGGTAGCATAACCGTTCCGGCCTGCCTGCTTTACCTTGTAGAGCGCAAGATCGGCCCGCGCAAAAACATCGAGGTCACTCCTCTCATCACCCGGTTCTTCGCTCGCAATGCCGATGCTGACCGTCAAGATGAGTTTCCGCCCGTTGAAAACAAGCGGCGTATGGTTGACTGCGCCGACGATTTCACGGGCGATTTCCGTCGCCTCATGCTCATGCATCCCGGGCAGCAGAATCGAGAACTCATCGCCTCCAAAGCGCGCCAGCACACCGCGGCGATTGAGGATATCGACCCCGACATCGGCGAAATGCACAAGCGCCTGATCGCCCAGCGCATGGCCATATGTGTCGTTCCAATGTTTGAAATTGTCGATATCGATCAGCATGACGGTATAGGCGACCCCGTCTTCACTGAATGCGAGTTCGGCTCTCGCCAGCCTTTTCATGAAATGGCGGCGGTTCGGGAGCCCGGTGAGTTCGTCGGTCTCCGCGACCCTTGCCATATCGCCGTGCAGGCGATTCATCGCCATAACGATGAAACCGAAGTTCCAGATCATGCCGCTATAGATCACACAGACCAGCGCATAACTTTCGATGGAAAAATAAAGCGACTGGTCGAACTCTCCCGCCCATGCGGCGATGTTCAGCGACGTCTCGATGGCATGCCCGATGATGCCCAGCAGAAAGGCGATGATGGCGATCCGGCCGCCGAGACCGAGGCTCTTTTGCCGCGCCAGGTAGAATACCGTCATCGCCATGGGCACCGACTGGCCCACCGCATAGGCGATGTTCCGCCCCTGCCAGCTCGCATGAAACGCGGCCATGACGGCGAAACTTGCGAGCGATATTCCCACCGCCATCCGCCAGCCGCCTTTCTGGCCGTAGAAGTAACGGGCGCCGATAAAGGCCAGGCAGAAGCCATAGATGATGATGGTGTTGCCGATAACGGCGGGCCAGAACGCACCCTCATTGCCTTGCAGCGAAAGAACAAAGCCGCCAACCAGCAGGAGCGTCGTCGAAAGCAGCCAGAGCCTGGCCGGTCGGAATTTGCGGTAAGAGAAGGCGATGGCGGTCCAGATGATGCAGACCGTCAGCGAATTTAAGAAAATTACGATGTAAAGCGTCAGGAAATCGAGTTTTGGCATAGCCCCTACCTTGAACGGGCGCCCTACTAGAAGTTCCCCCTCAAGTAAAGCGCCCCTGCGACGACGCATCCCGGCAAGGCCATGGACAAAGAGGCGGTTATCGAAGAAGCTCCGTCCCGACCCGCACCATTGGGGTGTCTCCGGCGGGGATTCTCTTGCAGGATGATCCGCGCATTTCCGACAGGCTGTTGAAAATCCAAAATGACAAACGCAAGCGACGACTTCACCGAATCCTCCCAGCCGTTCAAGCTCTTTGCCGACTGGCTGGCCGACGCCAAACAAAGCGAACCGAACGATCCCAATGCGGTGGCGCTGGCGACGGTTGACCCGGATGGCCTGCCCAATGTGCGCATGGTGCTGCTGAAGGATTTTGACGAGCAGGGTTTCGTCTTCTACACCAATTATGAAAGCACCAAGGGCAAGGAAATCCTGTCGGCGGAAAAAGCCGCCATGTGCTTCCATTGGAAGACATTGCGCCGTCAGGTGCGCGTGCGTGGACCGGTGGAGAAAGTCAGCGACGCCGAAGCCGATGCCTATTACGCCTCGCGCCCGCGCGGCAGCCGCATCGGCGCATGGGCATCCAAGCAGTCACGTCCGCTGGAAAGCCGTTTCGCGCTGGAAAAGGCGGTTGCGGAATATACGGCCAAATATGCCATCGGCGATATTCCTCGCCCGTCCTACTGGTCGGGTTTCCGTATCCGCCCCGTCTCGATTGAATTCTGGCATGACCGTGCCTTCCGCCTGCATGACCGCGTGCTTTTCACACGGCCCTCGCCGGAGGGCGACTGGAACAAGGATCGGCTCTATCCGTAACTGATAACAAGAAGGCCACTGAAAACAGTGGCCTTTCTTTTTATACCAGCGGCTTGACCGCCACCCAGAGGCTTCCGAGAACAAGCCCGAGGAAAATCAGCCAGCCGACGATATTGTTGGACTTGAACAGTTTCAGGCACTGGTCGGGATTGTCGATATCGAGCACGATGATCTGGCGATAGAGATGCACGCCCGCGGCAAGCAATCCGGCAAGGGCTGGCATCGGCACCTGCGCTACGGCGAAAGCCGCCGCAAAGAAGCCGATCGCACCACCATAAAGCACCATCAGCGCCGTCTTGGTATGCTTGCCAAAAAGACGCGCCGTGGAACGCACGCCCACCAGCGCGTCATCTTCCTTGTCCTGATGCGCGTAGATCGTGTCATAGCCGATCGTCCACAGGATGGCGCCGATATAGAGAAGCACCGGTGCAAGGCTCAGCGAGCCTTCCACCGCAGCCCAGCCCATGAGTGCGCCCCATGAGAAAGCAAGACCAAGCACGAATTGCGGCCAGTCGGTGATGCGCTTCATGAAGGGATAGGCAGCGACGATCAGAAGCGAGAAAATACCAAGCCCGATGGAAAACCAGTTGAACTGCAGAACGACCACGAGGCCGACGAGCGCCTGCAAAACCAGAAACAGCTTGGCCTGACCGCGTGTTACCTGTCCGGAGGGCAGAGGACGCGAGCGGGTACGGTCCACCTTGTCGTCAATATCCTGATCGACCAGATCGTTATAAGTGCAGCCGGAACCGCGCATCGCGATGGCGCCGACCAGAAACAGAAACAGATGCCAGAATGACGGCAACACGGCCCATGCACCATTGCCGGGCTTGGCGCCCGCTCCTGCCACGAGCGCAGCCGACCACCAGCACGGCCAGAGAAGGAGCTGCCAGCCGATGGGACGGTCCCAGCGGGCAAGCTGCGCGTAGGGCCACAGCCAATGCGGCAGGACACGATATACCCAATGGCCGGAAGGAGCATCCTTCACCCGTCCGCGCGCATCGCGGGACTGGATGCCAGAATTGACCTGTGGGTTAGTTTGCGGATGCTGCATGGTCGTCTGCTTTCTCGAAACTGAACGACTCTACCCGCTTTTTCTGGAAAAATCGCGAGCCTGCCCTTGCCCGCGTGTGCGATGGGCAATAGAGAGCCGGGTAGTTAAGTGTTTACTTACCTCAAGCGCAGGGAGCAAGGCATGAAAGTTCTGTTGATCGGTTCCGGTGGACGCGAGCACGCCCTGGCATGGAAACTTGCCGCCTCTCCCTTGCTCGAAAAGCTCTATTGCGCACCCGGTAATCCCGGCATTGCGACAGTTGCGGAACTGGTCGACATCAGCGCCGATGACCACAAGGCGCTGATCGCCTTCGCCAAGGACAAGAAGATCGATCTCGTTGTCGTGGGGCCGGAAGCGCCGCTCGTGGCTGGCCTCTCCGACGAAATGCGCACTGAGGGTATCCGCGTGTTCGGTCCCTCCAAGGCTGCGGCGCAGCTTGAGGGCTCGAAGGGCTTCACCAAGGATCTCTGCGCGCGCTTCGATATTCCAACAGGCGCCTATGGTCGCTTCAACAATGCGCCCAAGGCCAAGGCCTATATCCGCCAGCAGGGTGCGCCGATCGTTGTGAAGGCCGACGGGCTTGCCGCAGGCAAGGGCGTGGTTGTAGCCATGACACTCGATGAAGCGCTTGACGCGGTGGACGCGTGCTTCGAGGGCGCATTCGGCTCCGCCGGTGCCGAGGTGGTCGTCGAGGAATTTCTGGACGGCGAAGAAGCAAGCTTCTTCTGCATTTGCGATGGCAAGACGGCATTGCCGCTTGGCTCGGCGCAGGATCACAAGCGCGTGGGCGACGGTGACACCGGCCCCAATACAGGCGGCATGGGTGCCTATGCACCTGCCCCGGTCATGACGCAGGAAATCGTTGAACGCACGATGCGTGAACTGATCGAACCGACCATGCGCGGCATGGCGGAAATCGGCGCGCCGTTCTCCGGCATCCTGTTCCTCGGTCTGATGATCGGCAAGGACGGCCCAAAGCTGATCGAGTACAACACCCGTTTCGGTGATCCGGAATGCCAGGTACTGATGATGCGCCTCAACAGCGACCTTCTCGCGCTCATCAATGCTGCCGTGGACGGCAAGCTGGATGAAGTTTCGCTCGGCTGGAAGGATCAGCCAGCGCTGACGGTGGTGATGGCTGCGGAAGGCTATCCCTCCAATGTGAAGAAGGGCAGCGTCATCCGTGGCCTCGACAAGCTCGAAGGCATCGATGGCGTCAAGGTTTTCCATGCTGGAACGGCGCAGAAGGACGGCAACATTATTGCCAATGGCGGGCGCGTGCTGAATGTCACGGCCATCGCCGGCACGGTCGCCGAAGCGCAAGCACGCGCATATGAAGCCGTGAAGCGCATCGACTGGCCGGAAGGCTTCTACCGCTCCGATATCGGCTGGCGTGCCGTGGAGCGGGAGCGTTCAGGCAAATAAGCAGCCCGGCACGACTGAGGCCCGCGAGGTATCGCGGGCGCAGGTGGGTCTTTTTCTTCATCTAATATGTCGTGGCGGTTGGAAATCCGTGAAACGAGACACCGCCGATTATTCATCCTCTCTCGAAATAACGTCCGTCACCTCAATGATACGATACATTGCTGGCTTGCCGCCAACGGACCTTATTTCCACATTTACTTGAAAAATACATTGAAGTGGATTGGTTTCTAAATCTAATACAGCTCGTTTTGCAGGTTCTTGTGCAAACTGTAATTTCACTGGCCTCGGGGATATTGTTTCTACAATCCCTCTATCGCCCGATTTAGATGAAACATCATTCTTAACCTGCTCCAACACCATCAGTTGATCAGTTAGGATTTGGGATGATGGAAGCTGTGGACCAAGATACTTAGCAACTCCGTTTTGTACGGCATTAGCTTCAAGCCCCCCAATATTGAAGCTTTGATAGACGTTTACAACTCCGCCTTCCATCACGGTCATATTTAGTTGCGATCCAAAATCCTTTGCGACCGGCTCAACAAACTGCGCGATTTGTTTCGCTTGCTTTATACTTGGATCAAATTTTGTTTTACTTTCATCCTTACCTAAAAAATACCCTACCAAATCATTTGCATTAGCCACAAATCCAGCCAAAACTGCTTTGTGCTCTAATATCCATTCGGCCTGCTCTGCCAGAGCAACCATATCAGCGATTAGACTGCCAGACTTAATTTCTTTTACGTAAAGTTTTAGATTATCTCGCTGTGGATCACCCGTGGTTTGATTAGCGTAGTCTTTAAAATAATCTCCTAATGCCATAAAACTGGCAGTCAAATCCAAAAGTTCAACTGGCTTCGAATTGCGAAATTCAATTCTCAATATTGTTTCATCTTTTTCCATTGCAGTCCCCTAAGCTTAGAATCAAAGAAGCTTACTTTTCTTATTCTGCCAAGCTTCATTCTTCGTCCGTTCGAGGTTGCACCTTCAATATTGACGTTTACGTAATAAGCCGGTAGCTCTTATATGGGACAGCCGTTTGGCGCCTGCCGGAATGCGAACAGCGCCGATGCAGGAGGCTTCTGAGGAGAAGCCAACAAATCATATTTGGAGGAAAGATGTATCGCGCGCCGGTTTCTGAAATTTCCCATACGCTGATGAAGGTTGCAGGGCTGGAAAAAGCCCTCGATGACAACCGCTTCCCTGAATTTTCCGCCGATCTTGCCGCTGCCATTCTGGAAGAAGCCGGCAAGTTTGCCGCAGAGCGCGTCGAGCCTTTGCGCATCACCGGCGACAAGCACGGCGCGACCGTCAAGGACGGCGTTGTCACGACCGCGCCGGGCTGGAAAGAGCTTTACCGCGACTGGATCGAAGGCGGCTGGAACTCGCTGACCGGCACGCCGGAATATGGCGGCCAGGGCCTGCCTATGACGATGTCGGTGGCTGTCAGCGAAATGTGGAACTCCGGCACGCTGGCCTTCGCCATCGCCCCGACACTGACCATGGGCGCGGTCGAAGCGCTCGAAAAGCATGCCTCGAAGGAATTGAAGGACGTCTATCTCGAAAAGCTCATCAGCGGCGAGTGGATGGGCACGATGAACCTGACCGAGCCGCAGGCCGGTTCCGATCTCGGCGCACTTCGCACCCGTGCCGAACGCGCCGGCGATGGCACTTACCGCATTTTCGGCCAGAAGATTTTCATCACCTATGGCGAGCATGACCTGACCGACAATATCGTGCATCTGGTGCTGGCACGCCTGCCCGATGCCCCGGCTGGCACCAAGGGCATTTCGCTGTTCCTCGTGCCGAAATTCCTCGTCAACGCAGACGGTTCGCTCGGACGCCGCAACGATCTGTTCTGCTCCGGCCTCGAACACAAGATGGGCATCCATGCCTCGCCAACCTGCACCATGATCTATGGGGACGGTTTCGTTAAAGGTGAGGAACAGGGTGCCGTCGGCTATCTGATCGGCGAGGAAAATCGTGGACTGGCCTGCATGTTCACCATGATGAACAATGCCCGCCTTCTGGTTGGCATTCAGGGCGTCGGCGTTGCCGAAGCGGCTTACCAGCAGGCGCTCAGCTATGCCAAGGAGCGCAAACAGGGCCGCGCCATCGGCGCTGATCCGAAGCAAGGCATGACCCCGATCATCGAGCATCCCGATGTGAGCCGCATGTTGCTCACCATGAAGGCGCTGACGCAGATTGCCCGCTCCATCACCTATTCCTGCGCCCATGCCATCGACATGAGCCATGCGACGGATGGCGCAGACCAGCAGTTCTGGTCAGACCGCGCGGGGCTGCTGACGCCGCTCGCCAAGAGTTTTGCCACCGATGCAGGTGTGGATGTCGCTTCGCTGGGCGTCCAGATTCATGGCGGCATGGGCTTCATCGAAGAGACGGGCGCAGCACAGTTGCTGCGCGATGCCCGCATCACCCCGATCTATGAAGGCACCAACGGGATCCAGGCCATCGACCTTGTGGTGCGCAAGCTGCCGCTTGGGCAAGGTGAACACATCAAGGGCTTTCTTGAAGAATTGCAGGCAGATGCCGACAAGGCCAGTGCATCCAATCGCCCGGAACTAGGCGAAACCGGCGCGCGTCTCTCCAAGGCGATCGCGCAGGCCCGCGAGGCCACCGAATGGTTGCAGAAGGCCGTGGCGGATGGTCAGCTTGAGGCAGCCCTTGCCGGGGCCACGCCTTACCAGCGCCTCTTGTCGCTCGTTTCAGGCGGTGCCTATCTGGCGCGGGCAGCGCTTGCCGGTGACGACAGCGGACGTGCGGTCCTGAGCCGCTTCTTCGCGGAAAACATGCTCGCCGAAGTTTCCTCCCTGAAGGATACCGTCATAACCGGCGCCGCCAGCCTTGCCGCCGCCAAATCTGCGCTGGAGGCGTAAGCATGAGCGAACATATCCTGATCGAGCGCACAGGCGCGATCCAGATCATCCGTCTCAACCGGGCCGACAAGAAGAACGCCATCACGCGCGCCATGTATGCGACCATGGCAAAAGCGCTCAAGGATGGCGACGCCGATGACGCGGTGCGTGTGCATGTGTTTCTTGGCGTGCCGGGTGCGTTCTCGTCCGGCAACGACATGCAGGATTTCATGGTTGCGGCATCGGGCGGCGACCTTGGCAACGAGGTTCTGGATTTTCTGAACGCTCTTGCCAGCGCGAAGAAGCCAATCGTTTCCGGCGTCGACGGACTTGCCATCGGCATCGGCACGACCATCCACCTGCATTGTGACCTGACATTTGCAACACCGCACGCCTTGTTCCGCACGCCATTCGTCGATCTCGGCCTTGTGCCGGAAGCTGCGTCCAGCCTGCTCGCCCCACCGCTGATGGGACACCAGAAGGCTTTTGCGTTGTTGGCGCTTGGCCATGGTTTCACTGCGGAAGCCGCACAGGAAGCCGGTATCGTCTATCGGGTCGTAGCCGACGATGCGCTGGAAGCGGAAGTGATGAAGGCGGCGGAAGAAATAGCCGCCAAGCCTCCGCAGGCCATGCAGATTGCCCGCGCGCTGATACGCATGCCCGCCGAAAAAGTTTCCGAGCGCATCGCGCGCGAGGCCAGACATTTTGCCGAACGGCTTACCTCGGATGAGGCTCGCGAGGCTGTCATGGCATTTCTGAGCCGGAAAAAATAAACCCGGACGTTTCTTTTACGGGCGCATCTTTTCCGAAAAGGGTTCCACCTTTCGGGATGCGCCCCAAGAACATCCGGGGGCTTCTTGGAGGTCAGCCAAAGTTATTAGCTTGCCGCATTTGCCTCACGCAAAACCGCTTCACACTTTTGCTGGAAATGCTCTATTTCAGTTCCGCGCAATGATTTCCTTGCCCGAGATCACCAGACGGACGCCAAGCGTGCCCGTCTTGCGGCGAGCGAGAAAACGCGGGCGGCGACGGCGCGGCTCCTGTCCCTGGCGGCGCGCCTGCGGCTGGCCGGTGCGAACAGCGCCGGTGCTTTCATAAAGCGGGCGGGCAACACCGTCTTCCTCAACCAGCATCATCGGCAGATTGAAGCTTGCGGCCCATGCGCGCCAGTCGGCGGCAACGTCGGTCAGGTCATGCGCGACAAGCAGGGGAACGGAAAGCTGCGGATCTTCGTGCATCAGCTCCAGCGTCACCGTGATTTCGCCGAACTCATCTTCCACTGCGCGGGCGGCAACGCCCAGAAATGCGTTGGCAGGAAGCGCGATCGACATTGGCAGGCCACTTGAAGGCAGAACCTGCCGGATCACCGCGCCGCGCTCGTTGATGGTGAAGGTAACGTCGCTGCTGCCGTCGCGGGTCGCATAGGTCACGACCTGCGGAAAATGAAACGGATCGAGCCGCAATTCCCGTCCTGCCCAATCGGGCTTCAGTCCCTTGCTCATCATTTTCGACGCCTCTGTCTCTCTGTCTTATGTCCGGTTTCCCGGTTGGGCTTTTGCCCTTGTTGAGACGGAGAATAGGCGCGGTTTATTACCGATGGGCTTAATGAGTTAAGTTAACTTTTCCTTGGCTTCGGCTTTGGTTATCAGAATGCAACCATGTGTAAGAATTCGGAAATTCTTCTGAATAAGCGTTTACTAAAAGAAACGGGCGGTTAACACCGCCCGTCTTGTTTCCGTAATAATGCGGACCTTACAGAACCTTGCCGGGGTTCATGATGCCTGCCGGATCGAAGGCCGCCTTGATGCGGCGCATCAGGTCGAGCGCAACATCCTGCTTGAAGAAGGCGAGTTCCTCACGCTTGAGCTGGCCAATGCCGTGTTCCGCCGAGATCGACCCCGTATAGCTCGCAACGATTGTGTGAATACGATGGTTCAGTTCGTGCCAGCGCGCCAGGAAGGCTTCCTTGTCGGCATCCACCGGCTGCGAAACATTGTAATGCAAATTGCCGTCGCCGATATGCCCGAAACAGACGATGCGCGCACCGGGGATCATTTTCAGCGTCGCGGCATTGGCCTCATGGATGAAGGCGGGGATGGAAGCGACCGGCACGGAAATATCGTGCTTGATCGAGCCGCCCTCGGGCTTCTGCGCCCAGGACATTTCCTCGCGCATCTTCCAGAAGGATTGCGCCTGCGCCACGCTTTCACCGATGGCGGCATCCTGAATGATGTCGTTCTCGAAAGCTTCGGTGAGGATCGTTTCCAGCGTCGCACGCGCATCCTCTTCCGAGCGGGAAGAGGAAATATCGATCAGCACATACCAGTCATGCGGGCTTTCAAGCGGATCGCGCACGCCATCGACATGACGCACGGTAAATTCCACGCCGACGCGCGGCATCAATTCGAAGCCGGTCAGCGAGGGGCCCGCATGTTCGGTGGCAAGCTGGAACAGGCGCAGCACGTCTTCCGGGCTGCGCAGGCCCGCATAAGCCACGCCCTTGCCCTTCGGCTGGGGGAAGATTTTCAGAACCGCCGCCGTGATGACGCCGAGCGTGCCTTCCGAGCCCACGAACAGGTCTTTCAGGTCGTAGCCGGTATTGTCCTTCTTGACGTAGCGGAGATCATTCAAAACCTCGCCGGTCGGCAGCACGACTTCGAGGCCGAGGCAAAGCTCGCGCATATTGCCATAGGCAAGCACTGCCGTGCCGCCAGCATTGGAGCCAAGATTGCCGCCAATCTGGCACGAGCCTTCCGCACCCAGCGACAGCGGAAACAGGCGACCGGCTTTTTCCACGGCGTCCTGAAGGTTTTTCAGGATCACGCCCGCTTCGAGCGTTACCAGATTGCCAACCGTATCAAGATTGCGGATGCGGTTCATGCGGCCCAGCGAAAGAATGATGGCCGTGCCGCTTTCATCGGGCTGCTGCCCGCCCACGAGACCGGTATTTCCGCCCTGCGGCACCACCGGTGTCTTCGTTTCGCTGGCAAGCTTCATGATGGCTGCGACTTCTTCCGTCGAGCCCGGGCGAAGGACCAGCGGTGTGCGGCCATGATAGAGATCGCGCTGCTCGATGAGATAAGCGGCGAGATCTTCCGGCGCGGTCAGCGCATTCTTTTCGCCCACGATGGCGGAGAAACGTTCGATCAGAGCGGTGTCCAGCATAGTCTGTCTCTTGAATTCAAAGGGAGGATTAACGCGGGGCCGCCGCGCGTTTCAAACGGTCGTTGATGGCCTCGCCGAGACCGTCAAAAGGGATGGGTTCGACAGCGATGGTGGCGGCACCTGTCGCGTCCAGCCTGCGCATGAAATCGAACAGATTGGCCGCTGCCTCGCGCAAATTGCCATCGGCGCTCAGGTTCAAGATCGTTGCCGCGCCTTCTGCACCAGCCACGCGCTGCGGGCCGAAGGCAAGCAGCACCTCACCCGGCTGCACCGAACCAACATCGAGCCGCATCGCCGCGTCAGGCGCATAATGCGATGCCATCATGCCCGGTGCCTGAATTGCGGAAGTGTGGTCGGCACGGACCAGCTTTTCGCCAATCACAGCCTCGATTTCTTCCGCAGCCAGCCCGCCCGGACGCAGCAGATGCACCCTGTTGCCGTCAACCTTGACGATGGTGGATTCAACCCCGACGCCACAAGGACCTGCATCAAGGATAAGGTCCAGCCTGTTGCCGAGATCGCCCGCGACTGCGCTCGCGCTCGTCGGGCTGATGCGGCCCGAGGTGTTGGCGCTTGGCGCAGCCACCGGGCTGTCGAGCCCCTCGATGATATCGCGTACGCGGCCAAGCGGCATACGGATGGCGAGGGTTTGCAGCCCTGCGGTCACGAGAGGATGAATTGGCCGACCCGCATCCTGCCGGTCTTTCAGGGGCAGCACGATGGTGAGCGGCCCCGGCCAGAACATTTCGGCAAGCTTGCGTGACAGAGCGTCGAAAGTGACATAGCGCTCGGCCATGGCAATGCCGCTTACATGGGCAATCAGCGGATTGAACTGCGGGCGTCCCTTGGCCGCGAAGATGCCGGCCACGCCCTCGCCGTTGGACGCGTCTGCGGCAAGGCCATAGACTGTCTCGGTCGGAATGGCGACGAGACCACCGCGCCGCAGCACTTCCACTGCGCGCAGGACCGCCTCATCATCGAATTTGACTATATCGGACACTGGTTTTCCGCCTCTCGGGCGTCCCAAGTTAAGCCCGTTCTGCCTACACAAGCTGAGGCCCCTGCGCAAGCAAGCTCCGCCTCTCTCCGGGCACAATCACGGGAAGACGATCATGATTGCGCATGAAAAATTCCGTTTTGTTAGGTTTTTCAGGGCATGGTGCGTTTATTCATGCGTGAGGTGAATAATGTTATCGCGATTTATCGCTATTTCGCTAATGGCCGTCGGACTGCCCGCAATTGCGTTCGCCAACGGAAGCGAAGGCGCGCCGTCGACCTATCAGGTCGGCTCCATCGACTATATCGGCTATGACACGATCGGGGCCAACGGCCTGCCGGTCTGTGGCCCCTGCGCGGAAAAACACGCCGCCGAACTCGACGCACAGAAGGCAATCGAGGCACGCCGCAAGCGCGCCCGCGCCTATATGGCCCGCATGCAAGGCCAGCCCGTCCCGGATGACCTGCTAGAGCCCGCCGCCACGCCAGCGGAGGATTTCGACCCCGCCAAACCGGTGCGGGTGGTTGGCGACGCCTGGGCAGCGGCATCGGGTGAAACCGATCTCGGTTCCCTCGAACTCAGACCCGGTTTGAAATAAGCAGGACGCACGACGGGCGTTGTACGTTTTCCCTCAGCCCTTCGAGACGCCTCCCTTCGACAAGCTCAGGGAGGCTCCTCAGGATGAGGGAAAATGGAGCCGCACGTGGCTGATTATCAGCCAGCGATTTTCGAGAAATCCGCCACCTTGCCGGTTGCCGCACGGATCTGGTCGAGCAATGCCAGACGATTGGCGCGGACATTTTCGTCCTCGTCGTTCACCAGCACCTTTTCAAAGAACGTATCGACAGGACCGCGCAGCTTGGCGAGCGCCAGCATCGCGCCGTTGAAATCTTCACGGGAAATGGCAGCTTCGGCATCCTTCGAAGCCAGAGTGACGGCTTCAAACAGTGCCTTTTCTTCCGCCTCACGCAACAGAGCCGGGTCAACGTGGTCGGCGACCTTCGTACCCTTCTTTTCCTCGGCAGCGAGAATGTTGGCGGCGCGCTTGGTGCCTGCCAGCAGGTTCTTGCCGTCTTCCTCGTTGATGAAGACGATCAGCGCTCCCAGACGGCGGGCGACCAGCAGCAGATTGTCGGCTTCCGGCGACAGCACCGCGTCGATGGCGTCGTAACGCGCGCCTTCTTCCTTCAGATGCACCTTGAAACGGTCGTGGAAGAAGGACAGAAGATCGGCCAGCACTGGTTCGGAAGATGCTTCCGCCTCGGCACGAGCCTGCTTTTCATAGCTGGCCAATGCGTTGTCCACGTCCTGCTCGCCGTCGACATCGCCGGAATTTTCCGCAGCGAGCCTGGCTTCAAATTCACGAAGCTTACGCTGCACCTGACCTTCTTTCAGCGCGGCAAAGGCCGAACGGAAGAGCGGTAGCAGCGGGAATTTCCATTCCTGCGACAGCAGGAGACGGATCACGCCCAGTGCTGCACGGCGAAGCGCGTAAGGGTCTTTCGAGCCGGTGGGCTTTTCATCAATCGCCCAGAAGCCGACCAACGTATCGAGCTTGTCGGCAAGCGCGACGGCGACCGAAACCGGGTTCTTCGGCACAACATCAGACGGGCCTTGCGGCTTGTAATGTTCTTCAATGGCTGCGGCAACGGCCTCGTTTTCGCCCTGAAGAGCCGCATATTTGCGGCCCATCGCGCCCTGAAGCTCAGGGAATTCGCCGACAACTTCCGTCTGGAGATCGGCCTTGGCGAGCACGGCTGCGCGAGTGGCAAGCTTTGGATCGGCACCCACCAGCGGCGCAATCTGGGCAGCCAGTTCGCGAATGCGTTCGACGCGCTGCCCTTGCGTGCCAAGCTTGGCATGGAAGGTCACATTCAGGCTATCCAGACGCGCCATGCGCTGATCAAGCGGCTTCTTCAGGTCGAGACCGAACTTCTGTGCTGAAGCGGCCAGCTTGTCGAGGTCGGGCAGATCATGCTGGTCGGTGTGCCAGAAATAGAGCGCATCCGATAGGCGCGCGCGCACCACCTTGCCGTTGCCATAGGCGATTTCCGTGCCGCCGTCGCGGGCTGCGATGTTCGACACCAGAATGAATTTGTTGGAAAGGGCTTCCGTTTCGCCCTGCTTGCGGGTGACGAAGCATTTCTGGTTGGCGCGGATGGTGAGGCGGATGACTTCCGGCGGGATGGCCAGAAATTCTTCCTCGAACTCGCCCATCAGCACGACCGGCCATTCGACGAGACCAGACACTTCTTCCAGAAGTCCCTCGTCTTCGACCAGCTCAAGGCCGGAAGCGAAGGCGAGATTATGCGCGTCCTGCGAAATGATTTCCTTGCGGCGTTCGGCATCGAGAACCACGAAAGCCTTTTCGAGCTTTTCGACATAATCCTCGAAACGGCGCACCTTGATCCCCTGACCATCGCTCAGGAAACGATGACCGTAGGTGACATTGCCCGACCTGATGCCATCGACATCGAAATCGATAACCACGGTTTCCTCTGTTTCAGGGCCGAAAGTGCAAAGGATCGACTGCAGCGGACGCACCCAACGAAGCGAACCGGGCTTGGCAGAAGCCGCACCCCAGCGCATGGATTTCGGCCATGGGAAATTGCGGATCGTGTGCGGCACCAGTTCGGCGACGATTTCTTCCGCAGCACGGCCCGGCTTCGTCAGATGGGCGACGTAGAAATCGCCCTTCTTCGGGTCGGAATGCACGTGCGCCTGCGATACATCGCTCAGGCCTGCCTTGCGCAGAAAGCCCTGAATGGCCTGTTCGGGTGCTGTGACCGACGGGCCCTTGATGTCCTCGTGCACGTCCTTGGAACGCACGGTAAGGCCACGAATATCAAGCGCCAGACGGCGCGGCGTCCAGTAGGCGGTCGCCGCTTCGTAAGTTAAACCAGCTTCCACCAGACCATCGGTAATCATCTTTTTCAGATCACCGGCAGCCTTGCGCTGCATGCGGGCCGGAATTTCCTCGGAAAAGAGTTCGAGCAGTAGATCAGGCATCACAGAGCCTCATTCTTGTAATTAAAGCCGCCTGCATCGGTGAGCAGAAATGCCTCGCCGCACTGACGCGCAAGATTGCGCACGCGCAAGATGTAGCTCTGGCGCTCGGTGACCGAGATCACGCCGCGCGCATCCATCAGATTGAAGACGTGGGATGCCTTGATGCACTGATCGTAGGCCGGGAAAACGCTCTTGTGCATTTTATGATTGGCGTCAGGTGCCGGAGCACCAGCCTTCAGAATGGCCTCGCACTCGCGCTCCGCATCGATAAAATGCTGATGCAAGGCCTCGGTATTGGCCATTTCGAAATTGTAGCGGGAATATTCCTGCTCGGCTTGCAGGAACACTTCGCCATAGGTGACCTTCTCGTCGCCTTCGAGACCATTGAAGTTGAGGTCGTAGACATTGTCCACGCCCTGCACATACATGGCGAGGCGTTCGAGACCATAGGTCAGCTCACCGGAAACCGGCGAGCATTCAATGCCGCAGACCTGCTGAAAGTAAGTGAACTGCGACACTTCCATGCCGTCGCACCAGCATTCCCAGCCAAGGCCCCATGCGCCAAGCGTCGGGCTTTCCCAGTCGTCCTCCACGAAGCGCACGTCATGCAGCGTCGGGTCGAGACCGATCGCGCGCAACGAACCGAGATAAAGATCCTGGAGGTTCGGCGGCGACGGCTTGATGATCACCTGATACTGGTAATAGTGCTGGAGACGGTTGGGATTTTCACCATAGCGTCCGTCCTTCGGACGGCGCGACGGCTGCACATAGGCAGCCCTCCACGGCTTCGGCCCCAGCGAGCGCAGCGTCGTTGCCGGGTGGAACGTACCCGCGCCCACTTCCATGTCGTATGGCTGCAGAATGGCGCAACCGTGTTCCGCCCAATAGTTATGGAGCGTCAGGATCAAACCCTGAAAGGAACGGGTGGGATGCATATGTGCTGGCAACGTACTGGACACGGGGTCGGGCCTCGTAATTGAAATGATGGCCCGGTCTAATTTGTCAGCACGGCAGGGTCAAGCATGACATTTGATCGCTGAAAGCGCCAGACAGGCAAACATTGCGGCACCGGGCCAGACCGGACATATGCAATCGCCCAAACATAATAACGTTCTTTATCATTAAAACGGAAATTAAATATACAAAATAACATACTAATAGTTGCTTATTTAAATCGCACATGAATCTTGATAAACGGCACTTGCAATTTTGGAATCAACAGGTTTTCATGTGACTTGGAATAAGCCAGTAGTAGTAAAATCGAATAATTTATTATATAATATTGCATCTGCACGCAATGCAGAATGGTTTCTGCTTAAGCACTGGCCTTTGTTTGAGCCTTCGGATTTGGACGAGGTATTGTTGTCATGCCTGTTGAGCTGGCCGGAGAATGCCGCAGCAGAGCAGCGCGCCAGAGTAAAATTCATCCGGGCTTGCGCCAATGCCGGCATTCTGGCTGCTGGTATTGCGAATGGTGGCGACGTCCCTCAACACATCGTCGCCACGAAAATGAGACCCGCTGCTAGCGGTCAGCCCGACGTCTGTCTCCCGCTTTCCGCTTTGAAACGCGCGCCTAAGAACAGGAAGCGATTTCGATCAAGACGCGCCTCGCAACGAAGAGTGAAAGCGCTGTGCACCGCCGCCTATGCGACGGCGCAGCAATTCTCAATCCGCAGCAGGCTTGTCTTCGGCAGGCTTTTCCGTCTTGGCCGATGATTGGCCCGCGACATCGGGCAGCCCCTTCTTGAGCTTTTCCTCAATCTTGACCAGTTCTTCGGGTTCGGGCTTGCCTGCAATTGCATGGTTCCACTGGAACGTCGCTTCCAGAAGCCGCCCGACGCGCCAGTAAGCGTCACCCATGTGATCATTGATCGTCGGATCTTCCGGGCGAAGCTTGACCGCCTTTTCCAGTTCGATCACCGCTTCCGGATAGCGTCCGAGCATGTAGTAGGCCCAGCCGAGCGAGTCGACGATATAACCGTCCTGCGGTCGCAGTTCGACCGCCTTCTTGATCATGCCCAGCGCTTCATCGAGATTCTCGCCGCGGTCGACCCAGGAATAACCGAGATAATTCAGGACCTGCGGCTGGTCGGGATAAAGCTCAAGCGCCTTGCGGAAATTGGGCTCCGCCTTGTCCCATTCCTTCAGGCGTTCATAGGCAATGCCGCGCTGATAAAAGACCGGCCAGTCCTTGCGTTCCGGCGTCTTTATCTGTTGGACGGCAGCATCATAAATTTTCGCCGCGTCGGCGAAATTCTTGTCCTGCGCATAGACGCCGCCGAGCGCCAGATAGGTGCGCATGTCGGTCTTGTCGCGTTCCAGCAGTATCTTGAGCTGCTTGATGGCTTCCGCCGACTGGCTGTTTTCGGCCAGATTGAGCGCGCGCTGCATTTCGGCATCGCGGCGGTAAGGCGATTTTTCCGGCACGCGGCCATAATATTCGATGGCCTTTTCCGGCTGGCGCAATTTCGCGGAAATATCGCCCAGCTGATAAAGGGTCGCATCATTATCCGGGCGCAGCGGCAGCGACATCTGCAGATACAGCTTGGCGAACGCTTCCGCGCCGCTGCGGTTGATCGCGGTTCCAAGCGTATAGAGCGCCTCGGCGGCACCTTCCTGCGCGGTCTTGATCAGGCGTCCGTATTTCTCGCCAGCCTCGATCTTTTCGCGCATTTCGGTGATCGTCATGCGACCGTTCAGAAGCTCTTCGGCATCTTTCAAAATCTTGATCGCGCCTTCCTTGTCGCCCTGGCGGAGCTTGAAGGAGGCATAGGCCATGACGATGCGCTCATATGTATCGGGCGCAGCACTTCCGCCCGGCCGGTCGTCGACTGCCTGTTGGTAGAAATCACGCGCTTCCTGCTTCTGACCGGCAAGATCGGCTATCAGCGCGGAATTATAGGTGCGGAACAAGCCGTACCATTCCGGCCCCTGCATCTTCTGGATATCGGCGAGCGCCTGTTTCGGATTGCCCTGCCCGACCTTCACCCATGCGCTCATGAAGCCGGTCGAAAGACGATCCATATCGGATTGCAGGGACAGCATCAGAAGCGGACCGACCTTGCGATATTGCTTGCGATTGATCGCATCGATGGCCAGCGCCACGCGGGAAAACCGCTCTATGTCGGGAACATTCTTCAGTTCTTCCGCCAGAGGCAGCGCGTCGTTGAACCGGCCTTCGGTCAGCAAAACCAGCAGCAGGTCCTGCTTGATCTGCGCATTGCCCGGATCGAAGGCCATGGCCTGACGGTAGAAATCCACGGCAGCGGCGAGATTGTTGTCGGATTCGGCCGTGCGTGCGGCAAGATATGCCCCGGCGAACGAACCGGCGCGGACAGGGGGCGATGCAGGATCGGTTGTCGCCTTGGCCAAAGCGCCGCTTGTCGGGATTGCAATTCCCGCCAGAAGCGAGAGCAGCAAACCATAAAGCGGGCGGTATTTCGATCCTTGCCGCATAAAGCCCTATCCTCTTCTCAAATCCCTGTGACAGATACCGGCAAGCAAACCACAAAAGCTCCGAAGTGCCGGGCACGCTGTCTCCTTGCCGGAAAAGGCACCCCAAGCATGGCCTTTTTGGGATGGCGGGGCAAGAAAAGCATCCGTGATAGAATGCTTTTCCGAGTATTCTTGGCCTGCAAGGATGCTGGCCGGTCAGTTCACGCGGCTGATGCAGAAATCGATGACTTCGATCAGCGCGTCCTTCTGCGGCGTCGCTTTCAAAGGCGCCAGGGCGTCGCGGGCGATCTCGCCGAAATGGCGCGCGCGCTGCACCGTGTCGGCAATCGCGCCGTGCTTCGTCATCAGGCCGATGGCCTTCTGCAAGGATGCGTCGTCGCTTGCGCCCTCTTCGATCGCGTGTTTCCAGAAAGCGCGCTCATCGTCGGTGCCGCGGCGATAGCTCAATATAACCGGAAGCGTAATCTTGCCTTCGCGGAAATCGTCGCCGGTATTCTTGCCGAGATCGGCTGCTGAACCGCCGTAATCGAGCGCGTCATCGACGAGCTGGAAGGCAAGGCCGAGATTGAGGCCGTAGTCGCGCAAGGCTGCGCGATCCGCCGGCCGCGCGCCAGCGATGATCGGGCCGACTTCACCCGCAGCCGAAAACAGCGCCGCAGTCTTGGCCTTGATGACCGCCAGATATTCGTCCTCGGTTGTTTCCATGTTCTTGGCGGCGGCAAGCTGCATCACTTCGCCTTCGGCGATCACCGAGGCCGAGGTCGCCAGAACGTCCAGCGCGTCGAGCGAGCCGACATCGACCATCATCTTGAAGGCCTGACCCAGAAGGAAATCGCCGACGAGAACGCTCGCCTGATTGCCCCAGATCATGCGCGCCGTGCTTTTGCCGCGACGCAGATCGCTTTCATCGACCACATCGTCATGCAGAAGCGTTGCGGTGTGCATGAACTCCACGGCAGTGGCGAGACGCACATGGCCGTCGCCTTCATAGCCGAACATGCGGGCGGCTGCGAGCGTCATCATGGGACGCAGGCGCTTGCCGCCGGAGGAAATCAGATGATTGGCAACTTCCGGTATCATTTCGACATCGGACCCGGCGCGGGAAAGGATCATCTCGTTCACCCGCGCCATATCGGCTTTCGTCAGATCGACGAGCGGCTGAACCGATCCTTCCTGTTTCTTTTTACCGTCCAGATTCAGAACCAAACCCAATGCCATTTCTCCTAGCTGCCCGGCCACATTATTGAAACGGACCGGATTGCTCAAGTCGCAACTGGCCCCACAGCGCCCCCAAAGCGCTCCCGAGCGTTACTATTCCGACGCCTGTTCACCATTGAAGGAAGCTGTTGTCAATGCGGTGCATTCGCTACAAAGTGTTCACATGATCGAACTTATCCGTACGAATGATTCCGTTCTGCTGTCCTTTGCCGAAGCCTTGATGAAAGAGGCCGGCATCGCTTATTTCATCGCAGACACGAATATGAGCATCATTGAAGGTTCTCTCGGCGTTTTGCCGCGCCGCCTTCTGGTCAGCGATGACCAGGTTGAGGAAGCACGGCAAATCCTGATCGATGCCAAGATTGAACACGAACTGCGCGATCAATGAATCCGGAAACCGAAAATGACGCAGGTGAAACCCTCGATGTGTTCCATCGTGGGGCATTTCACCTCGTCCAGCCCGCATTGAAGGGCCATCGCTCCGGTGTGGATGCGATGATTCTGGCCAGCGCGGTTCCGAACGGCTTTGCCGGACGCGTTGCCGATCTTGGCAGCGGCGCGGGTGCTGCCGGGCTTGCCGTCGCCTCCCGCTGCGCGGGCGCCACTGTCACCCTTGTCGAGCGCTCCGCTTTCATGGCCGGTTTTGCCCGCAAGAGCATCGACCATCCGCTGAATGCGGCTCTGGCCGACCGCGTCAATGTAATCGAAGCCGATGTGGCCCTGAGAGGCAAGGCGCGCATCGCCGCCGGACTTGCCGACAACAGCTTCGATTTCGCCATCATGAACCCGCCCTTCAACGAAGCGCGGGATCGCAGCACGCCCGACCCCCTGAAGGCGGAAGCGCATGTCATGCCCGAAGGCATGTTCGAACAATGGGTGCGCACTGCGGCAGCAATCGTGAACCCCGGCGGCGGCATCGCCATCATCGCGCGGCCGGGTTCCATCTCTCCCATTCTCGAGGCCCTGTCGGGACGGTTCGGCGGCCTGAGAATCGTTCCGGTCCAGCCGCGCCCGGACGCGGCAGCAATCCGTATCGTCGTGACAGGAATACGAGGAAGCCGCGCCGGTCTCTCGCTGATGCCCGCACTTGTTCTGCACGGAAGCGAGGGACATGGCTTCACGCCGCGCGCCGATGGCATCAATAACGGGCTCGACGCCCTCGTTTAGAGCGGTTCCGGTTGGAGCGGGACAAGCCATCCATCCAGTGAACGATTTGCCTGCGCAGGCGCTTCGCATCTCTGCTGGAAAATGCACTAACTCCTCGGTTGCGCCAGCACGACCAGATTGCGGTCCGGGTCGCGCAATCGCAGAATCATCATATAGTCGGCTGCTTCGATATTGCCGGGGCGAATCCCGTCGAATGAAAGCCGCGCATGTTCGGCGCGCACATCGCCCACGATCAGTGTCAGCGTGCCGTGTCCGGCATCGGTCGGATTCTGGTAGAGCTGGAAGCCTGCGGAGGGGCCGTGATGCCATTCCGCCAGCCCCTGCATCGGCCGCGCATCCGGGTTACGGTCGAAGATCGTGGCAAACCATTCGGTACTGCGCTCGAGTTCGGAACAACTTAATTGGGCAACAATAGTTGTGAGCACCATCGTGGTCTCCTCCCGGATCGGATAACACGGCAGCATTTCATAAGTTCCGGCGGCCCGGACCCGCCGATTTCGGACAATGGGGGGCGATTTTGATTGAAACCGTGGATTCCAGCCAATATCTCTAAACCGCGATTTTCGTTCTGCGGCTCCCCGCCGCCCTTTTCCGAAAAAGCGAAACAACAAACGACAGAGCAGGCAACGGGAACCAATGAATCACAACTCAAACAACAGCCGCCCCGTATCAATCATGCGGCGCTTTCTGGATAGCGAATCTGCGGGTGGCATCAGCCTCATGGTGGCGGCAGCGCTCGCGCTCATCGTGGCGAACTCTCCGTTCGCGCACGTCTATTTCGAAGCGCTGCACCTCTATATCGGTCCGCTCAGCCTTTCTCACTGGATCAACGATGCCTTGATGGCGGTGTTCTTCCTTCTCGTGGGCCTGGAAATCAAACGCGAGTTTCTCGACGGACAGCTGGCAAGCTGGCCAAACCGCATGCTGCCCGGCATTGCCGCCGCTGGCGGCGTCATCCTGCCAGCCATCATCTTCTCGGCGCTCAACTGGCATGATCCCGTCAAGCTGCGCGGCTGGGCCGTGCCCTCCGCAACAGACATCGCCTTTGCGCTTGGCGTTCTGTCGCTCCTGGGATCACGGGTTCCCTCGAGCCTCAAGGTGTTTCTGGCGACGCTTGCAATTCTGGATGATCTTGCGGCTGTCGTCATCATCGCCATTTTCTACACGGCCGAAATCTCCATGCCCTATCTCGGCGGAGCTTTTGCCGCCGCCATCGTCCTGCTCATCATGAACCGGATGGGCGTGATGAAGCTTTTGCCCTACCTGATCGGCGGCGCGGTGCTGTGGTTCTTCGTGCTCAATTCCGGCGTTCATGCAACGGTCGCGGGCGTGGTGACGGCACTGATGATCCCGCTGAAACCTGCCCCCGGAAAGCCTGACGACATGTCGTCGCCGCTGCATGTGCTGGAACATGCGCTGGCCAAGCCCGTCGCTTTCATCATCGTGCCGGTTTTCGGCTTCGCCAATGCGGGCATATCCTTTGCCGGCCTCGACGCTTCGGTCATGCGGGATACGCTTACGCTTGGCATCATGCTTGGCCTCTTCATCGGCAAGCAGCTTGGCGTCTTCGGGGCGGCCTGGCTCGCGATCAAGACCGGTCTTGCGCAAAAGCCGCTTGGCGCCACGTGGACGCAGCTTTACGGTGTGGCGATCTTGTGCGGAATCGGCTTCACGATGAGCATCTTTATCGGCCTCCTCTCCTTCCCTTCCGACCTCATGCAGGCGGAGACCAAGATCGGCGTCCTGGCAGGCTCGGGCCTGTCGGCGATCTGCGGCTATATCCTGCTGCGGCTGGTCACCAGGCCGAAAAGCGCCTGACGAAACAAATACCGCCGCCCGGAAACAAATTTCCGGGCGGTTTTCTTTGTGTTTCCCATATTGCTCCCTACATTGCGGCTGAGAGATTTCAGTTCAGGAGTTTGCCTTGCCCGGTTTATTGACGCGTCTTGTTCCGCGCCGCTTCCGCCCGGTTTCCATCGAGATACCAGTCGTGCGACTGCATGGCGCCATCATGTCCGGAGGCTCGGCGTTCCGCCCGTCGCTTTCCATAGCGTCGACGGCAGCGATCCTAGAAAAAGCGTTCACCGACAAGGAAGCGCCCGCCGTCGCCATTTCGCTCAACTCGCCGGGCGGTTCGCCAGTGCAATCCCGTCTGATCTACCGGCGTATCCGTGATCTTGCCGCCGAACATCAGAAGAAGGTTTTCATCTTCGTCGAGGATGTCGCCGCCTCGGGCGGCTATATGATCGCGCTGGCCGGTGACGAGATCATCGCCGATCCGTCATCGATCGTCGGTTCTATCGGTGTCGTATCGGCCTCATTCGGCTTCCCCGAGCTTTTGAAGAAGATCGGCGTGGAACGCCGCGTCTATACGGCAGGCTCCAACAAGGTGACGCTCGATCCTTTCCAGCCGGAAAAGAAGGCAGACATCGAGCGGCTGAAATCCTTGCAGCTTGAAATCCACGAAACCTTTATCGACATGGTGAAGGAACGCCGCGGAGCCAAGCTTGCGGAAGACCAGGATCTGTTCACGGGGCTGTTCTGGACCGGCATCAAGGCACAACAGCTTGGCCTGATCGATGGGCTGGGCGATATGCGCAGCTTCCTGCGCAAGACCTATGGCGACAAGGTCAAGCTGAAGCTGGTTGAGCAGAAGCGCAGCCTTTTGGGACGCAAGGTTCCCGGCGTTGACATGGCGCTCGGAAATCTTGATCCGGCTTCCATTGCCGCGCATCTTGGCGACGGCCTGCTTTCCGTGGCAGAGGAAAAGGCGCTCTGGGCGCGTTACGGGCTTTGAAGAATAGTGGGAAAAACAACGCTCCGGCGAAAAACACCGTCGATTTTCCCACCAATGCTTTGAATTCCTTCGTTTCACCATGATATGGTGTCAGAAAGCGGGGCGGGCCGCTTCCCGCCCCTCCATGAACATTCGGGAACATCCGGCGTTTCGGCCTTCGCGATCCGGCAATCCGATGCGCAACCTTAAGGACTTGAGGCCATGCCCCAGCTCATTTTTCTGCTGCTGATCATCGCCGCCGCCTGGTACGGCTACCGCTCGTTCAAGCGTGAAGCCTCGCGCGTATCACAGCGTGTGCGTCAGGCGGAAAAGGAAGCGCAGAACCGGGCTCACGGCACGTTGGTGCAGGACCCCAAAACCGGCGAATATTACGTCAAGAAGGACTGACCTTTCCTTCACGAACAATTGCCGACGAAGCGATGCGATCGCCGTGTTTTCTCGTGTCACGGTCCACCAGCAGAAATGACCCTTTTTCCGAAAACCGAAACACGTGCCGATGCCGGTTCCGCGCCTTCGGTGACGCGCCTGGCTCCCGCCAAGATCAACCTCGCGCTGCATGTGACGGGGCGTCGTGCCGACGGCTATCATCTGCTCGACATGCTGGTGGTCTTTGCCCGCTTCGGCGACGTCATCCGTATCGAACCTGCTGAAGTGGACAGTTTTACGGTCTGCGGTCCTTTTGCCACGGGCATACCGCTCGACGGCGGCAATCTGGTTCTCAAGGCGCGCGAGGCGCTGCGCCAGCAGACACAGCGGGCTTTACCGCCCGTAGCCATCCATCTGGAAAAAAACCTGCCGATTGCTTCCGGCATCGGCGGCGGATCGAGTGACGCAGCCGCCACCCTGCTCGCACTTGATGAGCTATGGGGCCTCGATCTCGGTTTCGAGAAACTGGCCGCGATCGGCCTCGATCTTGGCGCGGACCTGCCCATGTGCCTGCATGGCGCATCGAAGGGGACGCCACTTGCCGCGCGCGGCATCGGCGAAGACCTGACTCCGGTTGCCGGTTTCCCGGCCTTGCCCATGCTGCTCGTCAATGACGGAACAGCCGTTGCGACCCCGGATGTCTTTCGCGCGCTCGAAAAGCGCGACCATCCGACGCTGGCACTTGCCTCCCACCCGGATATCGGACCTCTTTGCGCTTATCTGCAGACGACCCGCAACGATCTCCTTTCCCCTGCATTGAAACTCGCACCACGGATCGGTGACAAGCTCGAACTTCTTCGCCAGAGCGGATCGCTTTACGCACAGATGTCCGGTTCCGGTGCGACGTGCTACGCCATCTACGAAGACATTGCCGCCACCGAACGGGCAGCCGAACACCTCTCAACCGAAAGACCGGACTGGTTCGTCGTCGCGACCCAAAGCGTCCCCTCTCCCAAGAATAATTTCTGACCCCCATCGGGTGTGAAACCCTTCAAAATCGCCTGATTGTTCACTCTCATTGGACAATATATTGGGACAGACTGTTCGTGCTTTTTGAACAAAAGGTCTTCTACAACAGTTTTGTGAAGGCTGATATATAACACAATATATTGAATTTATTATATAATTTAGAATTATCCGTTCTGATTTCAAAAAATTGGCTGCACGAATGTGTGATCAAGAAAACATTTTCGTGACTGGAACTTTTGCTCACTGTCACCCATTTCAGCTGCATCGGAACGACGAACAAAACGCCGCTCCACTTTCCAAGGAGATAGGAAAAATGAAAAAGATTGTTCTTGCTGCCGCTGCCCTTGCTCTTACCGCCGGTGCCGCCTTTGCAGAAAACCCACGCGTTGGCGAACCTGCCGATCTTTACGCAAACGACCGCACCCCGGTCGCTTCCCAGAAGGTCGACTACACTGCTCCCGCTTCGATCGGCCAGTCCTCGTTCCAGGACGGTTCGGCTCATCGCTTCGGTGACGCATCGCCTTCGAGCTACCAGAACTAAGTCTTTTCCCAAGACTTGACGACTTGACGCAGGGCGTCGTCAGTGGCCTCCCAGCCGATGACGCCCGGTAAATTCCGGAGCTGGATATTCCTCCCAACCGTCCAGCTTCACCCAGTTATCTCCCCGATGGATGGCATGGTCGCCACCCGGGAGCCCCGGAAAGGCTTCTATGCCATCCGAAGGGGCGGTTTGTTTCAATGCATTTGTGCGACGCCGAATGTGTCCATTTGACCGCAAAATGCTTCAGAAGGATTATGAAAATGAAGAAGTTTGCTCTTGCTGCCGTTGCCGTTGCCCTTAGCGCCGGTGCTGCTTTCGCTGAAAACCCGCATGTCGGCGAACCGGCCGATCTTTATGCAAATGACCGCACGCCGGTTGCAACGCAGAGCCAGAAGCTCGACTACACGGCTCCTGCCTCGATCCAGAAGGCTCCGGTCTATGAGAACGGCTCGGCTCATCGCTTCGGCGACGCTTCGCCGTCCAGCTACGAGAACTAATCCAGACAGCATGTCTGTTGAAAAAGGCGAAGCTTCAGGCTTCGCCTTTTTGTTTGTTCAGGCTTCGTCGGGCGGCAGTATGGAATGTTTGAGCCGGACCGGCTTCAAACGCTGCGGAAGCTGTGCGAACGACACGCCGTCGAGCAACAGCGGCTTTACGACATCAAGGCGAACCAGCAGTCCGGCATCAAGCGTCGCCTTGTGGCCGAAGACTTTGCGGACCGCCCCGAACCCGCCATCTTCCGGCAGCGAAAAACGCGCGGCACCACCGCCATGCTCCATGTGTCGGCGGAGAACTTCCTCCCACCCCTCCTGCGGAATGGAACCGGGCCTCAGCAGCAGCACCCATGGCGTGCGGATTTCATCGAGCGCGGTCTCGATATCCATTTCCGCATGGAACGCACAGCCGGCACCCAGCGCGACCAGGGCGGTCTCATCCGACGAGCCCCTGTCGATGACCGACACACGTCGCAGCAACCCCTCCACGACCGCCGGCACCAAAGCCGAAAGCGTGTGAGCCAGCGCTCTCTCGGAATTCAGGGTTTCTATGACGACTGACAACATGCCCGCTTCATATATCAAGAATGGGTGAGCGGAAAGCTGACACTTTTATGTTCTTGATTTGTTCTAATTCTTGTTATAGGAATAGATTCATCAGAACAGAGTCGCATGGCAGCACGGCACGCACCGTAGAACAGCTCCCGATCTTTGAAGGACGCTGTCCCGGCTGGGTTTCGTCGTGACCCTACAAAGCCAGATGTTTCCATGCAGGGAGACGAAGATGGAAGTGATCCAGCAGGCAGATATCATCAAGCAGGCCGACAGGGCTGCCTTCGGTAGCGGGCGCGCGGATCACGCCAATGCGGTGATCGGCGAGGCCGGATTGCGCATCGATCACGCCCGCAGGCGCGGACGGGGAGCGGGCATCAATCCGACCGGGCGCTTCGAGCCGACCACGCGCCACGACTTCGACGATGGCTGGACTACGCTTGAGGAGCTGCCGCCGTTCAAGACCGACGTGCAGATCGAAAAGCCGCGGACGATCATCACCCGCAATGATTCACCTGACATCAGTTTCGACCGCTCGATCAATCCCTATCGCGGCTGCGAGCATGGCTGCATCTATTGCTTTGCCCGCCCGACCCACAGCTACATGGGACTTTCTGCCGGTCTCGATTTCGAATCCCGTCTCTTTGCCAAGCCGGATGCCCCGCGTCTCCTGGAGCGCGAACTGGCCAAGCCCGGTTACCAGCCGAAGACCATCGCCATCGGCACCAATACGGACCCTTATCAGCCGGTCGAAAAGAAGTGGCGTATCATGCGCGAAATTCTTGAAGTGCTGGAGGCCGCCAATCATCCGGTCGGCATCGTGACGAAATCCGCTCTGGTTGTGCGGGATATCGATATTCTTGGCCGCATGGCCGAGAAAGGACTAGCAAAGGTCGCCTTGTCGGTCACGACGCTCGACGCCCATCTGTCGCGCACGATGGAACCGCGCGCCTCGACGCCGACGCTGCGGCTGCAGGCCATCCGCAAACTGGCCGATGCGGGCATTCCGGCGTCGGTCATGATGGGACCGGTCATCCCCGGCATCAACGATCACGAGATCGAACGCATTCTGGATGCCGCCTATGCACAAGGTGCGCGGGAGGCAGGCTATGTTCTGCTGCGCCTGCCGCTCGAAGTCGCGCCCTTGTTCAAGGACTGGCTGCTGCGCAATTATCCGGATCGCTACCGCCACGTCATGTCGCTGGTGCGTTCCATGCGCGACGGCAAGGATTATGATGCCGAATGGGGCAAGCGCATGCGCGGCACGGGTCCATATGCATGGCAGATCGGCCGCCGTTTCGAAATCACCGCGCGCAAGCTCGGCTTCAATGCACGCCGCCTTCAGTTGCGCAACGATCTGTTCGAGCCGGTCGAAAAGGGAGGCAAGCAGCTGTCGCTGTTCTAGAGAATTTCCAGCAAAAGCGTGTGCCGGTTTTGCGTTTGATAAGGCGATAAAACAAATAGCCGGAGCGGTTCCCGCGTTTCTCTGTGAGGGAATCGCTGTGGAAAAACACCCAAAGGGGCAGCCTGTCCCCGCGTCGCTTTTCAACCTCTTCGACCTGCCAGTTGCCTGTTTAATTTCCGTCTGATTGTCCTTCAGACGGAGGGGCCGCCTGCTTTCACGCCACCATCCTCAAGCAGGGCCCTTGCGGAGAATCGGAAGCAATGCGAGCATTGCCGCCAAATGAAACGCTCGGCTTCTGATTCTCCGCTCCTCTTTGACATCCCGATCGCGCCTGACTTCTCGGAAGAGAAAAGGCTGCTTTCGCGTGGTTTGAAACATATCGTCGGCATAGATGAAGCCGGACGCGGTCCCCTTGCCGGGCCGGTGGTTGCCGCTGCCGTCGTGCTCGATATCGACAATCTCCCGGACGGGCTGGACGATTCCAAGCGGCTTACAGCTGCGAGACGCGAAGCGCTCTACGAAATCATTCTGGCGAAGGCCATCACCGTTTCGGTTGCAAGCCTCAGCGCCCGCAGCATCGACGGAAGCGATATCAGGAAGGCCGCGCTGGAAGCCATGCGGCGCGCTTCCATCGGGCTGACCCTGCGTCCATGTCACGCGCTGATCGATGGCCGCGATGTGCCGCCGGGGCTTGCTTGTCCCGGTTCGGCGCTTGTCAAAGGGGATCAGCGCTCCATTTCGATCGCTGCGGCTTCCATCGTTGCCAAGGTAACGCGGGACCGCATGATGATCCGGGCCGGGGCAGCGCACCCACCCTACGGGCTGGAAATTCATGCGGGCTATGCCACCGAAAGGCACCGTGCGGCCATCGAGACGGCGGGGCCCGTGCCCGGCATCCACCGCTACACCTTCGCCCCCATCAAAGATCGCTTCGGCGTTTAAACCGTCGCCAGCCTGGCAGCAAAGCCGAACAGCAGCGCTGCAAAGCCCCAACGCTGGACCGACTGTATGGCCGGATAACGTTTGAACAGGGTTCCGAGCGATGAGCCTGTGAAGGCATAGAGCGTATCGAACAACAATCCGACCGTGGTCATGACGCCGCCCAGAACCGCGAATTGCAGCGCTATACTGCCATTTCCCGGATGGACGAACTGCGGCAACAGGACGGAACAGAACAGCAGCGCTTTTGGGTTGAGCAGATTGGTGAGAAGGCCCTTGCGGGCCGAAGCCAGATAGGACCGCCGTTCACGGACACCGCCAACCGCATCCACTGTCGGCAGAGGATGGCGGATGATCCCTATGGCAAGCCAGACGAGATAACAGGCGCTGACGATCCGCACGCACTGGAACGCCACCGGAAAGGCATGCAGAAGCGCCGCCAAACCGAGCGCGGCAAGGGCCACATGGCACGTGCGTGCGATTGCGAGGCCAGCGGCGGTTGCCAGCGCATGGGCCCTGCCCTGCGCTGCGCCGGTCTGGAGCAGCAGAAGCATGTCCGGCCCCGGAATAAGAAATGCAGCAGCAAGTGCGCCCGCGTATAACCACATCTCGCTCATCACTATCGCCTGTAAGGATCATGCCAAATTGGCCGCGACGCAGAGGCTCATCGAAAATGATGCCGATTGCGAAGCAGTTGCAGGTCGCAGACTAGCCGGGGATGAAGGCGCATGTCCTTGCGAATTGTGGCGCAATGCTTTCTCTTTTTGATATAATCAGCCAACAGATCAACTCAAGTTGCCGGATCATGCCAAAACTTAAGCTAGACGCCATTGACCGCAAGATACTGACGGCACTTCAGGAAGATGCCCGCCTCTCCAATGTCCAACTGGCCGAGAAAATCGGCCTTTCGCCCTCTCCCTGCCTGCGGCGCGTCAAGATGCTCGAAAAGGCGGGCGTCATCCGGGGCTATCATGCAGCACTGGATCGCAATGCGGTCGGACTTGGCCTGACTGTCTTCGTCGGCATTCGCGTGGAGCGCCATCACGAGGAAACGGCGACCGCGTTCCGTACCTCCGTGCAGAACCTGCCCGAGGTGTTCTCCTGTCATCTCGTATCCGGGGAATCTGATTTTCTGTTGCAGGTCGTGGTGGCCGATCTCGCAGCCTATGAACGGTTTCTATCCGGCACGCTGCTGCGCCTTCCGGGCGTGATCGACATTCGGAGCAATTTTGCTATCCAGACGGTCAAATCGCAGGGAGAACTGCCGCTTGCGCATCTGACCGAGAACGAAGACTGACTGCACTTCTGTCCATCGGAGCCTGTCATGCCAGACATCGTCAATGCGGTTCTCCTCGGGTCCCAAGGCATTCTTCTGGGCCGTCGCAGCCCGGATCGTCGGGCCTACCCGAACCGGTGGAGTTTTCCGGGCGGACATGTCGAGGCCGGGGAAGACCTTGATTGCGCGCTGCAACGAGAAATCCACGAGGAACTTGGACTGACGCTCCGCTCGTTTTCCTTCCTCACGACGATAGAGATCGCAATACCGGCAGCTTCATTCCATCTCTATACCGTTACCGCATGGGACGGCCAGCCTGCCATTCGCGACCGGGAGCACACCGAGCTGCGATGGTTCACGCCGCAGGAAGCAGAGGCATTGGCTGACCTTGCGCTCGAAGAGTACCGCCCGTGGTTCCGCAGATTGGGAGGGACGGAAACCGGCCCCGGATCCGACCGGTTTTAAAAGCCGTTTCTCGACATAAAACAAAAACGCCGCCCTTTGGAGGCGGCGTTTTTCTGAAAATTATATGAGCCGTGATCAGTTCAAGTTCGTCTTGACCTGAGACAAGGCATCCTTGAACAGGTTGCCTGCAACCTTTGCATCGACCTTTTCGGCAACGATCTTGCCGGCTGCGGCGACTGCGAGGTCGACTGCCGATGCGCGGACCGCGTTGATGGCATCGACTTCAGCCGTTGCGATCTTCTGCTCGGCAAGCTTGTTGCGGCGTGCAACATATTCTTCCGTCGCGCGCTTGGCGTCTTCGAGAAGCGCCTTGGCTTCACGTTCGGCGGAAGCAACGATATCGCTTGCTTCCTTTTCGGCTTCCTTGCGCTTGCGATGATATTCGGCCAGCAGCTGCTGGGCTTCTTCGCGAAGCGTGCGTGCTTCTTCCAGCTCGTTCTTGATGCGGTCAGCGCGCTCGTCGAGCGACCGGCCGACCATGCCCGGAACCTTCAGATAGGCGAGGATCGCCAGAAAGATGATGAGGCCAATCAGTGCCCAGAATGTAGCGTCCATTGTCCTCTCCTCAGGCGTTGGCGGCCTTGACGGCTGCTGTTACCGATGCCTTGTCGGCCTTGGTGCCCAGAAGCTGCTCGACGATCTCTGCCGTGGTTTCCTCGGCAATGTTGCCGACGTCGTTCATGGCCTTGGCCTTGATCGCGGCGATGCGTTCTTCGGCTTCCTTGAGCTTGCCTTCGAGGGCTGCTTCGGCGGAAGCGCGTTCTGCGTCGGCTTCGCCCTTGCCCTTTTCGCGTGCGGCTTCTGCAATCGAAGCAGCCTTGGTGCGGGCCTGGGCCAGTTCCTGCTCATAGGCAGCGATAGCGTTGTCGGCATCCTGCTTGAGGCGGGCTGCCTGCTCGAGATCCTGAGCGATGCGGTCGCGACGGGTTTCGATCACGCCGCCGATGCGCGGCAGAACCACGCGCGACATGAACAGATAGAAAAGCCCGAAGGTGATCGCCAGCCACAGGAGCTGCGAAGCGTAATGGGTGGAATCAAACGGCGGGAATACGCCGCTGCCGTGTCCGGCATCGTGAGCGACCCCGGTTTCGGTGTGCACAGCATCGGCTGCGCCGTGCTCGCCAGCAGCAGGTGCCGGTTGCGATTCGGTGGCGGTTTGGGCAAACGCCGTGGACACGAACATCCAGATTTCCCCTTTAATCCAGCACGATCCGATCCCGATGGAGAAAGACCATGCCTTACTCAGACGACATATGCAAAGGCCAGCCGCGCCTGCATCTTCCAGCGGAACACGACCTCAAGGACCATGTTCCAAAAGCTGCTTCGCGGCCAGCCCGTTTCTTGCGACCGTTGATTAGACGGCGAAGAGGAGCAGAAGCGCGATGAGCAGCGAGAAGATGCCCAGAGCTTCCGTAACGGCGAAACCGAACACCAGACGGCCGAACTGGCTGTCAGCAGCGGACGGGTTGCGCAGAGCGCCGGAGAGGTAGTTGCCGAAGATATTGCCGAGGCCGAGAGCCGTACCGGCCATACCGAAACAGGCGAGACCGGCGCCGATGTACTTTGCTGCTTCCGCTTCCATGTTAAGCTCCTTCTGGATTGAATATAAGCGCGGATTTCAGTTCTGGCGGTCGCCCGCCGGCTTGAACTCAGTGTCCCGGATGTACAGCGTCGTTGATGTACATGCAGGTGAGAACGGTAAACACGTAGGCCTGCAGGAAGGCTACGAGGAATTCGAGTGCGGTGATCGCAACCGTCATGATCAGCGGCAGGACAGCGCCGCCGATGCCGATCGGGCCGAGGGCTGCCAGCGAGACGACGAAGCCCGCAAAAACCTTGAGCGTGATGTGACCGGCAAGCATGTTCGCAAAGAGACGAACCGAGAGGCTGATCGGACGCGACAGGAACGAGATGATTTCAATGGCGACAACCAGCGGCACGATGATGCCGGGAACGCCGCTCGGCACGAACAGCTTGAGGAAGCCGAAGCCGTGCTTGAAGAAACCGTAGATGATGACCGTTCCGATGACCAGAACGGCAAGGGCGAAGGTCACGATGATCTGGCTCGTAACCGTATAGAAATACGGGAAGAGACCGAGAAAGTTTGCGACCAGAACGAACATGAACAACGAGAAGACGAAGGGGAAGAACTTCATGCCCTTCGATCCTGCTGAATCCCGCAGGCTGGTGGCCACGAATTCGTAGGCCATTTCCGAAACCGACTGAAGACGGGTCGGGATCAGGCCACGGCCCGAAGACGTCAGATAAAGAAAGCCCGAAGCGACCACGACGGTTGCGACCATGAAGGCCGAAACGTTCGTGAACGACAGGTCAACACCGCCTACGTCGATGGGAATCCACCGGGAAACCTGGAACTGATGGATCGGATCGTTCGCCACCTTAACCTCGTCTGTCTTCCCTGCCCGAAGGCAATTTGGCCTGCCCGAAGGCACTTCGCTTGCCCGAAGGCAACGTTGCTTGCCCAAGGGCGTTTCAGTCTCGGACCAGAAGGCCCACTTGTTCACTCACACTTGAACGAACTTTACCGTGAAGCCCGTCAAGCCCTATTTCTTGTCGTTCTTTTCCGCGCTAGATTTGAGGTTGCCCTGTTCGGCAACATATCCAGCGGAACGAAGCACGTTGAGGACGCCCGCACCGAAGCCCAGAAGGAGAAATACGATCAATCCCCAGGGCGACGTACCGGCGACACGATCGATGAACCAGCCTATCAGCGCACCGACCAGAACCCCTGCGATGAACTCGCTGGAAATCTTCATGGCCTGCGCAACCGAACTTGCAGTCGCCGATCGCTCATCCTCGGAAGCCGGCTGCTTGAACACACCTTTTTTGGCCAGTTCGGCCTCCAGGCGATTCAGGCGCTGATCCAGCTCCCCGGAACCGGGCTCATTCCTCGCATTCTTGATCGCACCGGATGGCTTTCCGGGTTCAGTCCCGCGCGCCATTGGCAGCTCCTTTTTTCAAGAAATACGAGGATTTCAATCCCATTTCCAAGTTGCGCGCAACATATTGACACGCCGTCCGCTAGTCAAGGCGGTGCAGGCATTGGTCCAGAAGGTTTTTTATCCAGTAATCTCAATTACTTAGATATTGGTGCGACTCATTTTCCGACCAAAGAACCAGATTGGCCACATTATTGGCCAAAAAAACGGAATCGATTTTGGAGGATCGCGCCATATTCGGGTCCGCTCCAAAGCCGGTTATATGCGCCTGTTCGGGCTTTTAGTCCGCTAACAAAAACGTGAGTTTGAACGCGCCGATCCCGTTACTGCCGCAGACAGGATACTCAGCTCCACCCGCCGCCATAGGTCCGATAGAAAACGTGAAGGCCGATCTTGGTGACCTTCTTCATGGTCGGCGCCCAGAACGGACGAACATAGGTCGCGTGATAATGGGTGGCGGAGCCGACTTCCGGCAGCCATATCTGACCGGCGGAGACAGTCTTTGCCACCTGCTGGGCCATGCGCCATTGCGGCATTTCGGTTACGCGGTGTTTCTGGCCGTCGCAGGCAAACGAAAACTGGCAGGCATTGAGCCAGTCGCGGTTCTGGTACACCACGCCGCAGATCGTTCCCGGATAGGCGGGATTGCGCACGCGGTTGAGGACGACCTGGGCGACCGCGACCTGTCCCTTCACCGTTTCGCCCCGGGCTTCATAATAGACGGCTTCGGCAAGGCACTTCTGTTCGCTCTTGCTGAACGCTGACGGCGGCAGCGGCGTCGCGGCCCATTCATGATCCTGTTCGCTGATAGGCGGCACGAAGCGCCCTTCGTCCGGCTGCGGCTTCAGGATGCTTTCGAAAGGCGATGTCTTGCCGTAGTCCGGCGTCGCAGGCGCATAACCAAGGGCCAGCACATCCGGCTGGTCATTGGTAATGAGCTTGGCAAGCTGGGTCGGCATTTCGGCGCGCGGCTTCGGCGGCTGGACCGCATGGAACGCCATGGTGATGGCGACTTCCTTGCCTTCCAGCTTGCTGGAGAAAGCCATTTTCGCGTCCGTCTTTTCAGGCGGACGCGTGATCATGCTGATCTTTTCAAACATGCTGCCGGCTGTGAAGGCCTTGGCCGGCGCCTTGGGCTTTACAGAGACGAGACGGCCCGTCTTGTCGGCGCGATGGATGCGGTTTTCATCGGGGTTCGGATCGTCCGGGCCGAGCTTTGCCGTCTTGCGCCCGCCCGACAGCGCAACGCGGCCTATGCCCGGCACCTCGATGCCGTTGTTGGCGATGCTGCCCGTCACGGTCGTTGCATCTACGAAGGGCATTTCGGCCTGATGGACGGAGCCGACCGGCGCCTTGGCGACGAAGGCAGTCCAGCGGTGCGTTCCCATGTCGGCCGACGGCACGAGGCTTGCCATGTCCTGAAAGGCAATCGCATTGGAATTGAAGAGATAGGTAATGGCAGCCAGGACCAGCGGCACCATACGGTGCGGTTTATGGACTGTCTGGCGAGGCTTTGCGCGGACGGCGTAATAGCGCCCCTCTTCCGGGCAATAGCCCGTGACAGGGTAATGCCACACCGGCTCGGCAACGGCCTTCCTTCGACCAAACAGCGCTCGTAAAGATACAAGACGCACCGCACACTCCACTCACACTGACTGAACCATGCCGGTGATAACGGAGTATTAACCTTGTCCTGTGGGTTGGGGACACGCTTGCAGCTCTGGCGAATACAGTCATTATCAGCAGCGCGTTAACCATGAACGAATATGGTTAATGCGGGGTTTAAGCGAATTCCGCTTTACAGATTGCGGAAAGCTACGGTGAGGAGGTGCATCATGGATAAGGTCACGGGCGGCTGCCTGTGCGGCAATGTACGCTTCGAAGCGGCGGGACAGCCGTACCGGGTCGGCGTCTGCCATTGCCTCGATTGTCGCAAGCATCATGGCGCGCTGTTTCATGCCTCGGCGATATTTCCCGAGACTGCGGTTACGGTCGAGGGAGAAACCGGCGACTATGCGGGACGGCATTTTTGCCCGCGCTGCGGGTCGTCCGTTTTCGGCCACAGCGGCGATGAGATCGAAATCAACCTCGGTTCGCTCGATGCGCCGGATCAGTTCAAGCCGACCTATGAACTCTGGACCATCCGCCGCGAAAGCTGGCTGCCGCCTTTCCCAGACATGCATGGCTATGAACGCGACCGCGATGGGTCGAGCCGGTTCGAGGAGGGAATTTATGGAGACGCTTGAAAATCGGAATTATCGCGCTGGCTTTTTTCTGAGGGGAATGATGAACACACGCTTTTCGCCTGCCTGTGCCGCAGTTCTGCTTGCTGTTGCGTTGGCTCTTCCGGCAGGGAGTGCCTTTGCCAGATCCGCCTGCGCTGGCGTGACGACCACGCTCACCAAACAGCAGAAAACAGACTACAGGTCGCTCATCGCACAAAGTCTCGGCAAGAAAGTCAAACCGGCTTCCATCAACATCGAGAGCTTCATGCAATATGACAACTGGTCTGTCGTCTATGCGGATGTTCCGGTCGCTGATCCCGGCTATTTCTTCTTCGATCTTTCCGGCAAGTCGCCCAAACTGAAGGACGTCTGGGGCGGGATGGCTGAAAGAGACGAGATGCCCGATCTGGTCAAATGGGCTGAAAAGCTCGGCGCCAACAAGGAAATTGCTGCCTGTTTTGCCGATACGGCAACTGCTCCTTGAGTTATGCAATGACTTCACAGACCATGTTCGACTTGTGAAAGCCCCAATCATCTGTGAAAAGCGGGCAGATACTGACCTGTTCAAAGCGAGCACCATGTTCAAGAAAACTCTCTTCGCCGTGGTGCTCATCGCCATCGCATTATTCGGCTATACGAAGGTCATGGCCAGGATAAGCCTGGCCGAACCTCCGCTTGCCGCACCGTCCGAACAACAGGCCGATGCGATCAGGGTTGAAAAGGCTAACCGCCAGATGACGCTGTTGCGCAACGGCAGAACAATCGGCACCTATCGCATATCGCTCGGCAGCAACGGCGATGGCGGTCACAAACAGCGCGAAGGCGATGAAAAGACGCCGGAAGGGCATTACGTCATCGACTGGCGCAACCCGCGCTCAATGGCGCATCTGAGCCTGCATATTTCCTATCCCAACGAAAACGACAAACAGGCCGCAGCGGCTGCCGGTCATGCACCGGGTGGCAATATCATGATCCACGGCCTGCCGAATGGCTGGGGCTGGCTGGCATCGGCACACCGGCTCTGGGACTGGACCGATGGCTGCATTGCCGTCACCGATGCGGAAATGCGTGACATATGGGCAAGAGTTCCGACCGGAACGCCGATAGAAATTCTGCCCTGACGGCCAGTGACCCATCGCTAGCCTTCCAGACTGCCTCTAGCATTTCCTGTTTTCACTGAATCACTGGAAATGCTCTATCGTTTCTCTTTACGCATGTCTCCCCGAACCGGTTCGCATTTTCGGGAGACATACTCTAGCTCTTCACAGACCAGCGTTCGATATCCGTGCTCTGCCCGATCAGTGCGAGGCCGTTGGCAATGGAATCGAACTGGTTGGAGCTTGTCACCTCGGCATCGGGAAAGCGGCTTTCAAACACGGTGCGGATGACCGGCACGAACGACGTGCCGCCAGTGAGGAAAACCCGGTCGATAGACGAGGTTTCCAGCTCCGCTTTTTCGACCGCCTGCTGCACCGAGTTTTCGATCTGGCGCACATCGTCCGCGATCCAGTTTTCGAAATCATTGCGGGTAATGTCGGAACGGATTTCAAAATCATCCGCCTTGAAGTGCAGTTCCGACATGCGCTGCGATGAAAGCCGCACTTTCAGGTCCGATACGGCGCGATAGATTTCGTAGCCATAATCGTTCTCGATCAGGTTGATGAAATGTTCGAGCGGCTTGGGGTCAACCGCTTGCCGGGCCAGTTCGTCCAGATCGCGAATGGTGGCCGGAGAGTTCATCAGGAACAGCGTGTTCCAGCGGGCAAAATTTGCATAATAATGGTTCGGCACAGTCAGCCTCTTGCCGAAGGACTGATATTCCGTCCCTTTTCCAAGCAGCGGCGACACGGCATTGTCGATAATGCGGTAATCGAACGTGTCGCCGGCAATACCGACACCCGTCTGGCTGAGCGGCGTGAAACTCAGGCCTTGCCTGCCCACGTCGAACCGCACGATGGAAAAGTCGCTGGTGCCGCCACCAAAGTCGGCCACCAGAACGGTGGACGCGGCCGTCAGTTCCTGCGCATAAAAATAAGCGGCGGCGACAGGCTCATAGACATAATGAATGTCGGTGAAGCCGAATGCCCGGAACGCCTTTTCATAGCGCTGCATGGCCAGCGCTTCATCGGGCGAAGCGCCTGCAAAGATCACCGGCCTGCCGATGACCACGCGATTGCCCTTTGGCGGCAGGCGGTCGCCCAGCCGCGCGGCAACCGTTTCGAGGAAAGTGGTCAGAATATCCTCGAACTTGAAGCGCTTGCCGAAAACCGGCGTGTCGGTGAAGGATTTCGATGCCGCGAATGTCTTGAACGATTGCAGCATGCGCGTGGAGTGCGGCGCGTTGACGAATACGTCCATCGCCCATGGCCCACTTTCGACGGTGCGCTCGCCGGTTTCACGATCCTGCCAGAAGCAGAGAACCGAACGGTAGCCGGTAATATCAACCCCATCCTTCGGCACACTGAGAACCGCCGTCGTGCCATCGGCTGCGGCAACGGAAAGAACCGTGTTGGTCGTGCCAAAATCGATGCCCAATGTCACGCCGTCAAATGGGCTCTGGTCAGCCTTCGTCATCACTGCACCTTTTTTGGAGGAAATCGGGGAGCGGGCGGACTAACAGAGGAAAGCGTTTGGCTCAAGCCGATATAGAGTGCATCCCGAAAAGTGAGAACCGCCTACGCAGGGAAATCAGTCCACTGGACTGATTTCTGATCCTGCTTCGATCGGATAAGATGCGCGATAAAACAAACAGATAGAGCATCTCCAACGATTCATGAAAAACAGGAAATGCTCTAGATAAAAAAGCCCGGATCGCTCCGGGCTTTTTTTACTTCTTCTTTTTGGCGCGGCCTGCGAACGGATTGTCCGAGGTACGCAAGGAAAGCCTGATCGGCACGCCCGGCATGTCGAAGGTTTCGCGCAGGCCGTTGATGAGATAGCGCACATAGGATTGCGGCATCGCATCGGGGCGCGAGCAGGACACAACGAAGCCCGGCGGGCGGGTCTTTACCTGCGTCATATACTTGACCTTGAGGCGGCGGCCCGAAACTGCCGGCGGCGGCTGATGCGCGATGACGCCTGCCAGCCAGCGGTTGAGACGCCCGGTCGAAACACGGCGGTTCCAGATTTCGTGGGTCTTGACGACATTCTCCATGAGCTTGTCGATGCCCTGCCCGCGCTCGCCGGAAATCGGCACAGCACGCAGCCCACGCACCTGCGGTAGCAGGCGGGCCGTCTTTTCGTAAAGATCGGCCAGAACCATCTGGCGGTCTTCGATCAAATCCCATTTGTTGAATGCGATGATCGGCGCACGGCCCTCACGGATGATGAGATCGGCGATCTGCAAATCCTGCTTCTCGAACGGGATGGTCGCATCGAGCACGATGATCACCACTTCCGCAAAACGGATCGCGCGCAGGCCGTCGGCAACCGACAGCTTTTCAAGCTTTTCCTGCACGCGCGACTTGCGGCGCAGGCCAGCCGTATCGAACAGCTTGATTTTGCGGTCACGCCATTCCCAATCGACCGAGATCGAGTCACGCGTGATGCCTGCTTCCGGTCCGGTCAGCAGGCGGTCTTCGCCCAGCATGGTGTTGATGAGCGTGGACTTGCCGGCATTCGGACGTCCGACGATGGCGATGCGCATCGGCTTGGTCGCATCATAGGCCGGGATTTCTTCTTCATCCGGGTCTTCGATGTCGTCGCCGATCAGTTCACCGACAACCTTCGGCGTGAAAACCTCGTCCTCGGCTTCCTCTTCCTTCTCGTCGGCAAAGACGCGCTCCTCGCCCAAAAGCTCGACAATCGCGTCGCGCAGGTCGGGCATGCCCTGACCGTGCTCGGCGGAGATCGGGCATGGTTCGCCGAGGCCAAGCTGGAAAGCATCATACATGCCGGATTGCGCGCCGCGCGCTTCCGCCTTGTTGGCAACCAGCACGACCGGCTTGCCGGAACGGCGCACCACTTCGGCAAAGGTGCTGTCGGTCGGCGTCAGGCCGTTCTTGGCATCGATGACGAACAGAATAACGTCGGCTTCCTGAATGGCAGCCTCGGTCTGGGCGCGCATCCGCGCTTCCAGGCTGTCATTGGCAGCTTCTTCAAGACCCGCCGTATCGATAACCTGAAACTTCAGATCGTAGAGCTTGGCATCGTGGATGCGCCGGTCGCGCGTGACGCCCGGCAGGTCATCGACCAGCGCCAGCTTGCGGCCGACGAGGCGATTGAACAGCGTGGACTTGCCGACATTGGGACGCCCGACGATGGCGACTGTAAAACCCATGGAAGAAGATAACTCCAAAACTTGCGAATTTATGTGCTTTGCGCGTCAGGCACCTTGACGCCTGCGCTGCGCATCAGATCGAGCATCGTGTTGGACCGCTGGCGGATATTGGCCGGGGCCAGACTGTCATTGGCGATCTGCTGGAACAGCTTGACCGCATCGTCGAAACGTTCGGCCTTCCATGCGGCCAGGCCCAGGGCCTCCCGCGCGCTGGAGCGCATCGGATTGCCGTCAGCGGAAAGCGTTTCCACGCGCTTGGCCACGTCGTCATAGGAACCGCTGTCGACCAGCAGATAGCCGGCGCGCAGGCGCGCGACATCGCGCAGCGGCGCAGGCACGGCAGTGTCGGCGGCAACGTCGTCGAAAGCCTTCACGGCACCGGCGGCATCACCCTTGTCGGCGATGACCGATGCGGCGCGAAGACGCGCCAGCACCGGATAGGAGCCATAGCCGGCCTTTTCCAGATCGGCGAGTGCGGCGAGCGCCTCGTCGTTCTTGCCTTCCGAGGCGAGATCCAGCGCGGCCAGGAACTTGTCGCCGGAAGCGGAAGCCTTGCTGTCGGTCCAGTGCTGATAGCCGACCCAGCCAGCCGTCCCCAGAACGATGGCCACGGCGGCGCCGATCACCAGCGGACCGAAATTCCGCCAGACCTGCTTTGCCCGTTCCGAACGGATTTCCTCGTTTACCTCGCGAATGAAACTGTCGTCTGCCATGGACCTGCCACTAAAGCCAAATTGATGTTCGATATTTATGCGTTCTGGCGCTTTTAGTCGGAATTCGCGCCAGATGTAAGACCCGTATGCGAAATAAGCCAACACATGCGTTACAAAGTGCATTCCGGTCCGACAATCGCCTTATTCAAGAACTAGCCACAGAGTTTCCGGAACTGTTTCCCCTCCCCCTCGTTTAGTGGTCCATGCGCTTTCTATCCCCCCGCCCTTTTCTGTTTTCAGCCCTTGCTCTTTCCACCTGCGCCGCGCAGGCGGAGCCGGTGCCCGCAAAGCCGCAATATGTGCTGATCTCCTTCGACGGTGCCCATGACAATGCGCTGTGGACCCGCTCGCGCGAACTGGCGAAGAAGAACAACGCCCACTTCACCTATTTCCTGTCCTGCGTCTTCCTGATGACCAGACAGGACAGGCGCGATTACCAGCCGCCGCACAAGCGGGCGGGTTCGTCCAATGTCGGCTTTGCGCTCAGCCGCGATGAAGTCGTCGCGCGTCTTGGCAATATCTGGCAGGCGCATCTGGAGGGAAACGAGATTGCCAGCCATGGCTGCGGCCATTTCGACGGCACTGACTGGTCGACCGCCGACTGGGACAAGGAGATCAGGGAATTTCGCCGCATCACCGCCGACGCCTACAGGAATAACGGCATCGATGGCGAGCCGGAAGGCTGGCGCGACCTCGCGCTGAAGGGCATAAACGGCTTCCGCGCGCCCTATCTCGCTGCGTCGAAGCCGGTGCAGGACGCGCTCAAGGCAAACGGCTTTCGCTATCAGGCATCCTCCGTCACCCGCGGCCCGGAAGCGCCGATCATCGCCGGTCAGTTCGCTTCATTCGGATTGCCGCTTGTCCCGGAAGGCCCGTCGCAGCGTCCCATCGTGGCGATGGACTATAATCTCTATGTCCGCCACTCCAAGGGCAAGGAAGCGCCGCAGCAATCGACAGCTTTCGAGGAACGGGCCTACAAGGCGTTCCGGGCGGCGTTTGACAAGCAATATGCGGGCGAGCGCATTCCGCTTCAGCTCGGCTTTCATTTCGTGCTGATGAATGACGGCGCCTACTGGCGCGCCATGGAACGGCTGGTGACGGAAATCTGCACCAGGCCGGATGTCAAATGCACGACCTATCGCGATTATCTGGACAGTCTCGACAGGGAGACTGTCCACGCAGGCCAGAACAGGTCCTAACCTCAGGCCGAAGGCACTGTTTCCAGATCTCCGCGATCCGCCGATGGCAACGGCTCGTCATGGATAGTCGCCTCGAAAGCCCTCAGTCGCTTGTAGATCGACAACAGCTCGATGATCGTCGTCCACGATTTGACGAGATACTGGAACGATTCCTGTACCTGCGAAAATACATTGATAATCTGGTTCATCAGGCCGAGCGTCAGCTTTCCAGCCACGATGGACGGTATGAGGATCAGGGTCGCGAAAATATTGTCGGCCTGTAGATAGAAAATGCGGGCAACGTTGAAATAGACATAGTGGAAATAGAGCCGGAAATAATTGTGCCGGACGTTGCGGAACAATTCGGCCATTGTGACTGGCCCGGCGCGATCGTCATGATCTTCACCATAGACGAGTTCCTTGCGGTAAGCCGCTTCCACGCGCTGGTTGTTGAACTCCAGTCCCGGCAGCTTGATGCCGACCAGCGCCAGCAGACCGGTCCCGAAGGCAGCCCAGAAAACAGCCGCCCATACAAGCGCATGCGGTATTGTGCCGACAACCGGCAACTCGGTGATTTTCTCGGAAAAGCTGAACAGGACCGGCAGAAAGGCGATCAGCGTCAAAATAGCTTTCACCAGATTGACACCGAGCTGTTCCAGCGTCGTTGAAAAGCGCATCGTATCTTCCTGCACACGCTGTGCAGCGCCTTCGATGGAACGCAGTTTCGGCCAGTACCTGACGTAATAGTCATTCATCGCCGTGCGCCATCGGAAGATATAATGGCTGACGAAGAAGAGGCTCAGAACGCTGACCGTAACGCCAATAAAGGCAATCTTGGCAAACGTGACCAGCCCCCAGTAGAAATCGGCCGCGCTGACGGCGCCGGGTGTTGTCAGCGCCTTCTGTATCATGTCGTAGAACGGCCCATACCAGGCATTGACCGCCACGCTGACCTGCACGCCGAAATAGGTGGTGAACAGGATCAGCGCCGACCCGAGTATCGACCAGCGCTGCCAGGGATGCGGCGAAAACCACGCCCAGAACAGATAGAAGGCGAATATCATCACCGCGAAATAGATATAGAACCAGAGAAACGGCGCCGACCAGAAGATGCTTGCGCCGATAATCGGCGCGGCGTCGGGCGCCAGCGGCGGCAGGCCGAACACTGCGCCCAGCCGTTCTCCTCCCTCGTACCAGCCGATTATCGCCAGCAGGCACCAGATTACGACGGACCAGAAGAACAGTTTCGGACGGGGGAAAAACGACACAAACACCGGGTTACATCCAACTCCTGAGGAATTATCCTCATAAGAAGCCGGTCCTTGTGCGTTTACCAGTTAAATTCCTGTAAGGTTTTCAACCCGCTGTCCGGGCGGCGCGTCCCGCCACGATGCCAAGCACCGCGACGACCACCAGCGAGAGCGCCGCGGCCAGACTTGCCGACGTGAACGAACCGGAGCGCTGCGCCATGAAGCCTGCCACCAGCGGGCCGACGATCTGGCCGATGCTGAAGCAGACGGTCATCCGCGCCAGAGCGCGTTTCGGTGAAGACGGTGCGAGCGTGCGGGCAATCTGCAATCCAAACGCCGTCAATGCCATGAAGGTCATGCCCAGAAGCGCACCGCCCACCAATGGACCGAGTGGCGGCGCCAGAACCACGCTGGCCGCGACGCCCACCGCCTCAAGGGTGGCCGTCAGGGCAAATGCGTTGAAGAGGCCGAATTTACGGGCTGCGGGAGCCCACAGCCAGATGGAGGGCGCTGCCATCAGGCCGGTCACCACCCACACAGCCGCTTCCATCAGCGGACCGCCATCGGTCGCGCGCACGATTGCAATGAGGAATGTGGCCGTGATCACATAACCGAAGCCGAAGATGCCATAGGCCAATGCCAGCGCATTGAAGGCGAGGCTTTTGGGAAGCGGCGGTTCGCGCGTGCCGCTGTTTCCGCCGACCGGACCTTCCCGGACGAAAGCTGCGACCAGAACGGCCATCACAATGGTGAGAATGGCAGCGCCGATCCAGTCGGCCCGCCAGTCGAGCCCGGCAAGGCGGATCAGCGCCACCAGAACGGCAGAAAGCGCAATGCCACTGCCGACGCCGCCGAAATGCAGGGCTCCAAGCCCGGCCCTTTCCGCCGCCGTGACATGACTGAGCACGATTGCCGTGCACAGGATCATCGTCACCGCGCTTATGAAACCGGCCGCAAAGCGGATGATGGAAAACAGCCAGACGCCGTCAAAAAGCGCCATGGCGGCGCAGAGCAAACCGCTGATTATCAGGCCCGCGATCACGCTTGCCCGTTCAATGCCCGCAGACCAGCCATAACCGGCCACGACCGCCCCCAGCAGGTAGCCGATATAGTTTGCCGATGCGATGAACCCCGCATCGGCGGCAGTGAAGCCGATATCGGCCATCATCCCGGGCAGGATCGGCGTATAGATGAAACGCCCGATCCCCATGGCGGCAGCCATGGCAAGAAACCCGCCGAAAGCATAGCGAACGGCGGTGCGATGGTGTGAAGATGCGGGCTTGGTCATTTGCAGGGAGGTCTCGGTCATTGGCGGCAAAATAAGCTTCATTCATCCAGGGACAATTGAATTTTTCTGATCGGATCGATCACACGGATTGACGCTGAAGCCGCTCCCGATCTCCGAAACCCGACGACAGAGTTGGATTTGAACTCTGCCGGAGCAGAACTACAATAGATCTATTGCACTCTCTTGATGGAGGATCAGGATGAACAGGTCGAAATTCTGTCTTTGGGCGACCTTGACGTTCGCCACCGCGGGAGCCGTTCAGGCACAGGAACTGAAGACCATGGATGATGTGGGCAGCGCGCTGAACGCATGCTGGACCGCGCCTGCGGGCAGCAAGAATTCAGCCGTGACCCTCAGCTTCAGCTTCAAGCGCAATGGCAGCCTGATGGGGCCGCCCCGCCCCAGTGCGATCAACGTTCAGGGGGATGACAAGGCGAAAAAGGCATTCGTGAACGCTGCTATCGACGCGGTTGAAAAATGCACGCCGCTGAAACTTGCGCCCTCGCTCGCAGAGGGTATCGGCGGGAATGTCTTCACGATGCAGTTTCATTCGGCGGATTGATCGATGCCAGACAAGGCGGTTGCCAGGCGTCTGCTGGAAGATCACGTCGCACCATACGATGATCCCATCGCCTTCACACGAGGCCAGACGGTATCCCTGACCGGAAAGGCCGCAATCTGGGACGGCTACCGGTGGCTGTGGGCCGTGGGAGCGGATGGTCGCGCGGGGTGGATTCCCGATAACAGCATCATGGTCAAGGATGATACGGTCATCACTCTGCGCGACTACTCGGCGATGGAACTGACCTGCAACAAAGGGACCATCCTCCACGTCATCGAAGAAACGCATGGATGGGCATGGTGCAGTGCGTCCTATGGATTCTTCGGTTGGGTGCCGGCGAACAAACTTGCCTGACATTCCCCCCGTTTTGAGCGAGCGAAAAGTTTCTCTTGCGAATCACATAAGTGCGTGCTTATGTGACGGCATGAATGAGAGCGATATATTCAACGATGTTTTCAGGGCGCTTGCCGATCCGACCCGCCGGATGATCTTCGAGAAGCTGGCATCCGGCAGCATGAATGCCAGCGCGTTGCGGGAAGGGATGGAGATCAGCCAGCCCGCCATGTCGCAGCATCTGGCGGTGTTGCGCGGCGCGGGACTGGTGCGTGAGGAACGTGAGGGGCGCTTCGTCAATTATGAAGTCGATCCGAACGGACTGACCCTCATCGCCAACTGGCTTGCCAAATACCGCGCCTACTGGCCGGAACGTATCGATGCTCTCAAAACCTTGCTGAAGGATATGGACCAATGACCGACCGGCAGGAAGAACACCGCGAAAAAGCGATAGAGCTGGAATATGAGCTGGATGCCGCGCCCCAGAAAGTCTGGCGCGCGATCAGCATTCCGGAATTTCGCGAAAGCTGGCTTCCATCCGAGGCACTGGCCGACCCGGAACCTGCGTCCTGCAAGCCCGGCGAGGAGATCAGCTACCGGATGCGGGAAAGCGAGCCGCCCTTTCTGGAAAGCATGGTGACGTTCCGCATCGTGCCGGGCATTTCCGGCGGCACCTGTCTGCGCGTCATCCACGAATTGAACGACGCGCGGGTGAAACATGCCGCACCGGTTGCCGCCAACAGCAACCGGATGCCGGTCATGCGCGCAGCCTGAAGCACCCACATCCTGATTTTGGAAGAGAGGAGTTCGCCATGCGCGAAACGATGCAACTCGTCCCTATGGTCGTCGAACAGTCGAGCCGCGGCGAAAGGTCGTTCGATATCTATTCGCGCCTGCTGCGCGAGCGGATCATCTTTCTCAATGGCGAAGTGAACGACACCGTATCCGCGCTGATCTGCGCGCAATTGCTGTTTCTGGAAGCCGAAAATTCCAAGCAGCCGATCAATCTCTATATCAACTCGCCGGGCGGCGTCGTGACCAGCGGCCTCGCGATCTATGACACGATGCGCTATGTCCGCGCGCCGGTGCACACGCTCTGCATGGGCACGGCCCGTTCCATGGGTTCCTTCCTGCTGATGGCGGGGGAGCCCGGCCATCGCGCCGCCCTTCCCAATGCGAACCTGCTTGTTCACCAGCCTTCGGGCGGCTTTCAGGGGCAGGCATCGGACATTTTCATCCATGCCGAGGAAGCCCAGCGAACCAAGCGGCTGATGACGCGTCTTTACGCCGAACATTGCGGCCGCACCTATGAAGAGGTGGAACGCGCGCTTGACCGCGATAATTTCATGACTGCGGAAGCGGGTCTCGAATGGGGATTGATCGACCGCATTCTGGAACGGCGGGAAGTTGCGGCGGCCTGAGAAGCAGGGCCTTCTGTCGCCAGCAGCGTTGTATATGTCCGCCGGGAACAGTATCAACACCGGATGGATAGAAATCACGCAGCAATCCCCGAAGAAGCGGCAAAGGCCCTGATCGTCCTGCAGGAATGCCTGGGCTCATCCTTGCAGGCCGTATATCTGCATGGCTCCGCCGTGAATGGCGGCCTTCGCCCCAACAGCGACGTCGACCTGCTGGCAGTCTGCGACCGGAATCCGGCACCTGAAACCAGCGCGCTTCTCGTTGACCGGCTGATGCAGATATCGGGCCGGCACCCGGTCGCCCCGGGAATGCCCCGATGCCTGGAGGTGATGATCTTTCTGCGGCAGGACCTCGCCGCTTCTCGCTATCCTGCGCGGTGCGCCTTCATCTATGGAGAATGGCTGCGTGACGAATTCGAGGCCGGGATCGTGCCGCAGGCCCATACCGACCCCGAATATACACTGGTGCTCGCGCAAGCCGGCCAAGAAGCAATAAGCCTTGTCGGCCCCACGCGTGAGCATCTTCTGCCATCCGTGCCGCATGGAGATGTGCGACGGGCGATTGCCGATGCCCTGCCCGCCCTTATCGGCAACCTTGCAGGCGACGAGCGCAATGTCCTGCTGACGCTGGCGCGGATGTGGTACACGCTCGAAACCGGAACATTCGCGCCGAAGGACGCCGCCGCCGAATGGGCGCTGCCGCTTGTTTCCTCCGAAACCGCCGCAGCCCTTGCGCTCGCGCAGGCGGCCTATCGGGGCGCGGCTGTTGACGACTGGCAAAGCCATCCCCTGCTCGCAGGGCAGGCGGCTGACGAACTGGCACATCAGGTGCGGCTGCTTTTCTGAAAATCTTCAGGCCGCGGCCTCATCCTTCTGCCGCTGCGCAGGCACCGGAACGCTGTCGGGAATATCCGAATGCAGGAAGTGCAGAAGCGTGTCCTGAACCGACGACAGCCGGTGCGCGCAATCGCGCCAGCCAAACGGAATATCCTTCGGCATGGACGGAATCCGGCGCGGCTCCTGCCCTTCCTCCAGTTCGCAATTGGCAATGACTACCTGCAAGGCTTCCATCAACCAAGGCGGCGGCGGCGCCTCCTTCTTGCGCAGCGCATTGCCCAGCGCTTCACCGAACAGCAGCGCCGATGCGTAAAGACGGATGCCGCGCCGATCATAGCGGCCCGCCATTTCCGTGACCTCGCGCGCCACCAGCCGCCCGCGCAGCGACCAGCGCGCATTGCTGCGGGCCAGTGCGATGCCATCGCCCAATGCGATCACCGCCCGGTGGGCCGAGGTAAACTGGTTGATCGCACTTTGCGCCCGCACCGGGTCCTGCTTTTCCAGCGCCACGGCCGATTGTTTCAGGCCCTTTGCCAGCCGGTCGAGCAGGCCGCGAGCGGCCTTGTCGATGAGAAGCAACGGGCTCGGTGTCATCAAGATCTGACTGAACAGCAAGCCCACGCCCGCACCGACCAGAACATCGACCAGTCGCGTCACGCCTGCGACCTGCGGCCCCATGGCGAGAACCAGAATCGCCGAAACGCCCGACTGGATGGCGATTGCAGGCGCCATGCCGAAAGAGGTTGCCAGCACCATGGCAACGAAAGTCACGATGCTGGTGTGGAATACCGGAACGGTTTCGGGCAGAAGCAGCGAAAGCTCCCCGACCAGCACGCCCGTCGTGACGCCGACGACCACGCCGATCGCCTGCTTGCCGTGGTTGGGCAGGTTCGGCGCCAGACAGATCACCGCCGTCACCATGGCGAAAACGGGTTTCGGCTGGTCCAGAAGCAGCTGGCAGATCAGCCATGCGACGCCGCCTGCAAAGGAAGCGATCAGGGAATCGCGCCAGCTCGCAGACCATTGCTGAACGACCTTCTTCGCGCGCTGCCGCATCGATTTCTCCATCTGCTTACCGGCAGCTATCTATGGCAGCATTTTCCCGCCTCAAGGCTTGAAGAAGTTTTCGTACTGGTCCGGCTTGAAACCGACCGTCAGCTCTCCATCCCTGTCGAGAACCGGGCGCTTGACCATGGAAGGCTGCGCCAGCATCAGTGCCCGCGCCCTGCCCGCGTCAACGTTCTGGCGTTCTTCCTCCGGCAGTTTGCGAAACGTCGTTCCGGCGCGGTTGAGCAGCTGCTCCCACGGAACGCTTTTCAGAAAGCGGTCGAGCGTTTCGCCGTCCAGCCCATCCTTCTTGTAATCGTGGAACGCGTAGTCGATGCCATGGTCTTCAAGCCAGGTGCGCGCCTTCTTCATGGTGTCGCAGTTCTTGATACCGTAGATGGTCACGCTCATATCCGACTCCTTTGATCGCTTAGAGCGTGATGTTTTCAGGTTGAACCATTATCCCGCTCCAAACTTTTTGTTTGAGCATGTTTTTATCCGAAAACCGGTTCACACTTTTCGGAATCACGCTCCAGCCGCGATCAAAGGCGATCGAAACGCCGGTTTCAACCTCTATCTGGAATCGTGAAAGATTATGCCCAGCGTATGCCGCTGGCCGGAACGGATGCGGCTGACGCCGTGCCGCATCTTGACGCGATAATCCCCGCGCGTGCCCTGCATCGGACGGTCATTGACCGCGAAGACCACGCCGTCGCCCTGCCGGAGCGGCACGACCTCGGCCCGGCTCTGCATGCGCGGGCGCTGTTCGGTCAGGACGAATTCGCCGCCCGTAAAATCCTTCTCCGGCTCGGACAGCAAAATCGCCACCTGCAACGGAAAGGCGATATCGCCGTAAATATCCTGATGCAGGCAATTATAGTCGCCCTCGACATATTGCAGGATGAGGGGTGTCGGGCGCGTCTGCCCTGCCGCGTGGCACCGCTCCAGGAACGCATCATGGGTGGGCGGAAACCGGACATCCGATCCCAGTCTCTCGCTCCACCGATTGGCGATAGGAGCCAACTGAAAATAGAGCTTCTGGCGCAGATTCCAAATTAAGGCAGGAATGGGATTCGCGTAATATTTGTATTCTCCGCGCCCAAAACCGTGTTTTCGCATCGAAATCACCGTTCGAAATGCGGCCAAGGTGTGATAACCTGCGGCAATCTCGTGGCAATCCTGTGGCGAAATTATGTTTTCGAGGATTGTGGCACCGAACTGGTCGAGTTCGGCGCCGATTTTTTGCCAGTCATAGGCGGGAATGTTCTGGCCCTGCATGGGTTCATTTTTGATCATGCCTGGCCCTCCCGCTTCAGGAGATCGCGCTTGCGCTCGACCCCCCAGCGATAGCCGGAAAGGCCGCCATCGTTGCGCACCACGCGGTGGCACGGAACCGCGACCGCGATCTTGTTCGCCGCGCAGGCCTGCGCCACTGCACGCACCGATTTCGGTGCGCCGATGCGCTGGGCAATTTCTGTATAACTTACTGTTTTACCGACAGGAATTTCTCGCAAGGCCTGCCAGACGCGTTGCTGGAACGCGGTTCCCTGCAGATCAAGCGGCAGGTCGAGCCCGATGCGCGGCGCTTCGACGAAACCGACCACCTCGGCAACCATATCCTCGAAATCGCGGTCCGCACCGATGAGATTGGCCTGCGGAAAACGCTTTTCCAGGTCACGGATCAGTTCTTCCGGGTCATCGCCCATCAAAATGGCGCAGACGCCCTTGTCGCTCGCCGCCACCAGCACCGCGCCCAGCGTCGACTGGCCGATGGCAAAACGGATATCGGCATTCTTGCCGCCCTGCTTGTAAGCCTTTGGAGTCATTCCCAAAATCCCATCCGAAGCCTCATAGAAGCGGCTGCTGGAATTGTAACCGGCATCATAGATGGCGTCGGTTACGCGGATTTCCGGCGCATCGAGCGCCGCCCGCATCTTCCGCGCGCGATGCGCATCCGCATAGGCTTTCGGGGTCAGTCCCGTGAACTCCTTGAATATGCGATGGAAATGGGCCGGGCTCGCCTTTACCGAAGCCGCTATTTCTTCAAGGGATGGCACTTCTTCCGCCGTTTCGATGAAACGGCAGGCAGAGGCTACCATTTCGGCATAGCGGGTGCTGTTCTGCGTCGCCAGCGTTTCGGACAGATGCGGCTTGCAGCGCATGCATGGCCGGAACCCGGCGCGTTCGGCATCCTCGCAACCGTCGAAGAACTGCACGTTCTCGTGCTTTCCGCGCCGCGACGGGCAGGACGGTCGGCAATAGACGCCGGTGGTGCGCACAGCATAGACAAATGCCCCGTCCGACGCCTTGTCGCGGTCGAGCACCTTCTGCCAGCGGCTTTCATCGGGGTCGTGGGTCTTCATGGTCATAAGGTTCATGTCCGTATTCCTTCAATATGAGCATGAAGGAAGGCTAATGCCACCGCGTCGAAGCTACACTCCGCTGCTTGCTTTCAAATTCGAAACGGCGCCGTTGCACAGTCTGTTCACAAATAAGGAACATGCAAGCTTCCAGCTTTTATACCATGATATGAAAGGTAAACAGGGAGAAGACCATGACGACAATCGGCTTCATCATCGATGGCAAGGAAACACCATCCGCTTCCGGCAAGACATTCGACCGCAAGGACCCCGTCACCGGAAAAGTCGCCACTACAGCGCCTGCGGCCAGCCTTGCCGATGTCGATGCGGTTGCGAAATCTGCCGCGAAAGCCTTTGAAAGCTGGTCGGAAACCGGGCCGGGCGAGCGTCGTGCACTGCTGAACAAGGCGGCTGACCTGATGGAAAGCCGCGCCGATGAATTCATCCGCCTCATGTTGGAAGAAACCGGCGCAACCGCGCCTTGGTCGGGCTTCAACGTCCATCTCGGCGCCGGTGTGCTGCGCGAAGCGGCAGCGCTCACCACGCAGATCACCGGCGAGATCATCCCTTCGGACAAGCCCGGCATCGTTTCCATGGCAGTGCGCCAGCCGGTTGGCGTGGTGCTTGGCATGGCGCCATGGAATGCGCCGGTCATTCTGGGCGTGCGCGCCGTTGCAGCCGCCCTCGCCTGCGGCAACACGGTTATCCTGCGGTCGTCCGAATCCTGCCCCGGCGTTCATCACCTGATCGTCAAGACACTCAACGATGCTGGCTTCCCCGCCGGTGTGGTCAATGTGATTTCCAATGCCCCTGAGGACGCGCCGGAAATTGTGGCGGCCCTTGTTGCTCATCCGTCCATCCGCCGCATCAACTTCACCGGCTCCACCCATGTCGGCAAGATCATCGCCAAACAGGCCGCGGAGCATCTGAAGCCCGTGCTGCTGGAACTGGGGGGCAAGGCGCCCTTCATCGTGCTGGAGGATGCCGATCTCGATCAGGCGGTCGATGCGGCAGCTTTTGGCGCTTTCATGAATCAGGGCCAGATCTGCATGTCCACGGAACGCTTTATCGTGCATGAGAAGGTGGCGGATGTCTTTGCGGAAAAACTTGCCGCCAAGGCAAGATCACTACCCGCTGGCGATCCGCGCGGCAATGTCGTGCTCGGTTCGCTGGTCGATCTCAAATCCGCCGAGCGCATGGATGCGCTCATCCAGGATGCCGTGTCGAAAGGCGGCAAGGTTCTGGCGGGCGGCAAGCGTGAAGGCTCCATCGTTGAGGCGACGGTCATCGATCACGTGACGTCCGACATGAACATTTACACGCAGGAATCCTTCGGGCCGGTGAAACCTATCATCCGCGTCAGGGATGCCGAAGAGGCGATCCGCGTGGCCAACGACACCGAATATGGCCTTTCATCCGCGATCTTCAGCCAGGATGTGAAAAGGGCGCTGGCGCTTTCAAAAAAGCTTGCGACCGGCATCTGCCACATCAATGGCCCGACGGTCGCAGACGAAGCGCAGATGCCCTTCGGCGGCGTGAAATCTTCCGGCTATGGCCGTTTCGGCGGAAAGGCCGTCATCAACGAATTTACCGACCTGCGCTGGATCACCATCGAGGGCCCGCAGCATTATCCGTTTTGAACGAGAAGGGGCGGAGCTTTCAACTCCGCCCTTTCATCATCGGTGTCCGTTCAAGACTTTCGCGCTTCCTTGATCGCATCGATCAGCTCCGGCTCCTTCATCACTCCGCCATAGAGCTTGGTGCCGATGACGAAGGAAGGCGTGCCACCGAAATTGAAGGCTTCGCCCTGATCCATATTGCGCTCAAGAATGGCATTGATGCGCTTGGAATCAGCCTTATAGGCCGCATTGAGCTTCGCCGGATCGAGTCCGCCCTTTTTCAGCGCCGCATCCACCTGTTCCGGCGTAAGGCGACCGGGCGTCGCCATCAACGCTTCCATCGCCTTTACATAGTTGCCGGATTTTTCCGCCGCCAGAACGAGGCGCGCGGCATAGGCGGACGTGTCGCCGAAGATGATCCAGTCCTTCATGACAAGGCGCACATTGCCGTCATTCCTGACCACGCGCATCAGTTCGGCATGCCCCTTCTTGCAGTAAGGGCACTGGTAATCGAAATATTCGACAATGGTGACATTGCCGTTAGGATTGCCCAGAACCGGGATTTCCTTGTCGTAGAGTACTTCCGCAACCGTCGGAACACGCTGGGCGAGGCTCTCGCCGCCCGAAATCGCTATCGTTGCGGCGCCCGCCGCCGTTGCGGCCAGTATCTGACGACGATTCATCATGAGCTTGCTCCTTTGCCCGACTTTGCTTCAGACTGGGATTTATCCAACACCACGACACGCGCACCGGCGCTGGCGCGCTTGTAGAGATCGAGTATGTCCTGATTGTAGAGGCGGATGCAGCCGGACGACGCAGCCTTGCCGACGGACCATGGCTCGTTGGTGCCGTGAATGCGGTAAAGCGTGTCCTTGCCATCGCGATAGAGATAGAGCGCACGGGCACCGAGCGGGTTGCGGATGCCACCTTCGAGGCCATTGGCGTATTTTGCGTAATGCTCCGGATTGCGTTTGATCATGTTGGCTGTCGGCGTCCAGCGCGGCCATTGCGACTTGTAGGCAACCTTGGCATCGCCTGAGAAGGTCAGTCCGGCGCGACCGACCCCCACCGAATAACGGATTGCCTTGCCGCCCGGCTGCACGAGATAGAGATAGCGCGCATAGGGATCAACCACGATCGTGCCCACCGGCTCGTTCGTGGCATAGTCAACTTCCCGACGCAGATTGCGATCCGCGATCTTACTGACATCAAGTGCGGGAATGAGATTGCCGCGGTCGTTCACCGCGCCATACATGGTCTCATATTCACTCTTCGCCGTCTGCATTTCCGGCGCAGGCTGGCTCACGGGTTCGGCTGCAACAGGCTCGGGCCTGAAGGCCACCGGCTGCGGCATGGTGACGGCGATGGGCCGCTCCGCAGATGCGGTCGTGCATGCCGCGGCAACAAAAGGCAGACAGGCCACCACGGCCATCCGCAGCAGTGATTTCCGCGCGTTCTGTTTGTGAATCGATACAGTCAATTCTCTTGCCCCCGGGCCATCTTGAAATCCTTACATCCTTTGTCGCCGGAGCATTCTCCAGAACTATTGGAAATGCTCTATCTCTTTGTCTTTACGCATTATCCAACGCAAAACCGCTTCGCACTTTTGCTGGAAATGCTCTAGTCAGCGCTCACAAGACCGACCGAACGTTCGATGGAAGCGGTCGTGATATCGCCCACCAGTCTGGTTCCCTCCGGTTCCTTGCTGATGCGATTGAAGAAGATCATCGTCGGCGGCCCGGCCACGCCGAGCTTTGCCATCAGGTCGGCATTGCCCGCTGTGAGCTCGGAAATATCCGCCTTGACAAGCTGGTAACCTTCCAGCGCCTTCTTCACGCCAGCGTCGGGCAAAACCCGGCGCTCCACGGTGGAACAGCTTACGCACCAGTCCGCCGTGAAATAGACAAGCGTCGGCTTGTCGCCGCGCGCCTCGCCAAGTTTCTCCTGAAGGGAAGAAACAGTCTCGACCGGCGCAAATTGCAGCGCGGCCAGATTCTGGTTGCCGCCACGGTTACCGAATGCGGCCAGCGGTTGCAACGGGTCTTTTCCGCCCGAAGCCACGCCGAGCATCAAAATGACGCCGTAGACGAATGCCGCCGTGCCGATGGTGCGGGCGACAACGCTGCGTCCCGGAATTTTGAGGAATGCGAAACTTGCGGTCCCGAAAAGCAGGAGCGCCCACAGCACCATATCGACACCCGGCGGCAGAAGGGGAGCCGCCATGAAGATCGCGGTCGCGAGAAAACCGAAGCCGAAGATCTGCTTTACCGTTTCCATCCATGCGCCTGCGCGCGGAAGCGTGCCAGCGCCAAGCGTGGCGAAGGCAATGAGCGGCAATCCCTTGCCGATGCCGAGCGCAAAGAGCGCGGAAGCGCCAAGCGCGACATTGGCAGTCTGCGCGATATAGATAAGCGCGCCTGCAAGTGGCGCCGTAACGCAAGGGCCGACGATCAGCACGGACGAAAAGCCGAGAATGGCAGCCGACCGCTTCGAGCCTGTCCGCTGCTGGCCATGGGGACCAGTCCGCGACGAAATCGCGCTGACCCATGAATTGGGAAGCTGTATCTGGAAGAGGCCGAACATGGAGAGCGCGAGCAGCACGAATAATCCTGCCAGCACGAGTGCCGTCCATTTCGATTGCAGCACCATCTGCAGGTTCTGTCCCGACCAGCCTGCGATTGCGCCGACCACGGCAAAACCCAGCGCCAGGCTGACGACATAGGTGGCGGAAAGCACGAAGCCGCGTTTTGCGGTCAGCTTCTCCCCTTCACGCGCCAGCGTTCCGGCAAGGATGGGGTAGATGGGAAAGACGCAAGGGGTGAAAGCAAGCAGCACGCCGAAAGCCAGAAATGCCGCGATCACCAGCCCGGTGCCGCCACGATCCACCAGCCCCTCGACCATGCCCTTTTCGGGTGCAAGGGCAAATGCCGCCTTTGGTGGAGCGGCTGGCACCGCAGCCGGTGTGAAGGTCGGTGTGAAGGTCGGCGTCTGCGCCAGCAGCTTGGCCTTTTGGCCCTTCTCGCTCGAAACTGCGAGCGTGACCGGATCGACCGTCCTGGTTTCCGGGCGGTAGCAGATGCCGTCTTCCTGACAGCCCTGATAGGTGAGTTCCAGCGGCTCTGTATCCGCCTTCACGCTTGCCGTGGCGTGGGTGTAATAGACTTCAAGCCGCCCGAAATTCGGGTCGTCCTTTGGCTGTCCGGGCTGCGTGTCGACGGCAAGCGGATTTCCCTGCCCGTCCTTCGCCGCTATATGGTCGCGATAAAGATAATAACCGTCCGCGATCTGCCAGTTGAGTACCAGCCGGCCATCCGTGTCCTTCAATACGCTCAGGCGGAATGCCTGATCGACCGGCAGCGGGTTTGCCGCCGAGGCCGGGGCGAGTACGAGGAACAAACCGATGAACAAGCTGGCGAGGCCCGCAAGGAGACGCATTACGATTTTCCGCATAATTCGATTCGGACAAATTGATTATGTTGCAAATGGCGAATGTCCCCGCCACCTTAAGGCAGCCTTAAGCTGGCGCAGGGAAAAGCCCGTGCGGGGTTAAACACCAATAAAGGCAGAAACAGGAACTCATGCGCATACTCGTGGTGGAAGACGACACGATCCTTCTCGACGGACTGACTGTAGGGCTTGGGCTTGCCGGTTTCACCGTGGATGCCGTGTCGAACTGCTGCGACGCGGAAGCAGCGCTTGCCGCGCAGAACTATAACGCGGTGGTGCTCGACCTGATGCTGCCCGATGGCTCGGGCCTCGACATTCTGAAATCCATGCGGCGCGGACGCGACGAGACGCCGGTTCTGCTGCTGACCGCGCGCGATCAGGTGCCCGAGCGCATTGCGGGGCTCGATGCCGGTGCGGACGATTATGTCGGCAAACCCTTCGACCTGCATGAGCTTGCGGCCCGCGTGCGCGCCGTCGCCCGGCGCGGCGCAGGACGCGCCAATGCCCTGCTTGAATGGCGCGGCGTGGAACTGGACCCGGCGGAGATGTCCGTGCGCTTCCATGGCGAACCCGTGCGGCTGACCCGGCGCGAATTCTCGATCCTGCGCACCTTGATGGAGCGGCCCGCCGCCACCTTCTCCAAATCCTCGCTGGAGGAAGCGCTTTACGGCTGGCAGGAGGAAGTGGAGAGCAACGCGGTGGAGGTGCATATCCACCACCTGCGCTCCAAGCTTGGCTCCGATTATATCGAAACCGTGCGCGGGGTCGGTTACCGGCTGGCGGGAGCAAGGACATGAATTCCATTCGCAGCCGTCTCACCGGCATCCTGATCGGCGTCACCTGCGTCGTCTGGCTTTTCGCGGTCGTGTGGATCCATATCAGCACCCAGTCACAGCTTGAAAAGGTGCTCGATGCGCGCCTCATGGAAGCCGCGCGGATGGTCAACTCGCTTTTGACAGACCATCGGGTCGCGGTTGGCCCGGATGGAGATGGCGGGCAATTGTCGTTGAAGCCGATGCCCGATTTTCCGCTCTATGACCGGCAGCTTTTCTGCCAGATATGGGCTCTCGACGGCAAGCTTGTGGGACGTTCCGAAAGCGCGCCCGGCGTGCGGCTCACCAATATCGCGAACGGCTTTTCGGATACGGAAGTTGCGGGCGACCGCTGGCGCGTGTTCGCGGTGGAAAATACCCAGCTCGGCCTGCGCGTCATGGTCGGCGACAGCCTGAGCGTTCGCGAAAGGCTGGTGCAGAATGTCGTGACCGGGCTTGTGCTGCCCGCGCTGTTGATGCTGCCCGTTCTGGCGCTCATGATCTGGTTGTGCGTAAGGCGCGGTCTCGATCCTCTGAGCCGTCTTGCATCCGTGCTTTCAAAGCGCCAGGCGCAGGATTTGCGGCCGCTTCCCGAACACAACCTGCCCAAAGAGATTGCGCCTGCCGTCACCGCGCTGAACGGGCTTTTCCAACGCGTCGAGGAGGCGCGCGAGCGTGAGCGCAATTTCGCGATCTTTGCCGCGCATGAACTGAAGACGCCGCTCGCCGGATTGAAGACGCAGGCGCAGATTGCCGAAAGCGCAAAGGACGAAACGATGCGCGCCAATGCGGTGCGCCAGATCGCGGCGGGGGTCGACCGCACCACCCGTCTCACCAATCAGCTTCTCGACCTCGCCGCACTCGAGACCGGAGACGACATTGAAGCACCGGCATGCGAACCGGCGTGCCAGCTTCTCGTTGCGGTGTCCACCGACATGCGGATGCTTGCGGCGCAGCGCGGCGTTTCCATCGAACTGCCGGGCAACATGCCGCTGGTACAATTGCCCTTCCCGCACCTCTTCACGCTAGCCGCGCGCAACCTGATCGAAAACGCCGTCAACCACTCGCCCGGCAACGGCACCGTGCGCTGCCGCCTTGAAGCCGCAGGCGACAAGCTCAAGCTGGTCGTCGAGGATGACGGGCCCGGCATTCCCGAAAGCGAAATGCCGCACGTGACCGAGCGTTTCTTCCGCGGCGCAAATCGCAATGAAACCGGCAGCGGCCTTGGGCTTCCCATCGTGAAAATGGCGGTGGAGCGTATGGGCGGCGAATTGCACCTGCAAAACCGCCCGCAAGGGGGCTTAAGCGCGTCGATCATCGTGCCGGGCACCGTCGTCGGATGACGGCCATCTGAAACAGAACCACGGCGCGCATCGAACAAGGCTCATTCCCCTGCTTTCAGGCGTTTGAGCCCGTGTCTTTGATTTAGATCAATGACACCTGCTCCCCGAGCGCAGATAGCGAACCTATCGCTATTGCTGCCTCATCCGAGGCGGCTCTTGTCATGCGCTGCGAGGGGATTTCATGAACTACGCCGCTGGAACAGTCCTTTCCGGTCTGGGGGCACTTTTTGCTGTGCTTCTGGCCGGATTTTCCCATGATGAGCTGTTCAGAACCCATATGTGGATTCTGTTCGCTACACTGGCCATCTTCACCATTCTTCTGATGCGGAATGCCAATTACGGCCTGACGCCCAAAAAGGTCGACCAGTCCGCCTATATGGACGGCCCAATCCGCTACGGCGTCATCGCAACGGTTTTCTGGGGCGTGACCGGTTTTCTGGTCGGCGTCGTCATCGCCGCGCAGCTCGCCTTTCCCGATCTCAATCTGGAACCCTATCTGAACTTCGGCCGCCTGCGCCCGCTGCACACATCTGCGGTGATTTTCGCGTTCGGCGGCAATGCGCTGATTGCATCGTCCTTCTATGTCGTGCAGCGTACCTGTCGCGCCCGCCTCATCGGCGGCGATCTGGCATGGTTCGTGTTCTGGGGCTACCAGCTTTTCATCGTGATGGCCGCGACCGGCTATCTGCTCGGCATCACGCAGAGCCGTGAATATGCGGAACCGGAATGGTATGTCGACATCTGGCTCACCATCGTCTGGGTCGCCTATCTGGTCGTCTTCCTCGGCACGATCCTGAAGCGCAAGGAGCCGCATATCTATGTGGCGAACTGGTTCTACCTGTCCTTCATCATCACCATCGCCATGCTGCATATCGTCAACAACCTGGCGATCCCTGTCTCGTTCCTCGGCGTGAAGAGCTATTCCGCCTTCGCGGGCGTGCAGGATGCGGTGACGCAGTGGTGGTATGGGCACAACGCCGTCGCCTTCTTCCTGACCGTGCCGTTCCTGGCCATGATGTATTATTTCGTGCCGAAGCAGGCAGAGCGTCCGATCTATTCCTACCGCCTGTCGATCGTGCACTTCTGGTCGATCATCTTCCTCTATATCTGGGCCGGCCCGCACCATCTGCACTATACCGCCGTTCCCGACTGGGCGCAGACGCTCGGCATGGTCTTCTCCATCATGCTGTGGATGCCGTCCTGGGGTGGCATGATCAACGGCCTGATGACGCTTTCGGGCGCATGGGACAAGGTCCGCACCGATCCGATCATCCGCCTGATGGTTGCCGCCATCGCCTTCTACGGCATGGCGACCTTTGAAGGCCCGATGCTGTCGATCAAGGCCGTCAACTCGCTGTCGCACTATACGGACTGGACCATCGGTCACGTTCATGCGGGCGCGCTTGGCTGGAACGGCATGATCTCGTTTGCCGCCGTCTATTATCTCGCACCGAAGCTGTGGAACCGCCAGCGGCTCTATTCGATCCGCATGGTCAACTGGCACTTCTGGCTGGCGACGCTCGGCATCGTTCTCTACGCGGCTGCCATGTGGGTTGCCGGTATCCAGCAGGGCCTGATGTGGCGCGAATACGACGATCAGGGCTTCCTCGTCTATTCCTTCGCGGAAACCGTGCTCGCCATGTTCCCCTACTACGTCATCCGTACGCTTGGCGGCGTGCTCTACCTCGCCGGTGGCTTCGTGATGGCCTGGAACGTCTATCAGACCATTCGCGGCAATCTGCGCAACGAAGCCCCAATGGGCGGCACCCGGACTGTAGCCGGTGCGACCATGCAGCCTGCCGAATAAGGAGCGTGTGATTTATGTCGATACTAAAGAACCACTCCAAGCTGGAGAAAAACGCAACGCTGCTGCTGATCGCATCGCTCGCCGTGGTCACGGTCGGCGGCATCGTTGAAATCGCACCGCTCTTCTATCTCGAGAACACCATCGAGAAGGTGGAGGGCATGCGCCCCTACTCGCCGCTGGAACTCGCGGGCCGCGACGTCTATGTGCGTGAGGGCTGCTATCTCTGCCACAGCCAGATGATCCGCCCGTTCCGCGATGAAGTGGAACGTTACGGCCATTACAGTCTGGCTGCGGAATCCATGTACGACCATTCGTTCCAGTGGGGCTCCAAGCGCACGGGGCCTGACCTCGCCCGCGTCGGCGGCCGCTATTCGAACGAGTGGCACGTGCAGCACCTTGTCCGTCCGCGCGACGTGGTGCCGGAATCGGTCATGCCAAGCTATGCATTCCTGAAGGACCGTCCGCTGGAGGCTTCCAACATTGCGGCCAATCTGAAAGCCAATGCGGCGGTCGGCGTACCCTACAGCCAGGAAATGATCGACAACGCGCTTGACGATCTGAAGGCACAGGCCACGCCGGATGCCGACACGACCGGCGTCGAGGCACGCTATCCCAAGGCCAAGGTCGGCGATTTCGACGGCAATCCGCAGATGATCTCGGAGATGGACGCTCTCATCGCCTATCTCCAGATGCTCGGAACGCTCGTCGATTTCTCGACCTACGACCAGTCCCCCAAAGCGAGATAAAGCGGAGATTTAGCGATGGATTACAACACCATGCGCACTTTCGCCGATAGCTGGGGTCTGCTCGGCATGGCGCTCTTTTTTCTCTTCGTCGTTCTCTACGCCTTCCGGCCAGGCAGCAAGCAGATAGCCGACCACGCGAAGGACATTCCTTTCAAGGATGACGCAAATGACTGACAAGCAAATCGACGAAGTAACCGGCGTAGCGACCACCGGCCACGAATGGGACGGCATCAAGGAACTGGACAATCCTATGCCCCGCTGGTGGCTGTGGACATTCTACGCGACGATCTTCTGGGCGCTTGCCTATGTGATCGCCTATCCGGCATGGCCGCTGATCTCAAGTTCCACCGGCGGCATGCTCGGGTGGTCGAGCCGCGGCGCTTTCTGGGAAGAAACCGCCCGCATCGACAGCGAGCGGCAGGGCATCATCGACCAGATCAAGGCCAAGGACGTCCACGAGATTCTGGCGGATGAAAACCTGCGCCAATATGCGATTGCCGGTGGCGCTGCTGCCTTCCGCGTCAATTGCGTGCAGTGCCACGGCTCTGGCGCGCAGGGTGCGCCCGGCTATCCCAACCTCAATGATGACGACTGGCTGTGGGGCGGTTCGATCGACGACATCCTGACGACCATCCGTCATGGCGTGCGCTCGAAGGACGATGCCGACACCCGTATTTCCGAAATGCCCGCCTTTGTGGACGTTCTGGAACCGCAGCAGATCCGCGATGTCGCCGCCTATGTGGTGAGCCTCTCGGGCACACCGCACAACCCCGCCATGGTGCCGGAAGGCAAGAAGGTTTTCGCAGAGAACTGCGCCGTCTGCCATGGCGCGGATGCCAAGGGCCTGCGCGAGTTCGGCGCACCGGACCTGACGGACGCCATCTGGTTCTACGGCTCCGGCGAGGACGCCATCGTGCGTCAGGTCTCGCATCCCAAGCACGGCGTCATGCCCGCATGGGAAACACGCCTCGGAGACGCAACCGTCAAGCAGCTTGCCATCTTCGTCCATTCGTTGGGCGGCGGTGAATAGCTGGGGCACAAGCCCCAGCTACAGGGCAGTAAGGCAATAGGGCAGTAAGGCAGTAGGGAAATGAGAAACTAGGGACAGTATTGATCGCGGCCATCACATACTGCCCTATTGCCTTACTGCCCTATTGACCTCCTCTCCCCAAGGAGCAAAAAAATGTCAGACGATGTCGAACGCATTGACGTTCAGGCAGTCAACTCCCCCAAAACCCGCCAATCGCTTTATGCGGCGCGGGTGAAGATTTTTCCGAAGCGCGTGCAGGGCGAGTTCCGGCGCTTCAAGTGGATTGTCATGCTCATTACGCTCGGCATCTACTATCTGACGCCATGGCTGCGCTGGGATCGCGGCCCCTATGCGCCGGATCAGGCGGTCCTGATCGATCTTGCCAATCGGCGCTTCTATTTCTTCTTCATCGAAATCTGGCCGCAGGAATTCTACTACGTCGCGGGCCTGCTCATCATGGCGGGCCTCGGTCTGTTTCTCGTGACCTCCGTCGCGGGTCGCGCCTGGTGCGGCTATACCTGCCCGCAGACCGTCTGGGTCGATCTTTACCTCGTCGTCGAACGCGCCATCGAAGGCGACCGCAATGCGCGCATGAAGCTCGACAAGGCGCCATGGACCTTTGACAAGCTGTGGAAGCGCGTGAGCAAACATTCCATCTGGTTGCTGATCGGCGTGCTGACCGGGGGCGCATGGATTTTCTATTTCGCCGACGCGCCGCAACTGCTCATGGATTTCGTGACCGGTCAGGCAGCGCCTGTCGCCTATTTCACCGTCGCCATCCTCACCGCCACCACCTATGTTTTCGGCGGGCTGATGCGCGAGCAGGTCTGCACCTATATGTGCCCGTGGCCGCGAATTCAGGCCGCAATGCTGGACGAAAATTCGCTCACCGTCACCTATAATGACTGGCGCGGCGAGCCGCGCTCACGCCATTCCAAGAAGGCGATTGCCGCTGGTGAAACCGTGGGCGATTGCGTGGATTGCAATGCCTGCGTGGCCGCCTGCCCGATGGGTATCGACATTCGCGACGGGCAGCAGCTCGAATGCATCACCTGCGCGCTGTGCATCGACGCCTGCAATACGGTGATGGACAAGATCGACAAGCCCCGTGGCCTCATCTCCTATGCGACGCTGGCCGATTACAACGCCAACATGGCGCTCGCGACCAATAATGGCACGGCGCCGATCGATCCCGCCCGCGTCTACAGGGCGCAGAACAGCTTCTCTGACAAGGTGCAGAACCTGTCATGGAAGAAGGTGCTGCGCCCGCGCAGCATGTTCTACTTCGCCGTATGGGCGCTGATCGGCCTGACGCTCGTCATCTCGCTGTCGACGCGCCAGCGCATCGGCATCAACGTGCTGCATGACCGCAACCCGCAATATGTGCTTCTGTCGGACGGTTCGATCCGCAACGGTTACACGGTCAAGCTGCTCAACATGATCCCGACGCCGCGCACCTTCCGCCTTTCCATCGAGGGCCTGCCGGGCGCTACGCTGACCGTTCAGGACGAAACCGCGGATGCGAACGGCAATTACGACGTGCCGGTGGAGCCGGACCGCCTGAAGACATTGCGCGTGTTCGTCACCATGCCGCATGATGCGATTACCGAACATCGCCACGACTATGAAATCGAAGTGCGTGACGCGGACGGCGCGGAACACGCACGCTACAAGGCAACTTTCATGGCACCGGAGGGCAGATAATGTCGATCAAGTCGAAAACCGCAGGCACGTTCACCGGCTGGCACATGCTGGGCATCATGGTCGCTTTCTTCGGCGTCATCATCGCTGTCAACCTGACCATGGCCTATAACGCGATCCATAGCTGGAGCGGGCTGGTGGTGCAGAACACCTATGTCGCCAGCCAGGAATTCAATGACAAGGCCCAGACCGGCAAGGAACAGGCTGCGCTGAATTGGCAGTCGAAGCCGGCTTATGAGAACGGCATCTTCACCTGGCGGCTCGCCGACCATGAAGGAAAGGCCGTCGCCATGACCGGCGGTACGGTGGAGTTCAAGCGTCCGGTCGGTGACGTGAACGATACCAAGGTCACGCTGAGCGTCCGCGAGCCCGGAATGCTGACCGCACCGCTGGAACTTGGCGAGGGCGCGTGGATCATGGAAGTGAATGCAGATGCGGGTCTTGAAGACCCTTATCGCCATATCATCCGCGTTCTGGTGAAGGATGGGAGAATGCTATGAGCTGCTGCGTCGAGAATGCACAGATAGCGACCGTCGTTCAGGCCGTCTCGGCAGATGAAATGCAGGTCGCAAGCCGCGCGCTTGGAGACGGTTTTCGCCAGCTCGACCTGTCGGTTCCCGGCGTTCATTGCGGCCTGTGCATCAAGAATATCGAAGAGACGCTCGGCAAGATCACAGGGGTTGCCTATGTCCGCGTCAACCTCACCGGCCGCCGTGTGACCGTGCGCTGGAAGGATGGCGAGACGCCGCCCGATGTGGTCGATCCGCTTCGCAGGCTCGGTTACGAAGCGCATATCTTCGACATGGCGCAGGAGAAAGACCCGACCTTCACGCGGCTTCTGATCGCGCTTGGCGTCGCGGCCTTTGCTTCCAGCAATGTGATGCTTTTGTCGGTCGCCGTCTGGTCGGGCGCGGATGCGGCGACACGCGATATGTTCCACTGGATTTCCGGCCTCATCGCCCTGCCGACGCTGATCTATTCGGGCCGGATTTTCTATGTTTCCGCATGGAATGCGCTGCGTGCGCAGCGCGTCAACATGGATGTGCCGATTGCGCTTGCCATCACGCTTGCCTTTGGCATGAGTGTCTATGAAACCCTGCATCATGGCCAGCATGCCTATTTCGATGCATCGGTGACCTTGCTGTTCTTCCTGCTGATCGGCCGCACGCTCGACTACATGATGCGCGCCCGCGCCCGTTCCGCAGTCCGAGGTCTGGCGCAGCTTGGCTCCCGCGGCGCGGTGGTGATCGGCGATGATAACCAACGCAATTACCTGCCGGTCAACGAAATCCGCCCCGGCATGCGCATCATCCTTGCAGCAGGTGAGCGCGTACCCGTTGATGCAAAGGTAGAGGAAGGCCGTTCGGAACTCGATTGCGCCATTGCATCGGGTGAAAGCGATGCCGTGCCTGTCGGTCCGGGCTCCGACATTCGCGCGGGCACGCTCAACCTTTCCACGCCGCTCGTCATTCGGGCGACGGCGGAAGCAAAGGATTCCTTCCTCGCTGAAATGGTGCGGCTGATGGACGTCGCAGAAGGCGGACGCGCCTATTACCGTCGTCTTGCCGACCGCGCTTCCGAACTCTATGTGCCGATGGTCCACACCATCGCCTTCCTCGCCTTCGTCGGCTGGATGTTCTACACCGGCGGGGACTGGTATCGCTCGATCTATATCGCGATCTGCACCCTCATCATCACCTGCCCTTGCGCGCTCGCCCTTGCGGTGCCGATTGTGCAGGTAGTTGCGGCGCGGCGCCTGTTTGAAAACGGCATCATGATCAAGGACGGCTCCGCCATGGAGCGGATGGCCGAGGTGGACACTGCCATTTTCGACAAGACCGGCACTTTGACGCTCGGTCAGCCGAGGCTGATCGATGCCGACGCCATCGATCCCCATAATCTGGAGATCGCAGCCGAGTTGTCGCTTTATTCGCGCCATCCGCTGTCGCGGGCGCTGGCGCTGTTCTCGGGCGCAAAGCCGATGACCGCCTTTACCCGCATCGAGGAAGTGCCGGGCGCAGGCATCGAAGCCGAACTCAACGGTTCCATCTATCGGCTTGGCAAGCGCGACTGGGCGGACGACAGCGCCACGATGGTTCATGCCGATGGCCCCGAGACCTGTCTTTCCATCGATGGGAAGCTGGTTGAAACCTTCCGCTTTGAAGACAGCCCGCGCGAGGACGCTGCCGGAGCCATCGCCACACTGAAGCGCAACGGGCTGAAGCTTGGCATCATTTCCGGCGACCGCCTGCCTGCCGTCGAGAGGCTTGCCGGTTATCTCGGCGTCAATGATTTCCGGGCGGAAGTGCTGCCTGCCGACAAGTCGGAGCTGGTGCAGAAACTGTCAGCCGAAGGCAGCAAGGTGCTGATGGTTGGCGATGGGTTGAACGATGCGCCCGCCCTCGTCGCGGCCCATGTTTCCATGGCGCCCGCGACGGCCGCCGATATTGGCCGCAATGCAGCCGATTTCGTCTTCCTGCGTGAAAGCCTGTCGGCAGTGCCGCTTGCCTTCGCCGTATCGAAGGAAGCAGGCCGGTTGATCAGCCAGAATTTTGCGCTTTCCATCGGCTATAATATCATAGCCGTGCCGATCGCGATTTTCGGCTATGTCACCCCGCTGGTGGCGGCGCTTTCTATGTCGCTGTCGTCCATCGTGGTCGTGAGCAACGCATTGCGGTTGCGCGCCGGAAAACAAAAGCAGCAGACGCAGAAGACCATCGCGCCTGTTGCCGTCATCAAGGAAGCGCACAAATGAGCGGACTTATCTTTCTCATTCCCATCGCGCTGTTTCTGGGCTTGCTCGGCCTCGTCGCCTTTCTCTGGTCGTTGAAAAACGGCCAGTATGAGGATCTCGACGGCGCAGCAAACCGCATCCTGCTGGACGACGAAACTAGTCCGTTATCAAAATAGCCCGCAAATCATTGACATTCGTGCCGGTTGGCCCCGGCACGAACAGATCGCCGATGGCGTCGAATGCCGTCCATGCGTCGTTGTTGGCGAGACGCGCAGCGCCATCCTCGCCCGCCTTTTGCAGGCGCGAAACCGTGGAACCATCGGCAAAGGCTCCGGCATTGTCTTCCGAGCCGTCAATGCCGTCCGTGTCGGCGGCGAGCGCATGGATGTTGTCATAGCCATCGATGTCGAGCGCGAATGACAGCAGGAACTCGCTGTTGCGCCCACCTTTGCCACCTCCCGGGCCACCCTTGCCGCGAATGGTGACAGTCGTTTCGCCGCCCGACAGAATGACCACGGGTTTCTTGAACGGGCGGTCGCGGTCGGCCACTTCGCGGGCAATCGCCGCATGGACATGCGCCACTTCCCGCGCCTCACCTTCCATTGAATCGGACAGGATCACCGCTTCCACACCATGACGCCGGGCTTCCTTCACCGCCGCATCCAGCGAGACGGCAGCGGAAGCAATCACCCGGACCTCGTTTCGAGCGAAAACCTCGTCGTCCGGTTTCGGCGCATGGGCGGCTTCGCTCCTGATGTGATCAAGCGCTGCCTGTGGCAGTTCGAGCCTGTAGCGTTCGATGATCTTCAAGGCCTCGTCGCGGCTGGTTGCGTCCGGCACGGTCGGCCCGGAAGCGACGAAGGCCGGGTTGTCGCCGGGAATATCCGAAACGACCAGCGAGAACACTTTTGCCGGATGCGCGGCGGCGGCGAGCCTGCCGCCCTTGATCGTCGACAGGTGCTTGCGGATGGCATTCATCGCCGAAATAGGCGCGCCGGAGGCGAGCAATGCCTTGTTGACGGCGATCTCATCTTGCAACGTCAGACCTTCCGGCGGCGACGGCAGCAGCGCCGATCCGCCGCCCGAGACAAGCGCCACCACGAGATCGTCTTCCGTGAGGCCGGACACGGCATCGAACAGCCGCTTCGAGGCTTGAAGCCCCGCCTCGTCGGGAACCGGATGCGCGGCCTCGATGATCTCGATGTGCTGGCAAGGTGTGCCATAGCCATAGCGCGTCACCACCACGCCCTCCAGCGGGGCATCGTGTTTTTCAGCCCAGGCGCGCTCGAAAGCCGCCGCCATCTGCGCCGATCCCTTGCCCGCGCCGATGACAATCGTTCGTCCCTTCGGCTTGGCCGGGAGATTGGCGCGGATCACCAGTTCTGGATCGGCAGCCGCAACAGCTGCGTCGAACAGGCTGGTCAGAAACTTCTTGGGATCGGTGATGGCAGACATGAGTTTCCCGATGCTGGCGTGTTAACGGCGGCACTATTCCCCGCCCGAGATCTAAAATCAATGGAGCCGGCTACCTCCTCCAAGCAGCCAGCTCCGCCCTCTCCCTCCAGAGAGTTCGCCTGAGACGTCAAGCCACGTCGTGGTTCGCCATCCTCTCGAGAGCACGTACCAGACCCGAATGGTCGAGACCGTCATCGCCATGCGCCGCGCAGGAGTTGAACAGCTCCTGTGCCGTGGCCGTGTTCGGCAGCGAAACGCCGAGTGCCTTTGCGCCTTGCAGTGCGAGGTTCAAATCCTTCTGGTGCAGGGAAATACGGAATCCCGGATCGAAGGTGCGCTTGATCATGCGTTCGCCATGCACTTCGAGAATGCGGGACGATGCAAAGCCACCCATCAGGGCTTCGCGCACCTTTGCCGGATCCGCGCCTGCCTTGGAAGCGAAGACCAGTGCTTCAGCCACGGCTTCGATATTGAGCGCGACAATGATCTGGTTTGCGACCTTGGTCGTCTGGCCATCGCCGCAATCGCCGACGAGGGTGATGTTCTTGCCCATAAGCTTCAGAAGCGGCAGCGCACGGTCAAACGATTCCTGCGAACCGCCTGCCATGATGGAGAGGCTGGCGTTCTTCGCGCCCACCTCGCCGCCCGAAACCGGCGCATCGACATATTCGGCGCCCGTTGCGCGGACCTTCTTTGCGAATTCCTTCGTCTCGATGGGCGAGATCGAGCTCATGTCGATGAGTAGCTTGCCTTTGCCGAGCCCCCCGATTGCGCCGCCTTCACCGAAGATGACTTCGGCCACCTGCGGCGTATCGGGAAGCATGAGAATAACCGTATCGCATTCTTCCGCGACGGCCTTCGGCGTATCCACGATTTGCAGACCGTTATCGATCAGTTCCTGACGCGGCGGAGGATTGAACCTCGAGGTGACGATCTGATTTCCGGCATCCTGCAGATGACGCGCCATCGGCGTGCCCATGATCCCCAGTCCGATGAAGCCTATCTTGGCCATGTCGTATACTCCCTAATCAAAATTATGCAGTCAGCCGTTCGGCTTCATGGTGTTTGAACCAGCTGAGACCTTCCTCGGTTGTGGTCTTCGGCTTGTATTCGCAGCCGATCCAGCCTTTGTATCCGGCGTTTTTCAGCGCTTCGAACACGTTGGGATAATTGATCTCGCCGGTCCCCGGCTCATTGCGGCCCGGATTGTCGGCAAGCTGGATATGAGCGATCAGCGGCTTGTAGCGTTCATAGGTCGCGACCAGTTCGCCGCGTGTGCGCTGCTGGTGGTAAAGGTCATACTGGATGAACAGGTTGTTGCTGCCCACTTCATCGATGATCGAAACCGCCTGCTCCACCGTGTTGAGGTAGAAGCCGGGAATGTCGTAGTGGTTGATCGGCTCGATCAGCAGGCGGATGCCGTGCTTGCCCAGTTCCTTCGCGGCCAGACGCAGATTGCTGACGAAAGTGGCGCGCAGCACATCCGGATCGACACCTTGCGGGGCAATGCCCGAAAGACAATTGACCTGGGAGCAGTTGAGCGTGGTGGCATAGTCGATGGCATCGGCCACGCCGCGACGGAAATCATCGACCCGATCCGGCAGAACCGCAATGCCGCGCTCTCCCCCAGCCCAGTTGCCCGCAGGCAGGTTATGCAGGAGCTGCGCCAGATTATGTCTGGTCAGCGCCGCCTTCAGCTCGTGCCGGTTGAACTCATAGGGAAAGAGATATTCCACCCCGGTAAACCCGGCCTTTGCCGCCAATGCGAAGCGGTCCATGAAGGGTACTTCGTTGAAAAGCATTGTGAGATTGGCTGCAAATCTCGGCATTTTCGCCTCCTTGTAATTCTCTGTTTGCGCAATTCTGGAAAAAAGCCGTTTCACAATTTTCCTCGAATTACCTTCCACGTTGTTCTTTTCCCTCATCCTGAGGAGCCCTCCCGAGCTTGTCGAAGGGAGGCGTCTCGAACGACGAAGGAAGATGCATCGTGCCTGCCCTCGTCCTCGACCCTTCGACGGGCTCAGGATGATGCTTCGCGCTCCGCACCTCAGGATGAGGGAGATACGGAGCATTAAATCGGCAACACGTTAATCCAAAAGTGCTGCGATAGCGGTCGGTGCATCTTCGCCGCGTTCTGCCAGTTCCTCGAATTCGACGACCTGATCGATGTCGATACCCATGGAAATATTGGTAACGCGTTCGAGGATGAATTCCAGAACCACCGGCACCTGATGCTCCGCCATCAGCGCTTTTGCCTGTTCAAAACTTTCGGCAAACTGGTTGGGGCTGCGAACCCGGATTGCCTTGCAACCCAAACCTTCAGCGACCGCCACGTGATCGACGCCATAGCCCTTTTCCGCATCGCCACCGGCATTGATGTTGTCGAAGGCAAGACTGACCTCGAAATCCATGTTAAAGCCGCGCTGCGCCTGACGGATGAGGCCGAGATAGGAATTGTTCACGACCACATGAATGTAGGGCAGCTTGTGCTGTGCGCCGACCGCCAGTTCCTCGATCAGGAACTGGAAATCATAGTCGCCGGAAAGCGCCACGATCGGACGGTCGGGATCGGCGGCACGGACACCGAGCGCTGCGGGCAGTGTCCAGCCAAGCGGACCAGCCTGACCGCAATTGATCCAGTTGCGCGGGCGATAGACATGCAGGAACTGCGCACCGGCGATCTGGCTGAGGCCGATGGTCGTCACATAGCAGGTATCGCGACCGAAAGCCTTGTTCATCTCTTCATAGACACGCTGCGGCTTCAGCGGCGTCTGGTCGAAATGCGTCTTGCGCAGCATGGTGCGCTTGCGCTCCTGGCACTCCTTGGCCCAGCCCGACCAGTCGCGCAGCTTGCCTGCCGACTTCCATTCGGTCGCGACGTCCAGCAGCAGCTTCAGCGCCTTGCCCGCATCCGAAACGATACCGAAATCCGGCGCGAATACACGGCCGATCTGGGTCGGCTCAATATCGACATGGATGAATTTGCGGTCCTTCCTGTAGGTGTCGACATTGCCGGTATGACGGTTCGCCCAGCGGTTGCCGATGCCGATGACGACATCGGAGGCCAGCAGATTGGCGTTGCCGTAGCGGTGCGAGGTCTGGAGACCGCACATGCCCGCCATCAGGCGATGGTCGTCAGGGATGACACCCCAGCCCATCAGGGTCGGGATGACCGGAATGCCGGTGATTTCGGCGAATTCGACCAAAAGGTCGGACGCATCGGCGTTGATGATGCCACCCCCGGCCACGATCAGCGGACGTTCCGCCTCGTTCAGCATGGCGAGCGCCTTTTCGGCCTGCGCCCGCGTGGCGGCTGGCTTATAGGCTTCCATCGGCTGGTAAGTGTCGATGTCGAACTCGATTTCGGCAAGCTGGACATCGATCGGCAGGTCGATGAGGACCGGACCGGGACGGCCCGACTTCATGATGTGGAACGCCTTCTGGAAGACATAAGGCACCAAAGCCGGTTCCATGACCGTGACCGCCCATTTGGTGACGGGGGCCGCGATCTTGGCGATATCGACGGCCTGAAAGTCTTCCTTGTCGAGACGTGCGCGCGGCGCCTGACCGGTGATGCAGAGGATCGGGATCGAATCGGCGGAAGCCGAATAGAGACCTGTAATCATATCCGTTCCGGCCGGGCCGGAGGTGCCGATGCACAGGCCGATATTGCCATGCTTTGCACGGGTGTAGCCCTCGGCCATATGCGAAGCGCCTTCGACATGACGTGCCAGTATATGGCGGATCGCGCCGCGCGCCTTCATCGCCGAATAAAACGGATTGATCGCTGCGCCCGGTACACCGAAAGCACAATTGATCCCTTCTCTCTCCAGCACAAGCACGGCTGCATCGACTGCACGCATTCTGGCCATGGCCATTCCTCCTATGGAACTCTAATCCATTTACCAATGCTATTATCAAAAAATGGAAATGCATATCACTATATGGAAATAAAGATTTTCAACGGAACGGAGATAATCTGGCTGCATCTTTCCGAGTAGCAATGGATGCGATAGTGATAATTCCTGAGTTTAGGCGGGATTCGGAGACGGCGATGGAACAGGCGAAGGTAAAGCGGGGCCGCAAGGCGGCGGAAAACGCAGCGCCGTCGTCTGTGCAGGTTCTCGATCGAAGCCTGAAGCTGCTGGCGCTGATTGCAGAAAATGACGGCTCGACATTGACCGACCTTGCCGATGCGAGCGGCATGGCGCCTTCCACCGTGCACCGCCTGCTGTCGTCGCTGGCCAATCATGGAATGGTTTCCCACGATCTGGAAAGCGGCGATTGGACCATCGGCGTCAAGGCTTTTGAAATCGGCAACGCCTTTCGCCGGTTCCGCAAGCTCGGTATTCTGGCGCGCCCTTATCTCAAGACGTTGATGGAAACGAGCGGCGAGACCGCCAATATCGGCGTCGAGGACGGCGGCGATGTCGTGTTCATCTCGCAGATTGAAAGCCATGCGCCGATGCGCGCCTTTTTCCGGCCTGGACGGCGCGGGCCTATCCATGCGTCCGGCATCGGCAAGGCCATATTGTCCACCTGGTCGGACAAGGAAATCGCCCATGCCCTGTCCGGACGCGCGCTCGAACACTTTACGCAGCGCACGCTCGACAGCCTGCCCGCGCTATTGAAAGACATTCAGGCAACGCGGACGCGCGGATGGTCTGTCGACGATGAGGAACATACGCTCGGCATGTGCTGCATCGCCGCGCCGATTTTCAATGAATATGGCGAGGCGATTGCCGGCATTTCGGTTTCCGGCCCTGCCGTGCGCCTGCCGAAAAAGAAGCTCGAGGAATTCGGGCCGCTCATCCGCTCCACCGCCGATGAGCTGACCCGCGCCATGGGCGGCAAACGCCCGGAAGAGTTTTAACGCACAGTGAATTTGGGCTAATCGACGCTCTGCGCCCCTCTTTCCCTCATCCTGAGGAGCTTCCCCGAGCTTGTCGAAGGGGAGCGTCTCGAAGGGCTGAGGGAAACCGCGCTGCGCGTGCCCTCGTCCTTCGAGGCTTCGCTTCGCTCCGCACCTCAGGATGAGGGAGAAGCGCAGCGATGAAGCTTTATAGTTCAGCCTTGAGCGGCTTGCCGGCCACATAGGTTTCGATGACGGCGCGGTCATCGCCCAATGTCTGCAACAGGAACAGCTCCTGCTCCAGCGTCGCGCCAGCCGCCATGCGAAGCCGCATCGGCGATGTGGCGGACGAATCCAGCACCACGATATCGGCTTCGGTGCCTTCATCCAATGTACCGATCCTGTCTTCCATGGAGAGCGCGCGGGCATTGCCGAGCGTCATCATGTAGAAGGACTGGAACGGGTTCAGACGGTTTCCACGCAGTTGCTGGACCTTGTAGCCTTCATCCATGGTACGCAGCATGGAGAAACTCGTGCCGCCGCCGACATCGGTCGCCACCGCCATGCGCACGCCCGATGCTTTCAGGCGGTCGCGGTCGAAGAGGCCCGAGCCGAGGAACAGGTTGGAGGTCGGGCAGAAGACGGCAATCGAGCCGGTTTCCGCCATGACGCGCACTTCGCGGTCTTCCAGATGGATGGAATGGCCGAGCAGGGTCTTGTTTCCCAGAAGGCCGTAATGCTCGTAAATACCGAGATAGTCGGGCGCATCCGGGTAAAGCGACTTGGTGAAGGTGATTTCGTCGTGGTTTTCAGACAAATGCGTCTGGATGTAGCTGCCGGGGTGCTCACGGACAAGCGCCTGGCTTGCTTCGAGTTGCTCCGGCGTGGAGGTGATGGCAAAGCGCGGCGTGATCACGTAATCGAGGCGGCCCTTGCCCTGCCAGCGCGCGATCAGCGCCTTTGTGTCGTCATAACCCGACTGTGCAGTGTCGCAGAGTGCAGGCGGCGCATTGCGGTCCATCATCACCTTGCCGCCGAGCATGCGCATGTTGCGATGCTGCGAGGCGCGGAAATAGGCATCCACGCTCTGCGGATGCACGGAGCAATAGGCGACCGCCGTGGTGGTGCCGTGGCGGATCAACTCGTCCAGAAAGCGCTCCGCGATGAATTCGGCATGCTGCTCGTCGGCGAATTTCTGCTCGGCCACGAAGGTATAGGTGTTGAGCCATTCCAGAAGATTGGCTGCATAGGAAGCGACGACCTGCGTCTGCGGATAATGGATATGCGTATCGATGAAGCCGGGCAGGATCAGGTGCGGACGATGGTCGGCGACTTTTATGTCGCTGCCTGCCTCGCTACTGACTTCAGCATAATCGCCAAGACGCAGGATACGGCCATCTTCGACCAGAATGGCGCCGTCTTCGATATAGCGGTAGGCGGCATTGTCATCGAGACTTTGCGGCTCGTCACGAAAGGTCAGCACGCGGCCGCGGATCAGAAGCTTGGTCATTGTGGTCTTGGTCCTTATTTCGAGCCTTGCGTGGCGGACTGATACCAGGAGGCAAGAAGCTGGCGTTCTTCCTCGCTCACGCCGGTAACGTTGGCGGGCGGCATGGCATGCGAACGGCCTGCCTGCAAATAGATTTCACGCGCATGGGCTGCGATATCCCGGTCGGTATCGAGCACGACGCCCTTCGGGGGCGCAACGATGCCTTCCCAGCCCGGCTCCTTGGCGTGACACATGGCGCAGCGCCCCAGAACGGTATCCCGCACTTTTCCAAAGTGCGGGTCCGAGATGAAGGACTGCTGCAAGGCCGAGATTTTCTGTTCTTCCGGCTCGCCGGTCAGCACCTTCGGCACAGTCGAGAGCCAGATGATGACGATGAACAGGATGACCGTTACCAGCCAGGTCCAGGTCGGGCTGCCCTTGCGGGCATGCTGCGTGTTGAACCAGTGGCGGATCGTGACGCCCATCAGGAACACCAGCGAGGCGATTATCCAGTTGAACTGCGTCCCGAAAGCCAGCGGATAGTGGTTCGACAGCATCAGGAACAGAACCGGCAGCGTCAGATAGTTGTTGTGGGTCGAACGCTGCTTGGCGATCTTGCCGTATTTCGGGTCCGGCTTGCGGCCAGCGATCAGATCCGCCACCACGATCTTCTGGTTCGGGATAATGATCATGAACACGTTGGCCGACATGATCGTCGCGGTGAAGGCGCCCAGATGCAGGAAGGCGGCGCGTCCCGTGAACAGGTGCGTATAGCCCCAGGCCACCACGACCAGAATACAGTAGAGAATGACCATCAGGAGCGTATCGCTCTTGCCGAGCATCAGCTTGCAGATCGTGTTGTAGGCGATCCAGCCGAAGGCCAGCGAGGCAATCGAAATGCCGATGGCGACCGGACGCGAGACGTCGAGGACGTTCGGATCGATCAGGTAGAGATCGGCACCCGCATAGTAGACGATGCAGAGCAGCGTGAAGCCCGACAGCCAGGTGGCGTAGGATTCCCATTTGAACCAGGTCAGGTGTTCCGGCATTTCGGCGGGCGCAACCAGATATTTCTGGATGTGGTAGAAGCCGCCACCGTGGACCTGCCATTCCTCGCCGTGCGCACCTTCCGGCAGGCCGGGGCGCTGGCGCAAGCCCAGATCGAGCGCGATGAAGTAAAAGGACGAGCCGATCCACGCAATCGCGGTAATCACGTGCAGCCACCGCGCTGCGAAGCCCAGCCAGTCCCAGGCTACGGCGAAATCATACATCAGGGACTCCCATTTCTTATCCCGTTTCTTGAGCGAATTCTTAGCCCATTGTTCGTTGTTGCATTATGTGCCAAAGGAATCAGGTTCAGGGAACGTCACATCACGACCAGCACTTTCAAAAAAATCTAGACAATCGTGGAGGGGACGTATGTCATATCTTGATAATCTGCGCGTTTTTGTGCGCGTTGTCGAATTGGGAAATCTATCCGCGGCGGGCCGCGATCAGCGCGCATCGCCGGCAGTTGCAAGCAATCGAATCAAGGAGTTGGAGAAGCACCTGGGAGTGAGGCTCTTCAACCGGACGACGCGCAAGCTCACGCCGACCGAACATGGCCGCGTATTCTATGACGGTGCATTGAAAATCCTCGAAGCCGTGGATGAGGCGGAAGCGGCCGTGGCGGAACTGGCGAAAAATCCGAAGGGATCGATTCGCATCACCGCGCCGCTTGGCTTCGGCAGACGGCTGATCGCATCGGGAATCCCGGAGTTTCACGACAAATATCCCGACATCGAAGTGCGGCTCCGCCTCTCCGATCATGAAGTGGACATCATGAGCGAAGGCGTCGATGTGGCTTTCAAGCTCGGTGTTCTGGAAAATTCCAACCTGCGCATGCGCGGCATCATGAATTGCGAACGTGTGATCTGCGCGGCGCCCGCATATCTTGAGAAACACGGGGTTCCGCACTCACCGGACGAGTTGCTGGGCGACAAGCATGACTGTCTCCTGCTGCGTTTTCCGGGCTCGAAGGAATATTACTGGTCGCTGCAAACGCCGGAAGGCCTGCGCAAGTTTGAAGTCACCGGGCCATATGACTCCGATGACGGCGACGTATTGACGCAATGGGCGCTCGGCGGGCGGGGCATCATCAACAAGCCGCTGTTTGAAGTGAAGGAATATATCCGCGACGGACGGCTGGTTCCCATCCTCGAAAACACCCCACCCGCGCCGATCCAGCTAGCTGCGATCTATCCGCACAAGCGCTTTCAGGACCCGAAGGTGCGTCTCATCATCGATTTCATGACGGAACGGTGCCAGCGACTGATCCGCGAGGCTTTGGCATAGAGCGGCTGAAACCGCTCTATACTTCTTTGCGGCCTCGGGAACGGCAAAAGAAAGCCTGCCGGATCAGGCGGGCTGCGAGACACGTACGGCGGTCAGAACTGCTGTCAGAACTTCGGCAGCGACCAATGCTGCGATGACTTCCGGCCTCTTGTCCTTCACGACGGCTCCGCCGACCGGACAGACGAGATTTTCAAAAAGATTGTCGCTGCCCACTTCGCGTTTCAACCAATTCTTGAAAGTGGCCTTCTTGGTCTTCGAGCCGATCATGCCGACATAGACGGCATCGCCCCGCTGCAAAGCCTCGGTAACGATGAGAAAATCCAGCGCATGGTCGTGGGTGAGGACGATGAAGGCGCTGCCCGGAGGGGCGGAACGCACCACCTGCTCAGGCATCGCCGATAGACAGGTCTCGACGCCCGGCACATCGCAGGCCATCAGTTCGGCCTCCCGCGTATCCACGAGAACGACCCGGACGGGCGTGAACGAAAGTGCATTTGCCAGCGCATCGCCGACATGGCCCGCGCCGAAGACATAGACATGCGGGCGCGTGGCTATTTCGGCATCGACCTTGCCGACAAGCTCGTCGGTGAGCCCGCGATTGACACGTTTGAAGCTCAGGCCCACCCGTCCGCCGCAGCATTGGCCGATTTCCGGGCCGAGTGGGACGTCCATGGGTGTGTCCCTGCCGCCAGCCAAGATTTTCCGGGCATGGTCGATAGCCATATATTCAAGCTGACCGCCCCCGATGGTCCGAAAGATCATATCGCGGGCAACCAGCATCCACGCCCCCGCATCGCGGGGCGCGGAACCTTTCACATCGGTGACTTCCACCAGCACGCTATCGGGACGCCGGTTGAGAAAAGCCCGGATATCGTCACGTGCGCCCGGCATTTTTCTAGCCCTTTTGCTTGCGGAGCCGCTCGATGGCCATCAGCACGCGTTCCGGTGTTGCTGGCGCATCAAGACGCGGGCAGACCTTGTAATCCGCCACGCTGGCGACAGCATCGGCCAGAGCGTGCAGCACCGACAGGCCCAGCGGCAGCGGCGGCTCGCCGACAGCCTTGGAGCGATGGATCGTCGGCTCATATGCCTCCGACCAGTCGGTCAGCGCCACGTTGAATATCTTGGGCCGGTCGGAAGCCAGCGGAATCTTGTAGGTGGATGGCGCATGGGTGCGAAGCCGCCCCTTGTCGTCCCACACAAGTTCTTCGGTCGTCAGCCAGCCCATGCCCTGCACGAAGCCGCCTTCAACCTGACCGATATCGATGGCGCGGTTCAGGGAACGCCCGGTATCATGCAGAATATCGGTGCGCTCCACCACATATTCGCCAGTCAGAGTGTCGACGGAAACTTCGGAACAGGCTGCTCCGTAAGCATAGTAGTAGAAAGCATGACCGCGACCCTTGGCCCGGTCCCAATGGATTTTCGGCGTCTTGTAGTGACCTGCCGCCGAAAGCTGCACGCGACCGATAAAGGCCTGCTTGACGAGATCGTTGAAGCTGATTTCCTGATTGCCGACCCGAACGCGGTTGGGAAGAAAGACAATCTGATCTTCCGGCACCTGATATTGCTGGGCCGCGAAATGGATAAGGCGCTTCTTGATCTGGCGGGCTGCGTCCTGTGCTGCCATTCCGTTAAGATCGGCCCCGGAAGAAGCTGCAGTCGGCGCGGTGTTCGGCACCTTGGCGGTCGTCGTCGCGGTGATCTTCACCCGGTCGATGTCGATCTGGAATTCCTCGGCCACCACCTGCGCCACCTTCATATGGAGCCCCTGCCCCATTTCCGTGCCGCCATGGTTCATATGCACCGAACCGTCATTATAGACATGCACCAGAGCGCCAGCCTGATTGGACTCCGTCTTGGTGAAGGAAATGCCGAATTTCACCGGGGTCAGTGCGATGCCGCGTTTGACATAGCGGCTTTTGGCGTTGAATTCACGGATCGCTTCGCGGCGCTTTGCGTAATCGGAGCTTTCCTCCAGTTCCGCAACGATGCGCTGGATAATGCAATCCTCCACCTTCTGGTGATAGGGCGTGACGTTGCGCGTGCCGCCTTTACCCATTTCATCGTAGAAATTGCGCTTGCGGATTTCCAGCGGGTCCTTGCCGACAGCGAAAGCCACTTCATCGATCACGCGTTCCGCACCGACCATGCCCTGCGGCCCGCCGAAGCCGCGAAACGCCGTGTTCGACACTGTGTTCGTGTAAAGCGGCGCCGACTGCGCATGAACTGCCGGAAAGAAATAGGCGTTGTCACAGTGGAACAAGGCGCGGTCGCCGACAGGTCCGGAAAGGTCAGCCGAGAACCCGGCATTGAGGGCAAACAGATAATCGATGCCCAGAATATTGCCTTCATCGTCGAAGCCGACTTCATAATCGATGACGAAGCCGTGGCGCTTCCCGGTCGAGGTCATGTCCTCGTCGCGGTCGAGCCTGATCTTCATGGCACGCTTGTGCTTCTTGGCCGCGATGGCTGCAATCGCCGCCCACTGGTTGGCCTGCGTTTCCTTGCCGCCGAAGCCGCCGCCCATGCGACGCACTTCCACCGTCACGGAATGGCTCGGAACGCCCAGCGCATGGGCGACCAGATGCTGGGTTTCGCTCGGTCCCTGCGTGGAGCAATAGACGGTGACGTCCTCATCCTCGCCGGGGATAGCCAGCGAAACCTGCCCTTCAAGATAGAAGTGATCCTGCCCGCCGAGATACATGCGGTTCTTGATGCGATGCGGTGCGGCATCGATGGCCGCGCGTGCATCGCCGCGCTTCAGCGTCAGCGGCGTGGTGACAAGCCGGTCCTTCAGACCATCCAGCCCATCGATGGAATAGATGCCCGCTGCTTCCTCATATTCGATTTTCGCCAGACGTGCGGCGCGGCGCGCCTGATCGCGGGTTTTGGCGATAACCGCAAAGATCGGCTGGCCGTGAAACTCGACCTTGTCGACAGCGAAGATCGGATCGTCATGCATGCCCGACGGCGAAACATCGTTCTCGCCGGGCACGTCCTTATAGGTCAGCACGTCGATCACGCCGGGAGCGGCGCGAACCGCTGACAAATCGATCGACTTGAAAGAACCATGTGCGACGGAAGAAAACCCGAGACCGATGTGCAGCGTGCCTTCGGGCTCCGGTATATCGTCGATATAGACAGCCGTTCCCGTCACATGCTTGTGCGCGGAATCGTGCTTCTGGTCGGTCGCCACACCACCGACGATGCGGGCCGCTTTCAGTGCGTTTGCAGGATGCTTGTTCATGATTGCCTCCTCACGCCGCGGCGATTTCCGCCGCGCGTAGCGGCGTGTAACTGCCTTCCGTTTCGGCGAAGAAACGCCGCAACAGATTGCGCGCCGCGAGCAGCCGGTACTCGGCAGTCGCGCGCATATCGCTCAAGGGCGTATAATCTTGCGAATAGGCTTCCAGCGCCGCTTCAACGCTCGCCTCTGTCCAGGGCTTGGCCGTTAGTGCTGCCTCCACCGCGCTTGCCCGCTTCGGCGTTGCCGCCATGCCGCCATAGGCGATACGAACGGTCGCCACATTGCCTGCCGCATCGAGCGTCAGATGGAAAGCGCCGAGCGTCGCGGTAATGTCTTCCTCAAAACGCTTCGACACTTTGTAAATGGCAAAATGGCTGCCTTCCGCCGGCACCGGCACATGCACGGCCTCGACGAATTCGCCAGCCCCGCGGTCCTGTTTGCCATAGGCTATGAAAAACTCTTCCAGAGGTATGGTGCGTCGCTCCGCCCCTTTGCGCAAGGTGAGCTTTGCACCAAGTGCGATCAGCGGCGGCGGCGTGTCGCCAATCGGCGAACCATTGGCGATATTGCCGCCGAAGGTTCCCATGTTGCGCACCTGTTCGCCGCCGATGCGGTTGATGAGCTGGCCGAGCTGGGGAATACGTCTGGCGAGAAAGCCGAAGGCTTCCGTGTAGGTGACGCCCGCGCCGATGGTGATGACACCATTTTCCTCGCGCATGAAACGCAGTTCATCCAGATGGCCGATGAAGACGACCGGAGAAATGTCGCGCATCATCTTGGTGACCCAAAGGCCCACATCGGTGGAACCGGCGACGATGGTGGCCTTCGGCTCCGCTGCCAGAATGGTGGCAAAATCGTCGAGATCGGCAGGCACGATCAACCGGTCCTTGCCTTCGCCCACTTCTACCCGCACGCCGTCGCGCATCGCCGCCAGTTGTTCCAGCACGAGCGCGCGTTCGGCTGCGAGCGGATCTTCCTTTGCCGTGCCATAATCGGAAATGGCGCGCGCGGCGCGCATGATCGCCTCATAGCCGGTGCAACGGCAAAGATTGCCCTGCAACGCCTTTTCAATCTCGGCATCGACGGGCTTCGGTTCGCGCATCCACAAGGCGTAGAGCGACATGACAAAGCCCGGCGTGCAGAAACCGCACTGCGAGCCGTGAAACTCGATCATGGCCTTTTGCACGGGATGCAGACCGCCATCCGCTCCGCGCAGATGTTCGATCGTCACCACATGACAACCATCCAGCGAACCCATGAAGCGGATGCAGGCGTTGACGCTTTCATAAACCAGCTTGCCGTCGGAAATCTTGCCGACCAGCACCGTGCACGCACCGCAATCGCCTTCGCCGCAGCCTTCCTTGGTGCCGCGCAGCTTGGCGGACAGCCGCAGATAATCGAGCAGCGTTTCGGTCGGGGAAACACGGTCGAGTTCGACCTTTTCACCGTTCAGAAGAAAGCGGATCGTGTGTCGCACAGACTGGTGCACAGACTGGTTCATGGCGCTTAGCTCCCGCGATAGGTGGAATAGGAAAAGGGCGAAACGAGAAGCGGTACATGATAATGCGCTTTTTCGTCTGAAATGCCAAAGCGCAAAGGAACGACGTCAAGGAACGGTACGGCATCGTCAGTCTTGCCGAAATATTCGCCGACATGAAACAGAAGCTCGTAGGAACCGGCCCGCAAGTTCCCCCCCGACAGCAGCGGCTCATTGCAGCGGCCATCGTCATTGGTGCGAATTTCACGGATGGGTTCTGCCTGCTGATTCTCGATGCGGCGCAATTCGATGCGCAGATTTGCTGCCGGCTTGCCGCTTACCGTGTCGAGGACATGCGTCGTCAACCGGCCATCACCGCTCTTTTCCTGACCCATTTGCACTCCTGCCGCTCTTCGATTCTCCTGCCGTCCCGACTGAAGAACTTACAAGCTTTTGATTTCCGGTGGTTTATTTCGGCCCGATATCGGCATCGGCTGTGGGGCCGCAACCACACCATGTTCCCAGCATTCAGTATTTCGCGATCCTGCGCATTGGGAAAGATGGTTATCGTTGGATGTCTTTCAAATTTTTGAAGGGGAATAATAGCGATAAATCTTTATTATCATGGGTAAAACGAACGAATACGAGGGAAGACCCGCAATGAAATATCCGCGCAATCTCGTCGGCTATGGACGCAACACACCAGATCCGCGCTGGCCGGGAGGGGCGAACATCGCCGTGCAGTTCGTCGTCAATTACGAGGAAGGCGGCGAATGCTGCGTTCTTGACGGCGATCCGGCGTCCGAATGCCTGCTTTCCGAGATTGTCGGCGCTCAAGCCTGGCAGGGCCAGCGCAACCTCAATATGGAATCGATCTACGAATATGGCGCCCGTTCCGGCTTCTGGCGCCTGTGGCGCGCCTTCACCCGCCGCAACATGCCCGTAACCGTCTATGGCGTGACGCTTGCCATGGCGAGGAACCCCGAAGCCGTCGCCGCCATGAAGGAAGCGGATTGGGAAATCGCCAGCCATGGACTGCGCTGGTGGGAATATAAGGACGTTCCCGAAGAGATTGAGCGCGAGCACATCCGCGAAGCCGTGCGCCTTCATACGGAAATCACCGGTTCGCGCCCGCTCGGCATCTATCAGGGCAAGCCGTCCGACAACACGCTGAAACTGGTGATGGAAGAAGGCGGGTTCCTCTATTCCGCCGATTCCTATGCCGATGAACTGCCCTACTGGGTGCAGGGGCCAAAGGGGCCGCACCTGATCGTACCCTATACGCTGGACGCCAATGACATGCGCTTTGCCACACCGCAGGGTTTCAATTCCGGCGACCAGTTCTTCACCTATCTGAAAGACACGTTTGACGTGCTCTATCGCGAAGGGGCCGAAGGCGCGCCGAAGATGATGTCCATCGGCCTGCATTGCCGCCTTGTCGGGCGTCCGGGCCGCGTGGCCGCGCTGGAACGCTTCCTCGATTACGTGCAGAGCCATGACAAGGTCTGGGTCGCCAAGCGCGTCGATATCGCCCGTCACTGGCATGAAAACTACAAGCCGGCCGTTGCGGACGTCGTGCCTTCCAGCGCTGAGAAAAACGCATTCGTCGCGCGCTATGGCAGCATTTTCGAACATTCGCCCTGGATCGCGGAACGTGCCTACGATGCGGGCCTCACCGTGGAGGAAGACACCGCTTCGGGTCTCGCTGCAGCCATGACCAGGGTGTTCCGAGCTGCCACGCCGGAGGAACGGCTGGCCGTGCTCAAAGCGCACCCTGACCTTGCCGGCAAGCTGGCACAGGCAAAACGCCTGACCGCGGAATCGACCGCCGAACAGGCTGGCGCCGGTCTCGACGCGCTGACGGACGCGGAAACGCAGTCCTTCACCGAACTGAACGATGCCTATACCGCGAAGTTCGGCTTTCCCTTCATCATCGCCGTGAGGGGGCGCAACAAAAAGGAAATCCTCGACGCTTTCCAGCGCCGCGTTTCCAATGATCGTGATACGGAATTTGAAACCGCCTGCGCTCAGGTGGAACGCATCGCCCTGCTGCGCCTAAAGGATATTCTGCCGGAAGCGCTTTATTGATCCCCGCCGCCCCGGAGGTTCGCTTCCGGGCGCTTTTAATTTACGATTTCACGGCTGGCCTTCTGATGCGTCGTGGATCCAGCTTCTCACATAAGGAATTCCCCATATGGGCAACGACAAGAACAATCGCACCTATTATGCACCGACGGGCGGCCTGCCGCCGCAGACGCAGCTTCTCACCGATCGCGCCATGTTCACCGAAGCCTATGCGATCATTCCCAAGGGAACATTCAGCGACATCGTGACGAGCTTCCTGCCCTTCTGGGACAAGACGCGGCTCTGGGTCATTGCGCGGCCCCTTTCCGGCTTTGCCGAGACCTTCTCGCAATATATCATGGAAGTGCAGCCGGGCGGCGGCAGCGATCGCGCCGAACTGGATGAGGGCGCGGAAGGCGTACTGTTCGTGGTCGAAGGTGAGATCACGGTCACGGTGGCGGGCAAGTCCCATACGCTGACCGAGGGCGGCTACGCCTATCTGCCGCCGAAGAGCGGCTGGACCTTGCGCAACAACGGCGCGGCTACGGCCCGCTTCCATTGGGTGCGCAAGGCTTATGAATATGTCGATGGCCTCGACGTTCCAGAACCGCTATTCCTCAATGAAAAGGATATCGCGCCTAACCCCATGCCAGACACCAATGGCGCCTGGGCAACGACGCGCTTTGTCGATCCGAACGATCTGCGCCACGACATGCATGTAACCATCGTTACGTTCGAGCCGGGCGGGGTCATTCCGTTTGCCGAAACCCATGTCATGGAGCACGGGCTTTACGTGCTGGAAGGAAAAGCCGTCTATCGGCTCAATCAGGACTGGGTGGAAGTGGAGGCCGGCGATTTCATGTGGCTGCGCGCCTTCTGCCCGCAGGCCTGTTATGCAGGCGGCCCCGGCAAGTTCCGCTACCTGCTCTATAAGGACGTCAACCGGCACATGAAGCTTTCGCGATAGGCAACCAGCATATCCACCACTTGCATATCGACCAAAGGCCGGGCACGTCCCGGCCTTTTTCCCTGGTTGGAATGCAAATAAAAACGGCGAGCCGAAGCTCGCCGTACCATTCTTCCGACTGGAGATCAGATTTGAAAACAGCGCAGTCCTTCTACGCTATCGAATGGTTCCTTAAACATAGGACAAGAATATAAAAATTCAAATTACAATTTTGTTAAAACGATGCATCGATCTCCCGCATGCATCTTGCATTTCAATAATATTCATTCAACTCGATAAAATACTATAGCAACAAAACTTAAATGAATTCATCTCCGTTACACCAAGTGAACGGACAAATCAGGTTTTCAGATGAGACCCGGGAGGCCAGGACGAGCCTCCCGGATCAACATTCGCATATCCGACGCAAACCGTGTCGCAGTTTGGTGGAAATGCGTTAGAACGAGCGCTGGAAGCGAACCATGCCCTGCCACGCGTCCTTGCCCTTGAGGTAGGACTTGTCGTCCTGCCACTTGGTATAGGAAACTTCCGGCGTAACCGTGAAGCCCGGAACCATTTCATAGGCTACGTTGGCAGTGGCTGCGAAAGTCTTGCTGCCATCATAGGCTGCCTGCGCATTGAAGATCGCCTTGTCGGTAACCTTGAATGCCGCGCCGCCCCAGACTGCCCAGTCACCACCCCAGGTGCCGTAGAAGCTGCTGATTGCACGGACGGAACCGAGCACATTGCCATTTCCATCGGTCTGCGTAATGTATTGGTCCTTGTTGGACTTGTAACCGCCCATCGCCCAGATCGAGAAACGGTCCGTGATGTTCACATCAGCGCGGACCTTGCCTGCCCACTCTTCGTTGCGCGCATCATAGGCGGCGACGCCCGCGATCTTGCCCCAGCCGGCTTCATACTTCAGGCCACCGACGACATGCGGCGTGTAATCCTTGATGACGCCGTTGAAGCCGTATTTGCCATCCGTATCGTCATTGTTGCCCTGTTCGAGCGACACAATGGCGGAGAAGCCGTTGCCGCCGGTGAAGGTATAGCTGATCAGGTTCGTGCGATAGCCGCCCGCGAGGATCACGTCATCGTTGATGACATTGCCGAGATAGCCCGGGAAGGTAACAAAGGCCGATTCATCAAGACCGACACGCAGTCCGCCCAGCTGGATATAGGCGTAGCGCAGCGAACCGGACGAACCCTCAACACCATTGCCCCAATCGTAACGGGTTTCAGCAAAGGTCTTCAAAGTGCCCAGTTCGGTTTCCGAAACGGTCGACATGTCCAGCGTGAAGCGAGCCTTGTTATCCCAGGTATCACGGCGCGTATCGACCTTGTTACCATCGACAAAACCGCGACCGTAGACATTGTTGCCGCCAGTGACGTCGTAACGGACATAACCGGAGATGCGCAGGCAGGTTTCGGTACCCGGAATGTAGAAATATCCCGCACCATAGGCATCACAAACGCGAACATATTCAACGGACTCAGGCTCGGGCGTTACAATAGAATCCGCAGCATATGCCCCGGTGGTTGCAACCAGCGCCGCAGTCGAGCCGAACAACAAGCTCTTGATCTTCATTTCACTATCTCCAGAATTTTTCAGACGAGACGTGATAGAATGAATTATTCAAAACCATCAATTCCAATTTTAGAATAAAACTGTGTTATGAAAGCATATGTGTCAATTTTAGCACTAATTATTAACTGCTTTACTTATAAGCATTTTATAACTCAGAATTTATATCTCAATTAATATTTCCAATGTATTCAAGCTAACAATTTTTATCGAACTATTTCTATATTTTCTTACACATCAAAACAAACGGGGCCCGAAGGCCCCGTTTACAAGCATCTGCATCTGGCGCGTCTTTCGATCCGGTCGACCGGACCGGCGCCCACCTCCGTCAGCGGCTACTTGCCTGCCGCCTGCTGCGCATAGACATAGCTGTCATAGGTATATTCAGCGACGCGGAACCATTCGAAACCTTCGTCACGGAATTTCTTCCACGACGGATAGATCTTCGCCCATGCCGGATTCTTCTCGTTGTATTCCGCGTAGAGTTCGAAGGCGACCTTGTAGGCAGCATCCAGAACGTCACGCGGCAATGGCTGAAGCTTTACGCCCTTGGACACCAGCGATCGGATTGCAGCGGTGTTTTTCACGTCGTAAAGCGCGATCATATTCTGGGTCGCGGCTTCGGCAGCCGTATTGAGCGCAACCTTGTAGGCCTCCGGCAGGCTTTCATACTGCTGCTTGTTGATGAAGAAGTGCACCGAAGCACCACCTTCCCAGAAGGCCGGGTAATAATAGTATGGCGCGATCTGGTAGAAGCCGAGCTTCTCGTCGTCATAGGGGCCGACCCATTCGGCGGCGTCGATCGTGCCGCGCTCCAGCGACGGATAGATGTCGCCGCCCGGAAGCTGCTGCGGAACGACGCCGAGCCGCGACATGACCTCACCGGCAACACCCGCGATGCGCATCTTCAGGCCCTTGAGATCCTCAAGGCTCTTGATTTCCTTGCGATACCAGCCGCCCATCTGCGCAGCGGTGTTGCCCCCGACAATGCCAACGATGCCGTAATCGGCGAGGAAGGCATTATAAAGCTCATTGCCGCCGCCGTGATAGAGCCAAGCGTTCTGCAGGCGCGTATTCATGCCGAAGGGGATGGCCGTGCCGATGGCAAAGGCCGGGTTCTTGCCGGTGAAGTAATAGCCGCAGGTATGCGCCATTTCGACGGTATTGGCCTGAACCGCATCGATGGCCTGCGGGCCCGGCACGATTTCACCAGCCTGGAAGACCTGAATCTGGAACTTGCCGTCAGTCATCTTCGATACGGCGTTCGCCATGAAGACCGCGCCGCCATAGATGGTATCCAGATTGTTCGGAAAGCCTGAAGTCAGACGCCAGCGCAGTGTCGGCAATTCCTGCGCGATTGCGGGAGTTGCGAGTGCCGCCCCGCTCGTTGCGGCGGCAGCGCCGATTGCTGCACCCTTGGTCAGAAATGTACGACGGCTCAAATCCTGTTTCATGTGTCTCCTCCAAAGATTGTTCTGGTTTTATTGGGCCTGCTCAATGCTCGTTTCCCCTCATTGAGCAGGCTTTTGCTGTTGGTCCTTGTCCTGCCCGAAGCTCGGCTGCGGCGAGCCGAATGACGGCGCGGGCAAGGGTTCGTTCGATGGCGCGGGCGCTCCAAAAGGCGGCGGAGCCGCGCCGAACGGATTGCCGCCGCCGGCATCGGGCATCGGCACATTGATCTGGATTGACGCCGGATCGGCCTGCGGATGGCCGCTCTTGTAGTGGGTCACGATGCCCGGGAAGGCGATGATGATGCCGACCATGACAAGCTGGATTAAGAGGAACGGGATCGATCCCATATAGATCTGACCCGATGTCACCGGCTGGATGGTCGCACCCGTTACCTTATCCTTGTAGGGACGCGATGGCGCCACCGAACGCAGATAGAAGAGCGAGAAGCCGAACGGCGGATGCATGAACGATGTCTGCATGTTGACCGCCAGCATGACGCCGAACCAGACCAGGTCGATGCCGAGGCTGTCGGCGACCGGCGCCAGAAGCGGGATGATGATGAAGGCCAGCTCGAAATAATCAAGGAAGAAGGCCAGGAAGAACACCAGTATGTTGGCGACGATCAGGAAGCCGATCTCGCCGCCCGGAATGGAGGTCATCAGGTGCTCGACCCATATGTGTCCGTTGACACCATAGAAGGTGAGCGAAAACACGCGGGCGCCGAGCAGAATGAAGATGACGAAGGAAGACAGTTTCGCCGTGGCATAAAGCGCCGATTTCAGCATCGTCATGTTGAGGCGGCGGTTGATAATGGCCAGAAAGAGCGCGCCGACCGCGCCCATGGCGCCGCCTTCCGTTGGCGTTGCAACACCGATGAAGATCGTTCCCAGCACCAGGAAGATCAGCACCAGCGGCGGGACGAGCGAGATCACCACGCGCTGCAGCAGTCTCCAGCCTTTCAGGGTGCGGGCCTGCGGCGGCAGCGCGGGCACCGAATCGGGCCGCAGGATCGCCATGCCGATGATGAAGGCGCAGTAGAAGCCGACGAGCAGCAGGCCGGGAACCAGCGCGCCCTTGTACATATCGCCGACCGAACGGCCCAACTGATCGGCAAGAACGATCAGAACGAGGCTTGGCGGAATGATCTGTGCCAGCGTGCCGGATGCGGCAATCGTGCCGCTCGCCACTTTGCGATCATAGCCGTAGCGCAGCATGATCGGGAGCGAAATCAGCCCCATGGAAATAACCGAAGCGGCGACCACGCCGGTCGTTGCCGCCAGAAGCGCGCCGACGACGATAACGGCAAAGGCGAGACCGCCGCGCACCGGACCGAAAAGCTGCCCGATGGTATCGAGCAGTTCTTCCGCCATGCCGCTTCGCTCCAGTATCAACCCCATGAAGGTGAAGAAGGGAATGGCGAGCAATGTCTCGTTCGACATCTGCCCGAAGATGCGGTCCGGTATGGCACCGAACAGATTGACCGGCAGCAGGCCCATTTCGATGCCGACGAAACCGAAGGCGAAACCTACGAAAGCCAGCGCGAAGGCAACCGGATAGCCGAGCAAAAGCACGACCACCAGCGACAGGAACATCAGCGGGGCGAGATTTTCCGCAATAAAAGCAATCATGTCCGTTCCCCTCAGAGCGCCTGGGCTTCCGCATCTTCAATGGCGACCGTGTCCGGTATGCGCCCTTGAAGAATTGCGATGCGCTTGATGAGTTCGGAGATGCCCTGCAATGCAAGCAGGCCGAAGCCGATGGGTATCAGCACCCACACCGGCCAGAGAACGAGCCCCCCGGTATTGTTGGAAGTCTCGCCGCTGGCGATCTTTGCTTCCACGATGGGCCAGGAGAGGTAAATCGTGATGAGGCAGAAAGGCAGGAGGAAAAAGATCGTACCGAAAATTTCGACCAGAAGCTGTGTCCGTCGCGAATAGCGGCTGTAAAGAAGATCGACCTTCACATGCTCGCTGTGCAAGAGCGTATATCCGGCTGCGATCAGGAAGACCGCCGAGAACAGATACCATTGCGCTTCCAGCCATGCATTCGAACTGACATTGAACAGCTTGCGCGAAACCGCGTTGATGGCGCTGATGAGCACGGCCACCAGTATGAGCCACGATACGGATTTTCCGATGATATTGTTGGCCGCGTCGATAGCGCGCGACAACGCCAGCAAGACTGACATCGCTCCTCCCCTTCTGTTCCGCCTCCTCAAGCGGTTTTGGGGCCGATGATAGGACCGGCGAATCCGCCTCGCAAGCGGACGAAAGTTCTAAGGAACAAAGGACTACCCATTAGTGGGTAAGGCGAAAACAGCAGTCCGTGGCCGATGCCGGTTATGGCGAAGACAGGCGCAGCCGGTTTTCTATGGCATAGCGCGTAAGCCCTGCCGTGCTGGCAATTCCAAGCTTCTTCTTGATGTTCTTGCGGTGGGTTTCAACGGTTGCTTCCGAAATGCCGAGCCTGATTGCAATCTCGCGATTGCTACCGCCTTCGGCCACCAGCACCAGCACATCGTTTTCGCGAACGGACAAACCTTCCGACTTCCTCTCGCCGCTGTCGAGCAGCGCTTCCGAAACGCCGGACGAGAAATATGTTCCGCCTGACGCGACCGCATGAATGGCGGCCACGATTTCTGCCGTGGAAACGTCCTTCAAGACATATCCCGAAGCCCCACGCATGATCGAGGTCGAGATATATTCGCGGCTGTCGTGCATGGACAGCATGAGGATACGGATGCCCGGAAACTGCTTCTTGAACAGTTCGATGGCATCGATACCGTTAAGAAGTGGCATATTGATATCCATCAGGACCACATCCGGGTTGACGGCAAGCGCCAGTTCGAGAGCGGCCCGTGCATTGGAAGCCGCGCCAGCAACATCGATATCGTCATAGGTTTCGAGCACAGCCCGCAAACCGTCCAGCACCAGCGGATGGTTGTCCACGAGCAATACGCGAATCTTGCATTCATTCGTCATGCGACTTCCGGTTCCCGCTTTCTTTCTGTTGCCGACTGCGGCAGGCGCGCGGTCAGTTGCGTACCATCTGCACTGGTTTCAACCAAGAGCACCCCGCCGAAATGTGCCATCCGTTCCTGCATATTTCGCAGGCCAAGTCCGGAAAGCGGATCCTTCAAATCACGCGCGGTGAAACCATTGCCATCATCGGCAACCGTCATCGTCACCTTGCCACCGGCTTCCCAGAGACGGATGTTCACGCGGCTCGCGCCGGAATGACGCTCAACATTGGTGAGCGCCTCCTGCACGACACGATAAAGCGCAGTGCTTGCCTCCGGCTTCAGCGTCTCGCTCAACCCGCTCGCTTCCAGCCGGGTTTCAATGCCGGTCCGTTCAGAGAAATGCTCACACAGGGCCTTGAGCGCGACCGTCAGGCCAAGGTCATCCAGAATGCGCGGACGCAGATCATGCGAAAGCCGCCGCACTTCCTTGATTGCGCCGTTGAGCGCGTCCGATGCCTTTTCAATCGCAAGCGGCGCACCCCCGCTGCCCATTCTCACCTGACGGCTCGCAAGGTCGATGGCGTAGCGGACGCCGACGAGATTTTGGGAAATGCCGTCGTGAAGCTCCCGCGCCAGTCGCGCCCGTTCCTCCTCCTGCGTATCGATGATGCGCTGCGCCAGTTCCTTCAGCTTGGTATCCGCCATGCGCCGCTCACGCAGGTTGAGCAGCATGCAGGTCGCGAAGACGAGCATCACAGCCGGAACGGCGATCAGGCTGACAATGAGGAAGGTCGTGCGGATATTGGCGCGAAAATCCGCATTTGCGGCGGCAGTCTGCACATAGACGTCATCGAGATAGACACCCGTTCCCAGCATCCATTTCCATTTATCCAGACCGACCGCGAAGGAAAGCTTGTCGGCCATTTCGCCGCTCGACGGCTTTTCCCACTTGTATTGGTGCAGTCCGCCACCCTCCTTGGCCTTGCCGATCAGATTAGCGATGACGCGATCCCCGTCCGGATCGACGAGGTCGAGCCAGTTGTGGCCCGGACGGAAGGTCTGGCGCGGATGAACGACGTTGTTGCCGTCATAATCATAGACGAAGAAATAACCGTCGCGACCATAATCGAGCGAGGTCAGTATCTCGCGCACCTTTTCCATGGCCGCGGTATCGTCGGGACCGGCTTCGTCGTAAATCTGCTGTATGGAGGAAAGGGCCAGATTGGTGAGATTGAGAAGCTCGGTCTCCTTGGCTTTCAGCATATTCTTCTCGAAAGTGGCGATGCTGCTCTGCACCAGATTGGCCGATTGCCAGGTAATAAAGGCCGTGACCGTCAATATGGCCACGATGAGCGGCACAATCGCCAGTGCAACGATCTGGTAGCGTAGCGTCACGTTCTCTCCTCCCGGCGTCCCAGGCCGACCTTTCAGCCGATGACTTTAAAGTTCCCGCCTTGCGAGGAAAAGGGGCACGGGGAAAAACCTGACGCCGCAGGAGCGCAACCGCACAAGAAGAAATATATTGATAGCTATTTATATAACTAAAATACAAACAACGATCGCAGTTGATGACGCGAATATTTTATGCTCAATATCATTTTCTTGAACACTGTCTCGGAGTATACAGCTCCGGGAGTCATTCATTTCAGAGAGAATCTATTTATGAAAACCTATGGTTTAATCGGTCTTGCATTCACGCTCGCAACCATTTCAGGCGCTTCGTCCTTTGCTGCCCCGCTTCCCGGCGGCGCCAGCAATCTGCAGGAAACCTATGAGGACTGGACTGTTTCCTGTCAGAACCAGAAAGACACCAGCATCTGCGTCATGCGTCAGGAGCAGAGCAGCACGCAGACCGGCCAGCGCGTTCTGACGGCGGAACTGCGCAATGTCGCGGGCAAGGTTGAAGGCGTCCTGCTGATGCCGTTCGGCCTTGATCTCGCCAAGGGCGCGGCCCTCAAGATCGATGACGCAGCCGCACCGAATCTCGCTTTCTCCACCTGCCTGCCGCAGGGTTGCCTGGCCCCAGTAAGCTTCGACGCAAAGCAGGTTGCCGCCCTCAAGGCTGGCACCAATATCAACGTCACCACGACAGCCCTGAGCCCAAGCCAGCCGGTTGCCTTCAAGGTTTCGCTGAAAGGCTTCGGCGCTGCACTCGACCGCATCATTGCGCTGACGAAGTAAGTCGCAGGATCAGATCGTCAAAGCCATACGCCCCGGCGGGCGTATGGCTTTTTTATTGGATCACTCAGGCAGGGTGAGCCGATACATGTGCAAGATGCCTGCGCCATCGGAGCGTCATCAACACCGCCACAATGCCGAGACCCGCGGCAAGACCGAGCCAGATACCGACACCGCCAAGCTCGAACTTGAACGCAAGCAATGCGCCGAGCGGCAAGCCCACGCCCCAATAGCCAAACAGAGCCAGGAACATCGGCACGCGGGTATCCCGCAAGCCGCGCAACATGCCTGCGGCAACCGCTTGTGCGCCGTCGACGATCTGGAAGAGTGCGGCCAGCGCAAGGAAAGTCACCGCCAGTTCCATCACCGGCAGGTTCTGCGGGTCGTGCAGATCAAGGAAGACGCCGATGAACAAGCGAGGGATGAGCACCATAAGCAGCCCCATCACCGCCATGAAGCCCACACCGAGCGCGTAGGCACTCCAGCCAGCATAGGCAATCGCCTTGGGGTGGCCGGCGCCATAAGCACGGCCCACACGCACGGTTGCCACCTGTCCGAAACCGAGCGGCACCATGAAACTGAGCGATGCGATCTGGATCGCCACGGCGTGAGCCGCCATGGCAGTCGGGCCGATGCGGCCCATCATGACCACCGCGGCATAGAAGATGGAGGTCTCGAACACGAAAGTGAGCGCCATTGGAATGCCGATACGCCACAGTTCAAGCAGGCGCGCCCAGTCGGGACGCCAGAAACGGCCGAACAGGTGATAGCGGCGGAAACGGCGATGGCGCAGAGTGATGAAGGCAAGTCCGAGGAACATCATCGTGCTTGATGCCGTGGTGGCGATACCGGCGCCATGCAACTCCATGCGCGGGAAGCCGAAATGGCCGAAAATCAGCGTCCAGCCGGCAAGCGCGTTGAAACCGATCGCAAGGGCTGCAATGAGCAGCGTCCACATCGGCTTTTCCATCGCCGCAAAGAATGAGCGCAGCACGATATAGCCCAGATAAGGCAACAGCGCCCATTGCAGCGTGTGCATGAAATCCGTCGAGCGGGCGGCGATGTCCGGACGCTGGCCGAGAAACAGGAAGATTTCCTCACAATGCCAGAGCACGATCCAGACCGGGACCGCGATCATGATTGCGGTCCAGAAACCCTGACGAACGGTGCGGCGCACATCACGCACCGAATGGCGGTTCTTGCCAAGCGCAATGGCGATCATCGGCATCACTGCCGAGACAAGCCCCATCGAGAAGATCATCAGCGTATGATAGAAGCTCGTCGCCAGCAAAGCCGAGGCGAGCGTATCCGCTCCGAGACGGCCGATAAAGATGACATCGGTCGCCGTCAGCGCGGCCTGCGAAAGATTGGTGAAGATCAGCGGCCAGCCGAGTGTCAGCGCCGCGACCATTTCCCTGCCCCAGCGTTGCGTGCCGGATTCATGGGGCTGCTCGAAGCCCGCATTGTTTGTCCTGTCCATAGTCCGCTCCCCGAAGCATCCGGGGCCGTCAACCCGCCGGATGTTCCATTTGAATGAGGCCACGCCCCGGAACATCAGAGACCATGTCAATCTGAGAAGAGGCGCGGAAATACGATCATCGACCGTCCCATGCCGGCTAAGGGCGTTTGTCGCTGCAAGAGCGACTTCGCCCCAACTTTTCGGGTTGCTCAATTTCTATTGGGAACGTTGTGTATGTTCCAGAAACTGATCCGGAGCCAAGCGGGCTGCGCATCGATTTGCACAAAATTAGAGCAACATGGATATCAGACTTGCTCAAAGAAGCAACACGTCTCGAAATGGATTTTTCGTCTCTGGGCACATGGAGGAATCAAATCCTCATTCTGACGCGAAAGCGTCATTGCCTGTCCGATAAAGGATTGACGCTTATGCCCTAACCGATAGGAATGATTGCATTAATCGCAGGAGGCGTCATGCGCAGCACCAAAGTCATCCATATTGTCGGCTGTCATGCGGAGGGCGAAGTCGGCGATGTCATCGTCGGCGGTGTGGCTCCGCCTCCGGGTGCAACGGTATGGGAACAATCGCGCTTCATCGCCAGCGACGAGACCTTGCGCAATTTCGTGCTCAACGAACCGCGCGGCGGTGTGTTCCGCCACGTCAATCTGCTGGTGCCGTCGAAAGACCCGCGCGCGCAGATGGGCTTCATCATCATGGAGCCTGCGGATACGCCGCCGATGTCCGGTTCGAACTCGATCTGCGTCTCGACTGTGCTTTTGGACAGCGGCATCATCCCGATGCAGGAGCCGGTAACCCGCATGGTGCTGGAAGCGCCAGGTGGCCTCATCGAAGTGGAAGCCGAATGCCGCAACGGCAAGGCGGAGCGCATCAGCGTGCGCAATGTTCCATCTTTCGCCGACCGGCTGGATGCAACGCTTGAAGTCGAGGGACTTGGCACTCTCACCGTCGATACGGCCTATGGCGGCGACAGTTTCGTCATTGTGGATGCGGCGCATATCGGCATGAAGATCGAGCCGGGTCAGGCGCGCGAACTGGCCGAGATTGGGGTCAGGATCACCAAGGCTGCCAATGAACAACTGGGCTTCCGCCACCCGGAAAAAGACTGGAACCACATTTCCTTCTGCCAGATCACCGAGCCGGTAACACGGGAGGGCGACGTGCTGACGGGCGTGAACACTGTTGCCATTCGCCCGGCCAAACTCGACCGCTCGCCGACCGGTACGGGCTGCTCGGCGCGCATGGCTGTGCTGAACGCCAAGGGCCAGATGAAGGTCGGCGAGAAATTCATCGGCAAGTCCGTGCTGGGTACGGAGTTTCATTGTCGGCTCGACAAGACGCTTGAGCTTGGTGGCAAGCCAGCCATCAGCCCCATTATTTCCGGTCGCGCATGGGTGACAGGAACCTCGCAGCTCATGCTCGATCCGAGCGACCCGTTTCCGGGTGGATACCGGCTGTCGGATACCTGGCCGCGCGGCGACTGAGGTTCAGGCGCTGACGGTCTGCAAATGGCGCTTCTCTTCGCTTCCGGTGCTCATGTACCCTAGAGCGCGTTCCGATCTGATTGGATCAGTCGGCGCTCTAATTCTTTGTTTTCACGCGCATCTTTCCCGAAAACCGTTTCACACTTTTCGGGATGCGCTCTAAAGTACATTCCGCTCCGGTTCTCGAGAAACACCATTTTCGTCTCGTCATCACCAGAATCTCAATCACCCCGCGCACCTTCTTTACCGGCGCTCTTCTGACCTCTTTATCGAGCGCCACACCCCTCACCCTGAGGTGCGGAGCGAAGCGCAGCCTCGAAGGGCGATCCTTCGAGACGGCCCTGCGGGCCTCCTCAGGATGAGGATCGAGAAAATAAAAACCCCGCCGAAGCGGGGTTTTCTTTATTCATCCGGATCGCATGCTTATGCGAAGTCGAGCGCGCGGTCGCCGTTCTCATCCTTGATGCGGGATGGCAGGCCGATCTGGTTCAGGATGTGGAGGAATGGCTTTGGATCAAGCTCTTCCACATTGACCATCTTCTTCACGTCCCATTCGCCCGAAGCGATGAGGATTGCGGCTGCAACCGGCGGAACGCCAGCGGTGTAGGAAATGCCCTGCGAACCCACTTCGTTATAGGCGTCCTTGTGGTCGGCAACGTTATAGATGAAGACTTCCTTCTCCTTGCCGTCCTTGGTGCCCTTGACGAAATCGCCAATGCAGGTCTTGCCGGTATAGTCCGGCGCCAGCGACGATGGATCGGGCAGCACAGCCTTCACTACCTTGAGCGGCACGACTTCCAGACCTTCGGCGGTCTTGACCGGCTGTTCGGACAGGAGGCCCAGATTATTCAGCACCGTGAAGACGTTGATATAGTGATCGCCGAAACCCATCCAGAAACGCACGTCGGCGTTAGGATAGTTCTTCGACAGCGAGTGCACTTCATCGTGGCCGGTCATATAGGCCTTGCTCGGACCGACGACCGGCAGGTCGAAGGTGTGGCCGACTTCGAACATCTTGTTCGACTGCCAGGCACCGTTCTGCCAGGAATAGACCGTGCCGGTGAATTCACGGAAATTGATTTCCGGGTCGAAATTGGTCGAGAACCAGCGGCCGTGTGAACCGGCATTGATGTCGACGATGTCAATGGATTTGACTTCATCGAGATAGTCGTCGGCAGCAAGACGCGCATAGGCATTGACCACGCCCGGATCGAAGCCAATGCCGAGAATAGCGGTAATGCCCTTCTCTTCGCATTCCTTGAGGTGCTTCCATTCGTAATTGCCATACCATGGCGGGGTCTCGCAGATCTTCTTCGGGTCTTCATGGATTGCGGTGTCCATGTAAGCCACGCCCGTATCGATACAGGCGCGAAGAACCGACATATTGAGGAAGGCCGAGCCGACATTGATGACGATCTGAACGCCCGTCTTCCGGATCAGGGCCTTGGTGGCCTCCACATCCATTGCGTCCAGCGCATGCGCTTCCAGCTTCACCTCCGTCTTGAGGCTCTTCTTTTCATGCACGCTATCGATAATCTTGCGGCATTTCTCAACCGTGCGGGACGCAATATGGATATCGCCCAATATGTCAGAGTTTTGCGCACATTTATGTGCAACAACCTGTGCCACGCCCCCGGCGCCGATAATGAGAACGTTCTTCTTCATTTTCTGTCGATGCTTCCTCTTCCAGCGGTTTCCCGCGTCTTTGTAGTTAACTGACGCATTATCCTGCGCAAAACCGCTTCGCACTTTTGCTGGAAATGCTTATTTTTCCGTCCCGATTGCCTTCTCATTCGGAACACATGAGTTCGTTGCAGCGTGAAGCCGCAACAGGATCTTTACGAAAGCGACCCTTCAAAATCCGCGTAATCAAATTCGCGGACAACTCTGACCGTGCCGTCCAGTTCACGCACGGCAATGGCTGGCATTTTCACGCCATTAAACCAGTTCTTCTTGACCATGGTATAACCGGCCGCATCCTCGAATGAGAGGCGGTCGCCGATGGCAAGCGGCTTGTCGAAAGTGAACTCGCCGAAAATATCGCCGGCGAGGCAGGACTTGCCGCAAACCATGTAACTGTGCTCGCCATTGTTCGGCGCCATCTTCGCCGTTTCGCGATAGATCAGCAGATCGAGCATATGCGCCTCGATGGAGCTATCGACGATGGCAAGGTTCTTGCCATTGAACAGCGTGTCGAGCACCGTCACTTCCAGCGTCGTGGTCTTGGTGATCGAGGCTTCGCCCGGCTCCAGATAGACCTGAATGCCGAACTTTTCCGAAAACGCCTTCAGTCGTGCGCAGAACTCATCGACCGGATAATCATCGCCGGTGAAGTGGATGCCGCCGCCAAGGCTCACCCATTCGACACGGTTGAGAAGCGAGCCGAACTTTTGTTCGATGTCGGTCAGCATCCGGTCGAAAAGACCAAAGTCGGAGTTTTCGCAGTTGTTATGGATCATGAAGCCAGTCACGCGATCCATGACTTTTTCAACCTTCGCCACATCCCATTCGCCAAGACGGCTGAAGGGACGTGCCGGATCGGCAAGATCGAAGCTCGAAGACGAGATGCCCGGATTGAGGCGCAGACCGCGCTTGATGCCCGACGCCTTGTCAGCAAAGCGTTCGAGCTGGCCAATCGAATTGAAGATGATCTTGTCGGCGTGGCTGATGACCTCATCGATCTCATTGTCGGCATAGGCCACGCTATAGGCATGGGTTTCGCCGCCGAATCTTTCATGGCCAAGACGCACTTCATTGAGCGAAGACGAAGTGGTGCCGTCCATATATTCGCTCATCAGATCAAACACCGACCAGGTGGCGAAGCATTTCAGCGCCAGCAGTGCCTTGGCGCCGGATTTCTCGCGCACATAGGCAACCTTTTCCATGTTGCGCTTCAGCTTGGTCTTGTCGATCAGGTAGTAGGGCGTCTGGATCATGGGCGTTCCGGGTCATTCAATGGGAAAATCTGGCCTCGCCAGCAAGTCTGGTCTGCCAAGTTGAGGAAACATCAGGCGGTTTCCCAAATTATTTGAAGGCTTATAGGAAGCTTGTGACAGAAACACAAATCCGCCACAGCATTATCGGGAAAATTTTCCCATAAGCCATCGCGGATTACTTCCCTGCCTTCAGGACTCGCGTCTCATATAGAGATTTTTATCAGGATTTGAACCCCTCCCCTTCCCGCTCTACCCGCTCCGCCGTTTTCGTTGAAAGTCTTTGCCGGTGCCCCTGGCTTTTATACGACTGGATGGCCCGCTACGATTGGTGAGTATCGTCAAATTAATTAAACAAGCATTTGCTTGACAAATTACGAACACGAGCGTAGCCGTTATTCCATGTTCCGGGCGACCTCATCAGGCATTCGCCCACGCAATGACAGCCAAAGGAAAATCAGATGCAGGATCACAAGCCGACCGCCGGTTGGGGAGACCTGTTCGCAGGCAGGAACGCTATCGTATCGCTGACGCTCGTCGGCGGCGTTGCGCTTCACGCCATCAACGTATTCATTGCCACAACCATCCTCCCGACGGTGGTCGCCGACATTGGCGGCATGGATTATTACGCGTGGAACACGGCGCTGTTCGTGACCGCATCCATTCTCGGCTCCGCCCTTGTGCCGCGCCTGCTTTCGCGTGCAGGCCCGCGCAGCGCCTATCTGGTCGCAGCGTGCATCTTTGCTGCGGGAACCCTGACTTGCGGCCTCGCGCCATCCATGCCCGTCATGCTGGCGGGGCGCGCCATTCAGGGTCTTGGCGGCGGCATGATGCTCGCCCTGTCATATTCAATGATCCGCATCGTCTTTGATGAATCGCTATGGCCCCGCGCCATCGGCCTCGTTTCCGGCATGTGGGGCGTTGCCACGCTTGTCGGCCCGGCGATTGGCGGCGTTTTTGCGGAACTCGGCATGTGGCGCGCTGCCTTCTGGTCGCTTGCGCCCGTGATTGCCGTGTTCACCATCATGGCCATGACGGTTCTGCCCGGCGAATCCGGTTCCGCTGCCAGCAATGACCGGCTGGCATGGCCACAGCTCATTCTTTTGACGACTGCCGTCCTTGCCGTTTCCGCCGGAAGCATTTCGTCGGAACTGGCGCTGAATGCCGGCGGCGTCGCGCTCGCAATCGTCTTGCTGCTTCTCCTCGCAGCCGTCGAAAAGAAGGCCAGCCGACGCATTCTTCCGAAAGGCTCTTTCAGTATCCGGAAACTCGGCGCGCTTTATCTGACGATCGCCTTCCTCAGCGCGTCCGTTACCAGTTCCGAAGTCTTCGTACCGCTGTTCTTCCAGGTGCTGCATAACCAGTCGCCGCTTGTCGCTGGATATCTGGCAGCAATCATGGGCGGCAGCTGGACACTTGGCTCGATCGGGTCGTCGGGGATTGCCGCCGGGCGCACCGACCGCGTTATTCTCGCCGCCCCCGTCATGGGCGTAGCCGGGATGGTCGCGCTCGCCGTCCTCATTCCGGCAGGAAGCGAAGGTCATTGGTATGATCTGCTGCCGATCTGCATCGCGCTCGCAGTCATCGGTTTCGGCGTAGGGCTGACATGGCCGCACCTGCTGACCGGCATTTTCAAGCGCGCAGACGCAGAAGATCAGAACCTTGCATCCGCCTCCGTGACCATGGTGCAGCTTTTCACAACCGCCCTTGGCGCAGCACTTGCCGGAATGGTTGCCAATATGGCTGGCCTCACCAATCCCGGCGGCTTTGCAGGCACCGCACATGCGGCGCTCTGGCTCTTTTCCGGCTTCGCCATTCTGTCCGCACTGGCGTTCGTGTCGGCGCTCGCTCTCGTCCGCAGCGCAAGACAGCCGCAAACGGCACGATGCTGAGAATTATCAGGCGGCGGGCGAAATAACGTAGGCGCAGCGCCGCGCACCGGCCAGAATATGTTCGGTTCGGTTTACAGAAACATCAGGGCCAAGCACGGCCCTGAATACCTGAAGCTCCGCACGGCAGAAGCCTTGGCAGGCGTCCGCGGCAGCGCAGATCGGGCAGTGATTTTCGACGAAGAGCCAAGAACCATCCTCCTGCTTTTCGGCATCGGCCATGTAACCTTCCGCCGAGCGGATCGCGGCAAGTTCCAGCACCCGCTCGCCGAGCGGCAGATCTTTCAGGCGCGCCTGATACTGTCGGCGGGTCTCGGATTCGCGGTGAGCGATCAGCGTGTCCAGCGCGTCTTCACCGAGAATGCTGCGAACGGAATGGAGAAGCTGGACCGTCAAATCGGCATGTGTATCGGGGAAGCGCCTGTTGCCGGTCTCTGTCAGGTCCCAGAATTGAGACGGACGCCCGACACCCTGCGACACAGAGTGGGGAGCGACCAGACCTTCTTCAGCCAGTCGCACCAGTTGCTGGCGGACCGCTTCGCCGGTCGTTCCCAGATGCTCGCCGATCGCAGCTGCCGTCTGCGCGCCTCGCATCTTAAGCGTGAGCATTACGCGCTCGGCGGGAGAACGTGCTACCGAAGTGTCGGTATTTAGAAAGTCATTCCTTGACATATTGGCGATTTTCTATTTAAAGAAGAATTATCTTGTTAAATAAGCTATCTACCCCACTTTAGCAAGATAATTATCAATTGACGGCACTCAACCGGCGTCCAGCAACAGATTGACGGACCTGACGGTCCGTACCGCGACGGCGTACGTAACAAGGAGTTTTGAAATGAGCTTCACCTTGCCCCCGCTTCCCTATGCAACCAACGCGCTCGAGGGCGTGGGAATGGGGACGGAAACGCTTGAGCTGCATCATGGCAAGCATCATCAGGCTTATGTGACTGCCCTCAACGGATTCGTTGAAAAGAACGATGCGCTCAAGGGCAAGTCGCTCGAAGAAATCATTCTCCTTGCCAAGGACAAGGCCGATCTGGCCCCGGTGTTCAACAATGCCGGCCAGCACTGGAACCACAATCTGTTCTGGCAGAACCTGTCTGCTTCCGGTGGCCGCCTTCCGGGCGCGCTGGAAAAGAAAATCACCGAAGATTTCGGCGGTGTCGACCAGTTCAAGGAAGCCTTCAAGACCGCAGCCGTCGGCCAGTTCGGTTCGGGTTGGGCATGGCTGGTTCTGGCCGATGACGGCAAGCTCAAGGTCACCAAGACCCCTAACGGCTCCAACCCGCTGGCAACCGGCGAAGGCAAGGCGCTATTAGGGCTTGATGTCTGGGAGCATAGCTATTATCTCGATTTCCGTAATCGTCGGCCTGACTATGTAACGAATTTCCTCGACAAGCTGGCCAATTACGAATTCGCGGAAGCCACCCTGAAGGCAGCATGACGCGCTTACATTGATTGCGATCAAGGCGTTTTGCCTGCAGGAAATGCAGACTCCACGGAGCTGCGTGACTGTGGGCAAAATGCGGCAATGACCAAAACGACCGATCCATCCACGGGCGCCGTCCTCCCAAGCGGTGCAGGAGCAAGACAGAGACAGTTCCGAAAATGAGCAGCAACTTCAATCAGGAAACCGTCACCGACATCCATCACTGGACCGATACGCTGTTTTCCTTCCGCACCACGCGCGACCCCGGCTTTCGCTTCCAGAGCGGCCAGTTCATCATGATGGGGCTGGAAGTAAACGGCAAGCCGCTTACGCGCGCTTATTCGATTGCCTCGAGCCTTTACGAAGACGGGCTGGAATTCTTCTCGATCAAGGTGCCGAACGGTCCGCTGACCTCCAAGCTGCAGCATCTGAAGGTTGGCGACCAGATCATCCTGTCCAAGAAGCCGGTCGGCACGCTGCTCTACGACAATCTGAAACCGGGCAAGAATCTCTGGCTGCTCTCGACCGGCACCGGTCTTGCGCCGTTCCTGTCGATCATTCGCGATCTGGAAGCCTATGAACGTTTCGAAAAGATCATTCTTGTTCATGGCGTGCGTCAGGTTGCGGAACTCGCCTATACGGATTTCATTTCCAACGAACTGCCGCAGGATGAATTCCTTGGCGAAATGGTCAAGAAGCAGCTCATCTACTACCCGACAGTCACGCGTGAGCCCTACAAGAATCGTGGCCGCCTGACCGACCTCATTCGTTCAGGACAGCTGTTCACCGATGTTGGCCTGCCAGAATTCAATCATGACGACGACCGCATGATGCTCTGCGGCAGCCCGGAAATGCTGGCCGAAACAAAGCAGATACTTGAAGAGCGCAGTTTCAAGGAAGGCAGCCAGAGCGAAGCCGGACACTACGTCATCGAGAAGGCGTTCGTGGAGAAGTAAGCCTGCCGAAACGGGCTAGACTGTTAATGGAGGGAGGCATCAGCCTCCCTTTTTCTTTGCCCGTTCTCGGGTGCGCGTCTGCCGAAAACTGGAACAGGCTCGGGGAAAACAAAAAACAGGACGCTCTAAGCCCGTACCGCCTGCAAGAAAAACGCCTTAACGCCCGCGACCATTTCCGTTCGATCCATCATATCGGGGTTGGAGATGATTTCATCGACCGCACCGTGCAGCGCGTTGAAAAGGAGCACAGCCGTCAAACGCGGATTGGAGATTTTCCATGCACCTGCGGAATTGCCGTCGGTCAACAACGCATCGAGCCGGACGATCGCCGGATTTTCCTGCTTCAGGCGCCGCAGGGGCGGATGAAAATCATGGAACACCATGTCGTGTATCCTGTAATTGTCCAGATAGCCGGCAATACCCGTCTCGGCCCACGCTACCAGCTTTCCGTGCCAGTCATCGGCCGGATACTGGCCCAACTGACGCTCCAGCCCCTCGCAGAACCCGTCGATAAATCGCTCCCGCAAGGCGATCAGGATGTCGTCCTTGCTGCGAAAATGCAGATAGAACGTACCTTTTGCTACATCGGCAAGGCGGACAATTTCATCCACGCTCGTCGCCGCGAAGCCCTTTTCGAGGAAGAGGGCTTCGGCCGCAGCCATCAACTCATCGCGACGTATTTCAGCGGGCTTGGTGCGGGGTTTGGGCTTGGTGGCGGTCGGCGGCAAAGCAATCTCCGGAACTTCAGGATGCCGCCAATCTACCCCGGATTGCCGCCCTGTCAAAAACAAGCCTGTTTGGCCGAACGACCCGGTCTTCCAGCCAGTGCAGCGCTGCCTCGACATTGGAGAAGGTGCCAGCCGGAACACGGAACAGCTTTTCAGCGTCCATGCGGCTTGCCTGTTCATACACAGATTCGGGCACGATATTCACCATCCCCAGCACCTGTTCGCGAATGCGCTGCGCATTGCGCTGAAACCATTGCTTGACTTCACGCGCCGATCCTTCCGGATGCGTGAGAGCATCCTGGTCCAGAAATCGGCGGATCGTGACAAAGGGCTTTCCTTCATCAAGCCAGCGGTTCCAGGCATCAAAGGATTCACGCGTCTCCTCCATGGTCGATGCGCCCTTCGACAGGGTGACCACGTAGGGCCAGTTTTCCATATGGTGAAGCATTACGCTCCCTCCTGATCGATATTCCTGAATTTCACAGCAATGTTGCCGCTGCGAGCCGTGACGACGATCCGGCGACCCGCACGCACACAAGCAGGTGCCCGAACCGCCGCACGACTCATGACTGACTATCAGTCAGTGAATGTGTGGCACAAAAATATGAATATTACAATCATGTTTTTAAGGGAGTTTCTGCGCGAATTTGGAAGGCGCAGGGCGCAGACCAAACCGCAGCCCACCCCGGTACCATGTGTTGGGTTTTGCAGCGCAACAAGTCCGAATATTCGGGATGATTGCGGGCTATCGCCTCAGCCATTCAACTCAAAATCGAGCCCGATATCGAGGTTTGGCGCGCTGTGCGTCGTCCAGCCGACCGAAATCAGATCGACACCGCTTGCGGCAACAGCTGCGATCGTTTCCGGTGTGATGCCGCCCGAAGCTTCCGAAATGGCGCGGCCATCGATGATCGATACAGCCTCGCGCAACTGGGCCGGGGACATATTGTCGAGCAGAACTGCGTCCACACCCACCACCATTGCTTCATCAAGCTGTTGCAGCGTGTCAACTTCAACTTCGATCTTGACCATATGGCCGGCACCGGCCTTGGCGCGCTCGATGGCTTCGCGCACGCCGCCCGCGACTGCGATGTGGTTGTCCTTGATGAGCACCGCATCATAGAGCGCGAAGCGATGGTTCATTCCCCCGCCTGCCCTGACCGCATATTTCTGCAAGGCACGCAGCCCCGGCGTCGTCTTGCGCGTGCAGACAATAGAAGCCCTGGTTCCCGCGACCGCCTTCACCAGATTGGCGGTTGCCGTGGCGATACCGGACAGGTGACCGAGAAAATTGAGCGCCGTTCGCTCACCCGCCAGGATCGACCGCGAACTGCCGGAAACGCGGGCAATGTAGCTCCCTTTTTCAAGAAACTGGCCATCCCGGGCCATGCGCTCGAAAGTGACGTCCGGATCGACCAAACGAAACGCCATTTCAGCCACATCCAGCCCGGCGATGACACCCGGCTGGCGCAGGCTGAACAGCATGGCCGAGCGGTGATCCTCCGGTACGACGGCATTGCTGGTGATATCGCCGGCAAGCCCCAGATCTTCCAGAAGCGCGGTGCGCACCAGCGGTTCGACAACAAGCGGAGACAGGTGCGGCAGGTTCATGAAGCTATCCTGGAAATTCGGTTTGGATCGTTTATCTCGCGGGCCTGCGCGAACGCTGTCTCGAATGTGTGAAAACGGCGTCTGGCAATTGCATCCTTTTGCGGATGATCGATGCGGGCATGGCTACCGCGCGACTCGCACCGTTCATAGGCCGCAACCGCAGCGACCAGCGCCACCGCGGCGGCATCGTCTGACTCAGCGAGCGGAAGAAGGGTGGTGACCGCCACGCGCAAACCTTCTTCATCGCGCAACAGTCCTAGATGACTGGAAACGACGCGCCTTACCGGTTCAGGATCGGTATCTCCGGGCAGGCTAACAGGCGCGATTTGGCGAGCACCGATCACTTCGTCATCCACAAGGGCGTGAGCGGCGCGCAGCCCCATTGCCGCAGCTTCGAGCAAAGAATTGCTGGCAAGCCGGTTCGCGCCATGCAGGCCGGTGCAGGCAGCTTCACCAACAGCCCACAGGCCGGGTATCGTGCTGCGCCCGTCAGCGTCGGTCTTGATGCCGCCCATGTGGTAATGGGTGGCGGGCCGCACCGGAATGGGGTCGCGCGAAGGGTCGATGCCATGCTGCCTGCAAAGCGCATCGATACCCGGGAAGCGGGTTGCAAAACCTGCCCCCAGAGCCGCCCGCGCATCGAGGAAAACCTTTCGACCTTGGCCGATCTCGCTGCCAATGGCACGGGCAACGACATCGCGTGGGGCCAGCTCGCGGCCCGGAATGTCGGCCATGAACCGCTCACCGCGATCATTGATGAGCTCAGCGCCTTCGCCGCGCACCGCTTCGCTGACCAGCGGCAGACGCGGTGCAGAGACGGCAAGTGCAGTCGGGTGAAATTGCACAAACTCCATATCGGCAAGCACTGCGCCCGCACGACCCGCCAAAGCAGCCCCCTGCCCCAGATTGCCAAGCGGTGTTGTGGTTGCTTTATAAAGCCCGCCGATACCACCGGTCGCCAGAACCACGCCGCGCGCGGCAACCGGTCCAACATTCTCCAGGCAGGCACCGACCACCCGGCCATCCTGCTTGATGAGCCGCAGGGCGCGGGTGTTTTCCATGACGGTTATCGAGGGCGTTGCCAGAACCTTCGCGATCAAAGCGCGCATGATGCCAGCGCCCGTCGCATCGCCATCGACATGGACGATACGATGGCGACTGTGCGCGGCTTCCAGACCAAGGGAGAACGAACCGTCGGCCTTGCGGTCGAAGCGCACGCCATGGGCTTCCAGAGCAGCAACCACGTCCGCGCCTGCTGCTATGATTTCCGCAGCAACCGCCGCATCGCAGAGGCCATCGCCCGCCGCAATTGTGTCGGCCAGATGCAGCGCTGTACTGTCGTCCGCCCCGATACCCGCAGCGATCCCGCCCTGCGCCAAAGTGCTGGAACCGGACAGGCCAGGGCTTCCCGCTGTCACCAGCAGGACCGGCTGGGGTGATATCGTCAGCGCGGTCATCAGCCCGGCAAGTCCACTGCCGACGATGAGAACCGGGGCCGTCCGGGCGTTGATCATATTGCCAGCATCCGTTCGACGGCGCGCCGGGCCGGTTCCATCAAAGCGGCGTCGACCACCACTTCATGACGATTGTTTTCCAATGCATCGCGGATATTGGCGAGGGTGATACGCTTCATATGCGGACAAAGATTGCAGGGGCGGATGAACTCAACATCCGGGTGATCGACGGCGACATTGTCGCTCATTGAGCATTCGGTCAAAAGCACCACGCGCTGCGGCTTCTTCTGACCGACATAATCCGACATGACTGCCGTGGAACCGGCAAAATCGGCTGCCTCCACCACTTCCGGCGGGCATTCGGGATGCGCCAGAACCATGACGCCGGGATGGCTTTCGCGCAGTTCACGAATATCGTCTGGGGTGAAACGCTCATGCACCTCGCAATGGCCATGCCAGGCGAGGATTTCCACGTCTGTTTCACGCGCCACGTTCTGGGCCAGAAACTCGTCTGGAATCATCAGCACACGCGGCACACCGAGCGATTCCACCACCTTTGTGGCGTTGCCGGAGGTGCAGCAAATGTCGGACGCGGCCTTCACGGCGGCGGATGTGTTGACATAGGTGATGATCGGCACGCCCGGATGCGCTTCGCGCAAAAGCGCCACGTCTTGCGGTGTGATGCTGTCGGCCAGCGAACAACCCGCGCCCATATCGGGGATCAGCACTGTCTTGCCGGGGTTGAGCAGCTTGGCCGTTTCGGCCATGAAATGCACCCCCGCAAGCACGATAACATCGGCATCGACTTCAGCCGCCTTGCGTGCCAGCGCCAGACTGTCGCCGACAATGTCGGCCACGCAGTGGAAGATTTCCGGCGTCTGGTAATTATGCGCGAGGATGACGGCATTGCGCTTTTTCTTCAGCTCGAGAATGGCCGCGACATCGTCCTCGAAGCCGAGCCACTCCGCCTTTGGCAACACCCTGGCCACCCGGTCATAAAGTTGTGAAACGGAAACATGATCGTTCAAGGTGGCCTCCAAGGTCACATACGCATTTCCATTATACTCAATATGAGTATTTCATAATCGCAACCTTATACTCGATTCGAGCATATTGTCAATCGCGGGAGATTGGCAGTTTGGCTCCAGCCAGATGACGCTCGGAAAGGGCGCGTTCCTCGACAATCGAGTAGCGGAAACGGAAGAGCTTTGCCGGGCGTCCGCCGGTTTCGCTGTGGCTTTCGCCGGTCTCTTCGACCAGATCCTGCTGTTCGATCAGGCGGCGGAAATTCTGCTTGTGCAGGCGCAGACCCGCCAGCGCTTCGACGGTGCGCTGCAATTGCAGCAGGGTGAAACTTTCCGGCATCAGCTCGAACACCACCGGGCGATATTTGATCTTGGCGCGCAGCCGCGCAATCGCCGTGGCAAGGATGCGACGATGATCGGCAAACATGGAGCGACCGTTCTCGTCTTCCTGCATACCAGCCTCGGCCACCAGACCAGCCTCGAACAGCAGCTCATAGCGTTGCAGCACAAGGTCTTCATTCCAGCGCCCGCTCCAATCTCCGCTCTCAAAGCCGAAGGTGAAGGCGATCCGCCGCATGCGCTGCGCCGTCAGTTCGGGCGTCTCTGCCCGGTAGGCCCAGACGAGCAGCGCGTTGTTGAGGTGTTCCATGATGGGCGGCTCGCCATGGCGGTGATCTTCCCACGGCAGATAATCATACCAGCCGCGCCATCCAGCCTGCCCCGCAGCGGCGTCGCTTTCGCGTACCAGGCCCAGATAGCTGATTGAGATGATACGCTCGCCCTGTGCATGTCGGTCCCGATCGGCAAAGGTGTAGAGCTGCTCCAGATATCCGACCGGATGTGCGGTTTCCGACTGCACCCAGGCGCGCAGGCCTGCTTGCAGAGAACGGTGCTCGCTCTCGAACGGACCGGATGGCAGGGCCTGCCCTCCCCGCACGGTCATGACGCGCGGCTGTTCGCCGGTAACAGCTGCCAGCACGGCTATCAATTCGGTATGGGCAATATCGTCAGTCACGGCCTCTCCAGAATGCACTTCCGGCATTGAACGTGATTGAGCAACGAATACAAGGCGCTGCGCGTTACCGGCCACAGCTTTCAGCGTTTAAGCCTTGTTCCCTGCTCCGAAAACATGTTCCGGCCCCGGAAAAGAGCGTGCCCGCACCTCCTCGGCATAGGCTTTGGCCGCATCGGACACCTCTGGCGCCAGATGCGCAAAACGCTTCACGAAGCGCGGCGTGAAATCCTGAAAAAGCCCCAGCATGTCGTCTGAAACCAATATTTGTCCATCGCAGGCAGCAGATGCCCCGATGCCGACCGTCGGGATGGCAAGCGATGCGGTGATCTCACGCGCCAGCGGCTCCACCGTGCCTTCGATCACCAGCGCAAAAGCGCCCGCATCGGCAATGGCCTGTGCATCGCGGCGGATCTGATCGGCCTCTTCATCGCCGCGTCCGAGCGAGCGGAAGCCGCCGACCGTGTTGACCTGCTGCGGCATCAGACCGACATGGCCGAACACGGGAATGCCGCGCTTGACGAGGAAAGCAACCGTTTCCGCCATCTCCTCGCCGCCTTCGAGCTTTACGCCGTCGCAGCCGGTTTCCTGCATGACGCGCGCCGCATTACGGAACGCCTGTTCCTTCGATTCCTGATAGGAACCGAACGGCATATCGACGATAACACAGGCCTTCTCCACGCCCCGCATCACCGCCTGCCCATGGGCGATCATCATGTCGAGCGTTACGGCAAGAGTGGAATCCATGCCGTAGAGCACCATGCCGAGCGAGTCGCCGACCAGCAGCAGGTCGCAATGCGGATCGAGCAGCCGCGCAATCGGCGTCGTATAGGCGGTCAGGCTGACAATGGGGCGTTCGCCCTTCATAGCGTGGATGGATTTAGGCGTCAGCCGCTTCTGTTTGACGGGTGCGCTCATTTCAGGCTGCCTTTTCCTGCGCGACATGTGCGATGACGCGGTTATCGAGAAGCCGGGTCGCGCCAAGACGAACGAACAGCGCAATGAGAACCGGGCGCCCCTGTACAGCTGTCAGGCGCTCCAGGGTTTCAGGGTCGCGCAACGCGACTACTTCGGGCGTTGCCAGCGGCTCGGTAGCGATGAAGGCGCGAATTGCGGCTTCCAGCGCATCAGGATCATCCATGCCGGAGCGATAGAGGCGTTCCGCCTCGTCGAGCGCTTTTGGCACGATGACGGCGGCTGCGCGCTGTTCTGGCGTCAGATAGACATTGCGCGACGAACAGGCGAGGCCGTCATCCTCCCGCACGGTCTCGACGCCGACGACACGCACCGGAATGGCCATGTCTTCCACCATGCGGCGGATGATGACGAGTTGCTGAAAGTCCTTCTCGCCGAAATAAGCAGTATCCGGGCCTACGATATTGAAGAGCTTGCTGACCACCGTCGCGACACCGGCGAAGTGGCCGGGACGCGCCTCGCCCTCCATCTGGTTGCCGAGCGCGGGTACATCCACCACGGTCTGCATGGGGCGCGGATACATGTCGCTGACCGCTGGCGCGAAAAGATAGTCGACACTGGCCCCTCGCAGCAGAGTTGCGTCGCGCTCCAGATTCCGAGGATATTTGTCGAGGTCTTCATTTGCGCCGAACTGCAACGGATTGACGAAGATGGACACGACCGTCACATCGTTTTCCGCTCTGGATCGATGAACCAGTTCAAGATGGCCTTTGTGGAGATAGCCCATGGTCGGCACAAAGCCGATGCGTTTTCCAGCCCGCCTTGCGGGCGCCAGAGCCTGACGCAACTCCTCTATGGTGCGGATGATCTGCATGAGGTCCTCCTCGCGACCGAAATGGTTGGCCGCGAGTCCTACAGCGTCAGCTTAAATATGACAACTGCCGAGGCAGATGCCTTCCCGACTGCCTCACTGCGTCGGGATCGTCACCGCGCCGACCGTATTGCCGACAGCACGACCGAAACGATCAATCTGCTCGTCATAGGTTTTGCGCGTATTGGGATCGAACACCGCAATCGGCGCCGTGACCACCAGCGAAGCCGCCGTCCCGACACCCTGCGCCGTCCCTATCGCAACTGCACCCAGACGATCGCCGAGACCGACCTGCGAATCCGTGATGGTCTGGCCCGCGACGAGACGCTTGCCGATCAGCTGCACGACTTCCGGGCTCGCGGCAAACTTGCCATGGTTGAGACGGTCTCCCGCCTTGAGCTGCGTCAGATCGATGACGGTGATGCCCGCTCTTTCCAGTTCGGAACGATAAGGCTCGATCGACGGGTCTATCTGGCCCAGACGGTCGATATTGCCCGAAATGCGCCGGGACAATGCAAGCGCCTTGTCGTCCCGCGAGGTGAACAATGTGAAACGGGGATGCTGCTTGCCCATGGCAAGAAACTGCTTCGAGAACACATCGACGTCGAGATCGGGCGAGGCCAGAATTACATCCGTGATCTTGGCATTCACACGACCATCGCGAATAGCCATCTGCCGCAGGGCCTCGACCGTCAGCCAGCTGCCCATGGAATGGGCCATGACCGTGATATCCTTGACCTCGGGCTCGCGCACGATGGCTCGCAGGATCTGCTCCAGCGCATCGCGGGAATAGTTGGTGCTTTCCTTGTCGTAATTGTAGTCGAACACGCTGGCGCGCGACGGCCAGGTGAAAATGACCGGCGCTACATCGGCGCCCGAATCATGCACGATCTGCGCGAAGCGATAGACGGAATCCTCAAACGTATTGTTGAAACCGTGCACGAACACCATCACGCGGCGGCTCTTGGTCAGGTGCGGACGAACCCAGCCTGCCATTTCCACGTCCGTCTTGACCGGCGTCACGCTGACGGTGGTGAAATCCTTCTGCGGATTGGGCGGCAGCTTCTTCGGCCACTGCACTTCACCCGCCTTGCGGTTTTTCTCCGGGGGAATGGATACGACGATCTCATTGAGCGATACGAGCTTGTCGCGCTCGCCGGAGAAAAGAATGCCCGGGTTATCGGACGGGCGGCGGGTGGTCGCGACAACGAGGTTGACCTTCGTCGTGCCGGGAGAGGCAGTATCGCCGATTGGAACGAGCACACCTTCAGGGCGGCTGGCGCAACCGGTGAGCAGAGATACTAGAACAAGCAACGCAGGGGCAGACCAAGAAAAAATGCGCCGCAAAACCATACTCCCTAACACTACGCCAGCAGGGCTCTTACACCCGAATTTTGAAGGTTAACATATTCTTTACGTGAAACCTTCTGCCAAGCCCCCAATTATCCACCGTTGTCGAAAGACCAGCGGTTGCGGCTTATGGGTTACACACTGTTCAACAGCTGATACTTTCCCCGCAGTCAGCCCTGCCCGATATATCCGCCAACAGCAACTCCGTTTCTGAAGGAGGCACACATATGGCATTGGAACTGACAGGGCTGCACCATCTGACAGCCATTACCGCCGATGCGCCCGGCAACCGGCGCTTCTACACCGACACGCTCGGGCTTCGGCTCGTCAAGAAGACCGTCAATCAGGACGACACCAGCGCCTATCACCTGTTCTATGCGGACGGGCTGGCTTCGCCCGGTACCGACATCACCTTTTTCGACTGGCCGGTACAGCGCGAACAGCGCGGCACCAATAGCGTCGCCCGCACCGGCTTGCGCGTGAACGGGGTCGAAAGTCTTGAATGGTGGCGAAAGCATCTGACTGAGAAGGGCGTCCAGACGGGCGACATTTTCGAAGCTGCGGGACGCGCCGTTCTCGACTTCGAGGACCCCGAGGGGCAGCGGCTGCGCCTGACCGATGACGGTGGCGCGGGTGAAGCGCATAGCTGGGCACGAAGCCCGGTTCCCGTGGAAAGGCAGATCAGGGGGCTCGGTCCGATCACGCTCAGTGTTCCCGAATTGGCGCCGACCCAGATCATCCTGGAAAAAGTGATGAACATGCGTCAGACCGGCGACTATGCTTCACCCGATGGCGAAGGCCATGTCCATGTCTTCTCGATGGGACCGGGCGGCCCCGCTGCAGAGTTGCATGTGGCCGTACAGCCAAATCTGCCGACCGCGTGGCAGGGTGCAGGCGCCGTACATCACGTCGCATTTCGCACACCGGATCAGGAAAGCATGCAGGAATGGGTCGAGCGCCTGCGGTCCGTTCGCATGCCGTCAAGCGGCGAGGTGGAGCGCTATTATTTCCGCTCACTCTACTTCCGCGAGCCGAACGGCATCCTGTTTGAAATCGCCACGGACGGCCCCGGCTTCGCGGTTGACGAACCACTGGAAAGCCTTGGCGAAAGCCTGTCGCTTCCGCCTTTCCTTGAAGGAAAGCGTGAAGCTATCGAGCGAAACCTGAAACCGCTTGATTAATATAAAAAGGGCTGCGGAACTCTCCGCAGCCCTTTTACTTATATCTTGTCTCGAAGCCAGTCGCTTGCGATGCGGATATCTTCATCGATGAGCGCATGGCCCGCTGCAACCGTGCTGACGGCAAGCGCCGCTCCATCTTCTCGCAGGACTTTTTCCAGCGTTCCGGCCTCGTCGCCAAAAGGATCGGAAGCACCTTTCATCAGAAGCACCGAAGCATCGGACAAATCCGCCCCTTCGGGCTGTTCTTCCAGAACTTCCTGCCCGCGCAGAAGGATCGCCGTGCGAACCACGTGCGGATGCAGGCGCATGAATGCGGCCAGCAGATTGGCGCCGTTGGAGTTCCCGATGAATGCCGTCCGGCCCGGATCGATGCCATAGGCAGCAACGGCTCCCTCCACGAAAGCCTGGAATGCTTCGGCTTCAAACCGGATGTCGGCCTGATCGAACCGCTTGAGGTCAAAGCGGCGGAACCAGCGCTGGATACCCTCTTCCGTGCTGCGTCCACGCACGCCTAGAAGGGTTGCGCGCGGCGCCACCTTACGGGCGAAGGGCATCAGGTCATTTTCGTTTCCGCCAGTGCCGTGCAGGAGCACCAGCGTGCTGCCATCGGCATCTTCCGGCTGGTGTATCCGGTGAATGAAAGGCAGGTCGCGGTAGATCACTCGCTCCTCGCCCGGCAGAGCGAATTGCGGCATCCGTACCCGGATCGCATCCGCCTTTTCCTCATTGCCCGGCGGCACGAACAGAAATTTCCCCAGTTCTTCAACCGGCTCGTCTATCGTGAAGCCCGGCGCATCGGTTGCAAATTCGAACAGCGTTCCGGCCGGTTCGCGCACATAGAGCGAAGTGAAATATTTGCGGTCGTGCACATTGACGGCACTGGAATTGAGCTTTGAAAGCTCCTTCTCCGCCCTTTCCACTTCACCCGCGTCAGCGGCACGAAAAGCAACATGGTCGGCGATGCCCGTACCCGGAATGCCCGGCCAGAAGCCGCCTGCGTCGCGCACATCGATGGCGTCGCCCGAATCCGACAAGAGACGCTCTATCGTGCCTTCTTTCGCCACGGATCGGAAACCGAAATGACGCTCGATGAAACGGGCAGTCTGCTCCGGGGTTTCGGACAGGACGGTCGCGGCCCGCAAGCGCCTGACCGCGAAAGCGGCCGGTATGCCCTCGCTTTCCCAGGCATCATTGGCCGCAAGATCGCAGCCGACCAGCTTCACGATCACTCCGTCAGGATCGCGCAGGCGCAGGACCGGTTCGCCGAATTCCTGCACCGGCCCTTCGGACGGCACATGATAGCGCAGCGCGCGTTCCAGCCAGAAACCGATGGCAGTTCGATCTATAGCCAGCGCAATCTCGCCAACCTGTCCATGACCGACGCGGCCCCGGGAGCCATCCTCCCAAACCAGAAACGTGACCAGCGATCCAGGTGTGCCGGTACGATCCCCGTAGAACAGGTGGAGCTGCTCGGCATCCTCGAATCCACCCGTCTGCTTGACGATGCGCAACCCCAGAAAGCCGACGTAGAAATCGACATTCGCCTGCACTTTTCTGGTGATGAGGGTGATGTGGTGGATGCCGCTTGTCATGGACGCTTCTTCCCGATTTCAGAACCTGGACCAGAAATAGAGTAGAGGCCGCGGCTTGCCTATGGGCTTGCGCGGTTACGCATTGTCAACGCATCAGAACAAATAGGGGAGCTGAAAAAGAAAAAGGCCGCGCGGGAGGAGGATGCGCGGCCTGATCTTGAATACGGCTTGGGAGGAGGAGTGCCGTATTCCTTATCGAGTTCTGGGAGGAGGAGTGAACTCGATGAAGAGATGTTTACCCGGCACCTCCCTCAGCAGCAACGACCATTAATGCATATCAGTTATGCAAAGACGTTGACGCTCAAGAAAAAGGCAGGCCCGCTGGAGCGGTTCTGTTTTCACAGGTCCGTTCAAAATCACTCTAACCAATTGTTTTTACGAAAACGCTCACGCAGATAAAACGCCGGTTTCCGGGCACTTATAGAAAGTGAGCGATCAGAGGCGCGGCCAGCACATTCACCAGCCCTACAAGCACCATGACCAGCCCCGCAATGGAACCTTCCTCGCTGCCGATCTGATGCGCCTTCGCAACACCGGCGCCGTGGGCCCCCATGCCGAAAAGGGCTCCGCGTGCCAGCGCCGAGCGGATGGGCAGCCAGTTGAGCATGACTTCGCCCATCGCCGCGCCAAACACGCCGGTGAGCACCACAAAGATGGCAGTCAGATCCGGCGTGCCGCCAATGTCGCCAGAAACCGTCATCGCAAATGGCGTACTCATCGAGCGGGGCATCAGGCTGAGGCTGATAGCTTCGTTGAGTCCCAACAGATGTGCCAGACCCCATGCGGAAGCCATTGCCGACGAACTTCCAACCACCACCCCTGCGAGAAGCACCGGCCAATAGCGGCGGATCGTGGCACGCTGCTGATAGATCGGAATTGCAAAGGCAACAGTTGCAGGTCCCAACAGTGCGACCAGCCAGTGGGTGGCGCTGAAATAGCCGCGATAGTTCTGGTTGAGCCCGATGACGAGCGCCATCAGCAACAGGGGCGTGACGGCAAGCGGCGTCAGCCACCACTGGGGAAAACGGCGATAGACGCGCTTGGCCGCGAGATAAAGCAGGATCGTTGCGGCGGACCAGAAAAGCGTCGCTACAAGCGGGTTACTTAGCGACATAACGCAGGCTCCACCGGTAGCAGAGGTCGACCGTCAATGCGGTGACGCTCATCACCGTCAATGTGCCCAGCAAAATCACGGCCATGATCTTGAGGCCAAGCAGGCCTATCAACTCCTGATGCTCAAGGACCGCAAGAACCGCAGGAACGAAGAAGAGCAGCATCTCCGCCAGAAACCACTCCGCTCCGCGCTTCATGCTGAAGAGGCTGATGCGCCCGCTCAGAAGGAGAGCCAGCACCAGCGCCATGCCGACAATGCCACCGGGAAGCGGGAGGCCGACCAGGCGAACGAAGAACTCACCCGCCAGCCAGAAGCCAACCAGCGTCGCAATCTGCATCAGGCGGCTGTGATGCAATGCGTAACGAAACCGGATCAGGAGGCTGTGGGCGTTCATGTGCTTTTCCAATAGGAACCGAGGCATTTTCATCGATGAATATAGGCTGGGAGGTGCTATTCTAGAAATGAATTGATTTCATTACAGCTATTCCGTAATAGAATGGCTCATGAATTTGCGCAGCTTCCAGGCATTTGTCGAAGTGGTGCGGCAGGGCGGCTTTTCCGCTGCCGCAAAAGCCATCAACGCGACCCAATCGACCGTCAGCAAGGCGGTGAGGCAGCTTGAGGACGAATTGGGGCTGGTCCTGCTTGATCGTGAAGTTTCGCCCTCGCGGCTCACTGCGGCAGGCGAGATCGTTTTCCGTCGCGCGCTCGCGATGCTGGCGGAAAAGGACGACATGTTGGCCGAACTCAATGAACTGCGCGGCCTCAAGCGCGGCCTCCTGAGGCTCGGGCTGCCGCCCATCGGCTCCAGCGTGCTTTTTGCGCCCGTTTTCGCAGCCTATACGAAGCTTTATCCGCAGATCGACATTCAACTGGTCGAGCACGGCAGCAGAAGGCTGGAGGAACTGCTGCTGGCGGGCGATGTGGAACTCGCGGCTTCGCTTCTGCCGGTTGGAGACAGTTTCGAATGGCAGGATGTGCGATGCGAACCGGTTGTGGCGCTGCTCCCGACCGATCACGCGAAGGCACAAGGCGATGGCGTTTCGCTGCGCGATATCGCCAGCCTGCCTTTCATTCTTTTCGAGAGCGGCTTTGCCCTCAATCATATCATCCTTGATGCATGTCGTTCGCATGGGTTCTCTCCGAACGTGGCGGTCCGTTCCAGCCAGATCGACTTCATCGTTGAACTGGTGGCAGCGGGCATGGGGATCGGCTTTCTGCCGAAAATGATCGCGGAACAGCGGCATCACCCCGGCGTGCGCATTCACAAGATCAAAGGCGCGGACGTGAGCTGGCATCTGGCGTTGATCTGGCGAAAAGGTGCATTCCTGTCTCACGCCGCTCGGGCATGGCTCGAGCTCAGCAAAGCCCGAACCGGCGCTGCATCATCTTGAAACACCCGCCATATCGCCTATCTCAGATAGACATACCGACTGGATAAGTGCCTTCGGCACCCCTTCAGCCATAGGCCCGTGTGTAGAATATTGCTCTACCCACCCGTTTCAAAGCGCATGACGCCTGAAACCGCCGACGGATTTCTGCTCTGCGCGTCATCAGAAGGAGGCTATGATGGAAGGTCAGGTTATATTCTATAAGGACGACAGGATACTCTACCGGCACCATATCGACGTGCAGGAAGACGATTATTCAAAGGGCGTCAACGATGCGCTCATTGCCTTTCAGCGTAACTATGCTGGCTTCGACCTCGCAAGTGACAACATTCACATCCGTTTCAAGAAACCGGGCGATGTGTAAGTTTCGGAGGTTTCCTGCGGATCGGTTCAGGGTCGCGTTTCCAAAAGAACAACGACCCTGACTTGTTCACGCGAAAGCGGCTTCGCGAGCAACGCGATGAATATCTGTACGGGAAAGCCCCAGATCGGAAAGCTCGCGGTCTGTGCAGCCGCTGAGTTCGCGAACGTTTTCGCGATATTGCATCCAGCGATGGAAGTGGGTACGAAGATTCATTGTGGTATCCCCTTTTTTATCTTCCTCCCGAGTGTGAGCTTCCGCCTTCCTGTGCCGTTTGAGAAGTGCATTTCCTGCATGGCAGCCGTGATCGCAGCGAAATCCCAGCATTTCCACCGGATTTCAATTTCTTCCGAGAAATAGTCTCCAAATATCGCATTCATTATGTAATTCTGGTTTAGAGATGCCCGCTATTTCACAGTCGGCCGTGGTTCGTTCTATTTTGAGTTGGAGTGCATGAAAAAGACCTTGATCATCGTCGGCAACGCGCCTTTGCCGCGCGATCTGTCTGCCGAAGTGGATGCAGCGGATTTTGTTGTCCGTTTCAATGAACCCAAACAATCAATCGGCATGAGTGGCACCCGGACGGATCTCCTGATGCTGGCAACCTCCAGCAAGCCCATGCAGCGGCGTCTGCGCGATCCGGGCTTCGTACAGACACCCACCTTCAAGGCCGCCAAGGAAGTGATGCTGGCCTATCATCCCAGTATCATCCGCAAATATCACCCCCGCCCGAATTTCCTTTCCCGCCTCAAGGGACGGCGCGGTGACTGGACCATGCAGACCGTTGAGGTTGTCGGTTCTGCCGGCAAGGAAATCCGGATCATGCCGCCCCAGTTCTATCTGGCCGGGTGCAAAGAGCTGGGCGTAACCGAAGAGAACATAAGCAAAGTCTTTCCAAGTACTGGTTTTTTTGGCATCTGGTACATGCTCGAAAAGTGCCCGCAGGAAAGCTGGGACGTGAAAATCTGCGGCTTCACCTGGGAAGGATGGAAACGTCACACCTGGGGGGATGAGCGCAGCTGGGTTGAGCAAAAGGTCGAGTCCGGGCGTATCAGCCTTCTTCAATGACGCTGCACATACCTATAATTTTCGGCAGAAGGCGTGAGAACGATCACGAGGCAATCGCTTTAAAGGAGCATATGAATGAGTGAACCGTTGCGCATTTTCATCGGATGGGATTCTCGCGAGCCCATCGCATACGACGTCGCCAAAGCATCGGCGTTGAAACATTCTTCTATTCCGTTGGAAATCGTGCCGATCAAGCTGCAGGATCTTGTGGAACAGGGAGCCTACACGCGAGAAGTCGACCCCCTGGCGTCGACTGAGTTTACCTATTCGCGTTTTTTCACGCCATGGCTTGCGGGCTACAAGGGCTGGGCACTTTTTTGCGATTGCGACTTCCTTTTCCTCGGCGATATTGCTGGCCTTCAATCCTATAACGATCCCTCGAAAGCCGTTTATTGCGTTCAGCACGATTATCAGCCCAAAGACAGCGTGAAGATGGATGGCAAGGTGCAGACCAGCTATCCGCGCAAGAACTGGTCTTCCTGCATGCTGTTCAACTGCGAGCATCCTTCGACACGCAAACTGACGCCCGAACTGGTCAACCGCGAAAGCGGGGCCTATCTGCACCGTATGCAGTGGGCTGCCGATGATGAAATCGGTGCGTTGCCGACGGATTACAACTGGCTTGAAGGCTGGAACGAGAAGCCGGAAACCGGACTGCCGAAAGTCGTCCATTACACGCGCGGCGGGCCGTGGTTCAAGGACTGGCAGAATGTCGACTACGCCGATTTGTGGCGGGCGGAAGCCGATCGTGTCGAACCAGGCTGGCAGCCTGTCTGATCTGCAAAATTCCTGGAGCTTTTCCATGTGTTCCAAGGTAAATAGGGACCATGAACGAAACGCGTCCTGACATTACCGCGAGTGACGGCCCGCAGAGGGCCGTCAAGGCTTTCATCATCCATCTGGAGCGCGCCACCGACCGCCAGCCCCAGGTCGAAGAGCTTATTCGAAAGCTGCCGATTGAAACAGACGTCGTCAACGCTGTCGACGGCCGCACGCTCGATGCGCAAACGATCAGCCGTGTCTATCGGCGGTCGGCACACAAGCCCCGCTATCCATTTCAACTCAGCACCAATGAAATTGCCTGTTTCCTTTCGCACCGGAAGGCCTGGCAGGCTATTGTCGATCAAGGGTTGGAGGCAGGCCTGGTGCTGGAAGATGATGTGGAACTGACGCCGGAATTTGCCGCAGCCTATTCCGCCGCATGCCAGCTTCTCAAAGCCGACAGTTTTATCCGCTTTCCCTTTCGCGAGCGGGAAAGCGGCCGGGTGGTGCTGACGACGGAAGGTGCGCGCATCATCGAGCCGGTGCCGGTCGGCCTCGGCATGGTGGCGCAGCTTGTCGGGCGGGAAGCCGCGCAACGGCTGCTCTCGGCAACCGAAGTCTTCGACCGCCCTGTAGACACCACCGCGCAAATGAACTGGGTAACCGGGCTGAAACCACTGTCCGTCCTTCCGGGCGGCGTGAAAGAAATATCGGTGCAGCTGGGCGGCAGTACGATCCAGAAATCGCGTTCCCTGCCAGACAAGCTGAAGCGTGAAATCTTGCGCCCGCTCTATCGCTGGAAGATAAAATCGCGCTCGCGCGCAGCTGTTTGAGGTTCTCGTGCCCGTTCCGATTCTTCTTTATCACCAGATAGACGTGCCGCCGACGCACCGCGCCCCCTATCGCAGCATGATCGTCCATCCGGATCGCTTTCGCCAGCAGATGGCGTGGCTGAAAAGGCTGGGTTATCGCGGCCTGTCGGTGCGAGACGCACTGCCTTACATCTACGGCAAAAAGCAGGGCAAAGTTGCTGTCATCACCTTTGACGATGGTTTCGAGAACGTCTTCCGCAACGCCCTGCCCGTGTTGCAGGAGTTCGGCTTCACCGCCACAAACTATTTCGTCGCCAACCAGATTGGTGGTTTCAATCTTTGGGATCAGAAGATCGGCGTTGCACGCGCCACCTGCATGAGCGTTGCGGAATTGCGAGAATGGGCAGAGCTCGGGCATGAAGTTGGTTCGCATACGCTCGACCATATCTTCCTTCCAGACGCGAGCGAAAAGGATGCCATAGCGCAGATTCACCAATCGCGGACAAGGATCGAGGACGTGCTCGGCAGCGAAGTCACGTCTTTCGCCTATCCTTACGGTGGAGAAAACGCAGCGACACGCAAGATCGTCGAAGCGGCAGGTTATACAAACGCGACGACGACGGAAAAACGCCGCGCAAGACCAACTGACGATCCGTTCGGCATTCCACGCCTTACGATCAGGCGCAATGATATGTTGCTGCAGTTCCTGCGTAAGACCTTTACGCGCTAATGCGGCACTTCGGTCCCGCCGCCGGCTTTATATCTCGCAAATCGGCCATGAAGCCACGTTCAACGAGACCGGCAGGGCCTGTGTATTGCAACGAGCCTTCGTAAACGAGTGACAGGTCATCCGAAAAACGCTCGTTTTCAACGATTGCCCTGTAATGCTCGGCCCCGCCCGCATGGCTCTTTTCCGAGGCGATACGTTTGAATTCGCTGACCGAGAGCGATGAAAACCGATAATGGAGAAGAGCCCCGGTAGCGGGTAGAAAATTACGGAAACACGGTCCCGGCCCGTGAATGCTGCCTCGGCGATAATCCGTTTTCCCGTCGACCCAAATCAGCGGGAATTTTGAAAGGCGCATGCTGCGTCCGAACAGGCGCAAACGCGGTCCACCGCGCACAGCTACGCCAAATTTTTCCGGCGTCACCGTATAGCCGTCGCCATCGAAATGTGAGGACACCTCGAACGGATATCTGGTCCCATCATCAACAAAAACCCCTTCGCGCAGCAAACCGCCAGGATACATATCGATCATCGGTGCCAGGCATCGGCGAATTCCATTCTGCTCCAGTTCCTCGATAAACGAGCGGATATTCCGCTGCTCCATTCTTGGAAACACGAAGAACTCATCGGCATCGACAGACAGATACCAGCGTCCGCGCCCATACAGATTGAACAAAGCATCGCGCCAGACACGGCCGCGGTCGGCCTCTGCATAACGAATGCTCGAGAAGTACAGATCCACATCAGGGGCGCTGGATAATATTTCAGCCGTCCCATCGTCGGACCGGTCGTCAACGACGATGAAGCGCGTAATACCCATCTCGCGATAATAGCGCAAAAAGGATTTGATGTAGGCTGCTGCATTGCGCACCACGCAAACGAGCGGCAGATCATCGGGCTTCAAAGTCTGGAAGCTTCCAGCTGTGGCGACAAGATTTGCCTTGTTTTTTCGGTTTGGAACCGAAAGCTGCAGATGACGCCATAGCAATCGCAAATGTCGCATCGGGGAAGCGCCCCAATAGGCGTTCCAATCGCCAGTTTTTGAGGCTGGATAGTTCATCGCCGAGCGCGTTGATTTCATGCAAATGCCGCGTTTTGTGTTGGATGCTGGAAACAGCTGGCGATTTTTGGCTACTTATTCAAGCAACCCTGCGTCGAAACCAATCACTCTGCGCGATATTCCGATATGGTTCGTGATGAACAATGGTTGTCATTATTGCCAGTGTCGAGCCTACTTGCTTGATTTCAATCAATGCTGCTTCATTCAAACGTGGCAAATTGCCCATCAATGCGCCATGGACGGCAAGTGCCAAAAGCGCTAGTTAGGGCACAGACTAAGGAGCGCATTATGGACTATCGCCGTTTTTTCGAAGAAGCGATCGACCAGTTGCACGCCGAGAAGCGTTACCGCGTTTTTGCAGATCTTGAACGTATTGTCGGACGTTTCCCCCGAGCTATCTGGCGCAACAATGGCACTGCCCGCGAAATCACCGTCTGGTGTTCGAATGACTATCTTGGCATGGGCCACCATGCCGATGTCATCAAGGCTATGTGCGACACAGCAGGTAATGCTGGCTCAGGTTCCGGCGGAACGCGCAATATTTCCGGCAATAATCACCCGCTCGTCGAACTGGAAAACGAACTCGCTGATTTGCACGGCAAGGAAGCAGGACTCGTTTTCACATCGGGCTTTGTCTCCAACGAAGCCTCGATTTCCACGATTGCCCGATTGCTGCCGAACTGCCTGATCCTGTCTGACGAGTTGAACCATGCTTCGATGATCGAAGGCGTGCGCCGCTCGGGTGCGGAGAAGAAGATTTTTCGTCACAATGACGTCGAGCATCTGGAACAGCTGTTGAAGGCTGCCGATCCTGCGCGCGCAAAGCTGATCGTGTTCGAATCCGTCTATTCCATGGACGGCGATATCGCGCCGATCGAGAAGATCGCCGATCTGGCCGATAAATATAATGCCATGACCTATATCGATGAAGTTCATGCGGTCGGCATGTATGGCGCACGCGGCGGCGGCATTACCGAACGCGATGGCCTTGCACATCGCATCGATATCATCGAGGGCACGCTTGCCAAGGCTTTCGGCGCGCTCGGCGGTTACATTACCGGCTCGCGTGCGATTGTCGATGCGGTGCGCTCCTACGCACCGGGCTTCATCTTCACCACTTCCCTGCCCCCGGCAGTCGCTGCAGCAGCGACGGCTGCGATCCGGCACCTGAAGACCTCGCAGGTGGAGCGCGACGGCCAGCAACGTCAGGCCCGGCGCGCCAAGGATGTACTTTCGGCCGCCGGTTTGCCCGTCATGTCGTCGGAAACCCACATCGTGCCCATTCTGGTCGGCGATCCAGAGCTTTGCAAAAAGGCCAGCGACCGCCTGCTAGAAGTGCATGGCATCTATATCCAGCCGATCAACTATCCGACCGTTCCGCGCGGCACCGAAAGATTGCGCATCACGCCGTCGCCCCTGCATGATGACGCCTTGATCGACGGTCTCAAGGAGGCACTTCTGGAAGTGTGGAACACGCTCGGCATCCCCTACGCCGAACCCACTGTCTCGCAGCCTGCCAGTTCCGAGCGGATCATTCCGCTGATGGTCTCCAAGGCCGGCGGCTGACAAGCAGGATCATTGGAACAAAAGGCCGGTTCAACCGGCCTTTTTCCTGTCTCAGAAGATGAGCTTGGCCGCGAGAGCCGCAAGATAGAGCCCCGCTCCGAACCACAGATGCGTCACTATACTCCATCCCCGGGCAGACCAGGGCTTCGGCGTCTTTCGTGCGGCGATCCCCGCCCCCATGCCGGGCTGCATGACAAGGAATGGAGCAGCAACGGTCAACAATCCGTAGGCAAGCGCGGGCAGGAGCTTCGGCGATGCCATCCACTCAAGCCCGCCAGCAGCAACCAGACCAGCCGCAAACAGCACGCCGATGGCGTAATGAACGCCCCAGCCAAGAAGCTTCTCTCCTCGAACCGGCGGGCTGGCGGTGATCCGCTCGTGCACGAAGCGCCCTTCCAGCATATGACCGAACCAGCGTCCCACCAGCCCATAATCCAGGCTCGCAACGCCGAACAGCCGCGCTCTCGCCATCGTCCAGATATCCGTTATGAGTGTCGCTCCCACTCCGATGAAAACGATCTGCAAAACAAGCATTTACCTTTCCTTTCCACTTGCGTGGATCATTGAAAAGGCGGACCATACAAGTTAAAGCCGACTTGAGGTCAATATGAAAGATATGGACATTGCTGAAGTTGCGAAAGTGACAGGCATTCCCGCATCAACCCTGCGATACTATGAAGAAAGGGGGCTGATCGCGTCACACAGCCGACGGGGCTTGCGCCGCGTTTTTGATCCCGGCGTTGTGACCAAGCTATCCCTGATCGCCCTCGGACAGGCGGCTGGCTTTTCGCTCGATGACATTGCGAGGATGTTCGGCCCCGACGGCCAGGTTTCGATCAGTCGCGAAACCCTGTCCGCGAAGGCGGATGATCTCGACCGTACAATCGCCCATCTTGCGGCACTTCGAGATGGGCTGCGCCACGCAGCGACCTGTCCCGCTAAAAGCCATATGGAGTGCCCGACCTTCCAGCGCCTGATGAAGGTGGCGGCAGGCCGCAGCCCCCGCCCTTCAACCGGGAAGCGATGAGTTCAACGCTTTTCGATCCAGTGCACAAGCCGCCTTGCGGCCTCTTCCACCTGTTCTGGGTCGCGGCAGAAGCAAAGGCGGAAGAACCCTTCGCCACCAAGGCCAAATGCGCTGCCTGGCGCCAGGCCAACATTGGCATTGTCCACCATGTCGATAGCTGCCTTGACCGAATCCCCGACGCCATCCACGCCGAAGAACAGATAAAATGCACCCTGTGGAGGAGTGAGGCGAACCTTGCCCGTCGCCAATAGCGCGGCGCACAGGCTATCGCGCGTGGAACGGGCACGCTCGACCTGCATCGAAATGAAGGCGTCGCCCTCATCGAGAGCCGTAACGGCACCACGCTGCATGAATTGCGCAACGCCCGAATTCGAATACTGGATCAGGTTTTCAATAACCGGCCCCAGCGACGGATGCACAGTCATCCAACCAATACGCCAGCCCGTCATCGCCCAGTTTTTGGAGAAGGAATTGACAAAGATGATGCGGTCATCCGGCTCCATAATATCCATGAAGGAGGGAGCACGACCGCCGCCATAATAGAAGTGGGTATAAATCTCGTCGGCGATGATCCACAGGCCCTGTTTGCGCGCCAGATCAAGAATGAATTGCAAAGTTTCCCGATCCGCCGTCCAGCCGGTAGGATTGGATGGGGTATTGACGAATAGGGCCTTTGTGCGGGATGTGATGGCGGCTGCAATCTTCTCCGGATCAAGTATCCAGCCGTTGTCCCCGAATTCCAGTTCGACCGGGACCGGCGTGACGCCAGCAAGCCCAGCCGCACCGACAAAATTGGGCCAGGCCGGGGAGAGATAGATCGCTTCTTCACCTGCTCCAACGGTTGCTGTCAGCGCCATTTCGATGGCATGCATGCCCGAACCGGTGACATAGAAATTCTCGGGCTTTAGAGCCAGTGGAAAATGCCGCGCATGATAGCGAGCCAGCGCTTCCCGCAACTCCGGTATGCCTGCCTGCCAGGTATAGAAGGTCTCGCCGTCAGAAATGCCTTTCTGGGCCGCGGCACGAATGAAATCCGGCGTAGAAAGATCGCCCTCGCCTACCCACAGCGGAATAAGTCCTTCGCGTCCGCGCCCATGATTGGCGACCGCCACAATCCCGCTTTCCGGTGACTGGGCTGCTTCCCGACGAAGATTGGCGATGAGCGTCATGATTTCCCCGCGTTGGATCTGGATTTTGACTTCGTGCTTATCAAGGCCCGGTAGCGAAATCACGCGGCTTTTTGTGATGGTCCGATCAAACGCATTTATGGATCAAAAGAAAACGGGGCCAAAAGGCCCCGTTTCATCCATCAGTTCCTGGTCAATCAGGCTTTCTGCTTTGCCAGAAGATCGCGGATTTCGGTCAGCAGAACCTCTTCGCGCGGTGCTTCCGGTTCCGGCTTTGCTTCTTCCTTCTTCTTCATGCGGTTCATTCCTTTCACCACCAGGAACAATACCCATGCGATGATAAGGAAGTTGATGAGAAGAGTGATGAAGTTGCCGTAGGCGATGGTCGCACCGGCTTCACGGGCAGCTGCCAGCGTGGTCTTGGGTTCACCTGCCAGCTGTATGAACATGTTCGAAAAGTCTACGCCATTTGTCAGCAGACCGATGATCGGCATGATGATGTCATTGACGATGGAGTTGACGAGGCCGCCGAACGCCCCGCCGATGATAACACCGATGGCCAGATCGACCATATTGCCCTTCAGGGCGAATTCCTTGAATTCCTTGAGCATTGCTGTCTCCCTCACGAACGCGGACCGCTTGGGCCGTCCTGCCGCGGTGGCGTTCGTCAAATCAACCTGGGCACCAGAAAAACTGGCAGTGGATGGCAAAGCCGTTTTCCACAAGTGGAACCGAAAGCGCTTTGTCATTTCAAACGCAGTCCTGAAAAGGGCCCTGCACTTTCAGGATCACACCGTCAGTTTGTAGACGAAAATTACCAAAGAAAAGATAAAGCGGCAGAAACGCACTGTTTTTGATCAATAATCTTGCGCGAGCGCACTGAAAGTGCTTGCGTCATTTGTGATCGAGGAGTGAGGGAACAAGCCGGCTATGCAGGGCTGGGGTATTATTGGCGCCGCCTTTTTGTATCTGCTGCTGCTCTTTGCGGTAGCCAGCATCGGCGACCGGCGCACGTCGCGCTGGAACAGTGCCCCGCGCCCATATATCTACGCGCTCAGCCTGGCCGTCTACTGCACATCCTGGACGTTTTTCGGTTCTGTCGGCTTGTCGGCGCAGCGCGGCCTTGAATTTCTCGGCATCTATATCGGCCCCATTCTCGTCTTCACGCTCGGCAACCGTTTGCTGCGGCATATCGTTCGACTGGCGAAATCCGAACACATCACATCGATCGCCGATTTTCTCGCTGCCCGCTACGGCAAAAGCTTTGGTGTCGCGTCACTGGCGACCTGCATCGCAGCCGTCGGCTCGATTCCCTACATCGCGCTCCAGCTCAAAGCCGTTTCCGGGAGTGTCGGGCTCGTCATGGAACATTACGGATCGGCCGTCGATCCGTCAGTATTCATATTCGGCGATATTTCCCTGCCCGTCGCCGCCGTGCTTGCCGTCTTTGCGATTCTCTTCGGCACGCGCCATACCGACGCCACCGAGCACCAGAACGGTCTCATTCTGGCGGTGGCCCTGGAATCGGTCATCAAGCTCTGCGCCTTCCTGACCGTCGGTTTTGCCTGCACTTTCTTCCTGTTCGGCGCTCCGTCACAACTGATCAACCAGATATCCCAGTCGCCGGAGGCGCTGGAAGCGTTTCACTATCAAACGTCCATCGGCACATGGATCGTGCAAAGCGCACTCAGCGCCGCGGCCATCATCATGCTGCCGCGCCAATTTCACGTAACGGTGGTGGAAAGCCGGAGTGAAAAGGAACTGCGAACCGCCTCGTGGCTCTTCCCGGTTTATCTGGTGCTCATCAATATCTTCGTGTTTCCCATCGCGCTGATCGGCGTGATGACACTCGGAGGCAATGTCAGCGGAGACCTGTATGTTCTGGCCCTGCCGCTGGCTGCTGGTGCTCACTGGCTTGCCCTCGTGGCCTTTCTCGGCGGGTTGTCGGCGGCAACCGCGATGGTCATCGTCGCCTGCGTCGCGCTTTCGATCATGATTTCCAATCATCTGGTGCTGCCGCTTTTCATACGGCGGCTGGCCAAGCAACAGGCAGCAGAACAGCGCGACCTGACCAAAATCATTCTGAACACCCGCCGCCTCACCATTATTGGCATTCTGGCGCTGGCGTTTGCCTATTATCGCTTCACCTCCAACAATATCCACCTGGCTTCGATCGGTTTCGTTTCCTTTGCTGCGATTGCCCAATTCGTGCCTGCCTTCATTGGCGGGCTGTTCTGGCGCAATGCCAACGGACGCGGTGCGATGCTGGGTCTTTCGACCGGCTTTCTGGTCTGGGCCTACACTTTGCTGCTGCCCACCATGGCGCCGGAAAATGCCGCCATTTTGCGCGATGGTTTTCTCGGGTTCACCGCGTTGCGCCCGGAGGCGCTTTTTGGAACCAATGCGCTACCCCTGACCAACGGCGTGGTGTGGAGCCTTGCGGCCAATACGCTTTTCTACGTTCTTGGTTCCCTTTCGCGCGCCTCGACGCCGCTGGAACGCATTCAGGCCAGCATTTTCCTGCCGCGTTATGTGATCGGCACACCGACCCTGAAGCGCTTTCGCACGACTGTCACCGTCGCCGAACTGAAGGCAACCATGGCGCGCTATCTCGGCGCCGAACGCGTGGAGCGCGCTTTTCTTCGTTTTGAAGGAAGGGAACAGCGGCGACTTGATCCCGGCATGACCGTCGATACGCCTTTGATCCGCCATGCGGAGCAACTGCTTGGTACGGCAGTCGGCTCTGCATCGGCGCGTCTTGTCCTGTCACTGCTGTTGCAAAAGGGCGATGCGTCCGGCCGCGATGCGCGACAACTCCTGGACGATGCTTCAACGGCCTTGCAGCAAAACCGCGACCTGCTGCAAACCGCGCTCGACCAGATGGAACAGGGCATCACGGTTTTCGACAAGGACTTGAGGCTCACCTGCTGGAACCGGCAGTTCCGCATGCTTTTCGATCTTCCCGATGAGGTGATGCAGGTCGGGATACCCGTTTCCGAAATCGTGGAACAGCTGCATCGTCGCGGCGACATATCTTTCACCGGCCAGAACAGCGCCATACGCTCGCTCGCGGCTGTGCGCCGTCCATGGCGCATCAATATGAAATCCACCGGCAAGGTGCTGGAAATCCAGTCCAATCCCATGCCTGATGGGGGCATCGTCGCGACATATACCGATATCACGGCGGCGGTCGAAGCGGATGTCACGCGCCAGAAGGCGGCTGAGATGCTGGAGCAGCGCGTGGCGGATCGCACGGCGGAACTGACCCGCGTCAACCAGCAGCTTGCCAAGGCGCAAGCCGCAGCGGAAGAAGCCAATCAGGGGAAGACACGATTTCTTGCGGCTGCCGGGCACGACATTCTGCAACCGCTTAACGCGGCAAGACTGTACAGTACCGCGCTTGCCGAAAGACTGGGGCGTTCCGAAACCAGCGAATTCGCACGCAATATCGACTCCTCACTGGAAGCCGTGGAAGCCATTCTCGGTATGGTGCTGGATATTTCACGGCTGGACACCGGATCGCTCAAACCCGAACTCTCGGTATTTCGTCTCGACAAACTGATGAGCCAGATTGCAACCGACTTCACACCGCTTGCAGCTGCCAAGGGGCTGAAACTGCGCGTTGTCCCGTCAAGCATCGTGGTCAAGACCGATCGCAACATGCTGCGGCGCCTGATCCAGAACCTCGTCTCCAATTCGATCAAGTATAGCCGCAAGGGCGGTATCTTGCTCGGCGTCCGCCGCCGCGGTTCCTTTGTGGAGTTGCAGGTGCTCGATACCGGAATCGGCATTCCTCCGCAAAAGCTGAAACTCGTCTTCCGCGAGTTCACCCGGCTCGATGAGGGAATGCGGGAAGCGGAAGGCCTTGGCCTTGGCCTTTCCATCGTTGACCGCATCGCCAGGCTCTTGTCGCTGCCGCTCGCGCTGGCTTCAACGCCCGGCAAGGGGACGATGTTCACCCTGCGCATTCCTGTCTCGCAGGAAAAGGTGCCCGCTGACGAAGTGAAGAACCGTCGCGGGCTGCAACGGGCGCTGGAACTGACGGGGCTAGACGTTCTCTGCATCGACAATGACGCCAGCATCCTGTCGGGAATGGAAACGCTGCTTCATGGATGGGGGTGCCAGGTTGCGACACTGCGCAGCGGAACTGCGCTGAAATCATACTGCACCGACCATTCCCGCCCGCCGGACGTGATCGTCGCGGATTATCATCTGCTGAACGAAAACGGCCTCGATATGATCGGTTTTGCCCGCGAAACGTTCCAGACCGAAATACCGGCCATCCTCCTGACAGCCGATCGCTCCAAGGAAGTACGCCAACGCGCTGAGGATGAAAACGTCACTGTCTTGCACAAGCCGCTTCGTCCCGCCGCGCTTCGCTCGCTGCTATCGCATTTTCATCATGCGAGGCAGGACAATGCATCGGCGCAGAATGCCGCTCAGTAACGGGTTGTCCGGAACATTTCCTGTTTAAATTGAGCCTCCCAAATGCTCTATCCAATTGTCTCCCAGTTTCGGGAGACGTGCTCTAGTCCGTATTCAGCGCATCATTGCCGATGCGCGACAGGAGAATGACCGCCTGTGTGCGGCTATCGACCCCGAGTTTCTGCAGCACTGCCGAAACATGCGCCTTGACCGTGGCTTCCGACACGCCAAGCTCATAGGCGATCTGCTTGTTCAACAGCCCCTCCGCCAACATGGTCAGCACGCGCGTCTGCTGCGGCGTCAATGTGCGCAACCGCGCGATGAGCGCCTCGATTTCCGGGTCGTGCGCATGATCCAGTTCAATGTCGGCGGGCGTCCAGATATCGCCAGCCAGAACGGTGCTCACGGCCTCGCCGATGGTTTCCATGCTGGCGGATTTCGAAATGAACCCAGAGGCACCGAGCTCGACCGCATGACGGATCGTCGCCGCATCGTCGGTTGCCGAAACGATGATGATTGGAAGTGCGGGCTGCAAGGCCTTCAACGTCACCAGGCCGGAAAGCCCAGTACCGCCCGGCATCGTCAGATCCAACAGCAGAAGGTCGATATCCTCTCGCTCGCCGACCAGTTTCTTTACGGCGTCGAAATCGCCAACTTCGATGATTTCCACGCTTTGCGACTGTCCGGAAAGGACCTGTCTCAATGCCCCCCGGAAAAGCGGATGATCGTCAGCGATGATAAAATGCATGTGCCTCGCGCGCCATTGTTTCAGGTCTCCTCCCCTCGCGGTGCAGGCCAATCAGCCAATCACTCCGTTTTATGCCGTTTTTTGGCTCGGGCAACCAAAATTCACGTTGCTAATCCGTTTTCGCATTACTCATTGCCGCCATCTGGCCGCATTGTATGTTAGGTTATGCGCTGAAAGTAACATAAGAGCGGCCCGACCAGCGAAATGGGGGGACCAAAAGGCATTTCATGACGCGCAATACGCTTTATCCCGAAATCCAACCGTTCAAGGAAGAGATGCTGCAGGTCTCTTCGCTGCATCGAATCCATGTCGAGCAATGCGGCAACCCGGACGGCAAGCCGGTCATCATGATCCATGGCGGCCCCGGCGGTGGAATCACGCCGACGATGCGTCGCCTGCATGACCCGGAGCGCTATCGCATAATCCTGTTCGACCAGCGTGGATGCGGCCGTTCCACCCCGCATGCGGAACTGCGCGAAAACACGACTTGGGACCTTGTGGCGGACATGGAGCATATTCGCGCGCATCTCGGCATCGACAAGTGGCAGGTGTTCGGCGGCTCGTGGGGAGCGACCCTCGGCCTTGCCTACGCGCAATCCCATCCGGATCGGGTCGCGGAACTTGTTCTTCGCGGTATCTTCATGGTTCGCCGTTTCGAAGTCGACTGGACCTATTCCAACGGCGCGAGCATTCTCTTCCCTGATCATTTCGAGGCCTATCAGGAGCATATACCGGAAGGAGAGCGCGGCGATATGATCGCTGCCTATTACAAGCGCCTCACCGATCGCAACCCGCAGGTGCAGCTTGAAGCGGCCCGACGTTGGGCGCGCTGGGAAGGCTCGATCATTTCGCTTCTGCCCGATCCGGCGCGTGTCGATGCCTTCGGTGAAGACCAGTACGCCATCGCTTTTGCGCGTATCGAATGCCACTATTTCCAGAACCGTGGCTTCCTCGATTCCGACGACCAGCTTCTGCGGAACGTCGACCGCATCCGGCATATTCCCGGTGTGATCGTGCATGGCCGCTATGATGTCTGCACGCCGTTCATCAATGCCTGGCAGTTGAAGAAGATGTGGCCTGAAGCCGATCTCAAAATCGTCGAGGACGCCGGACACGCCGTTACGGAACCCGGTATCACCCACGAATTGATAGAGGCGACAAAGCGTTTCGCGCAATAGGGCGAAACGCACTCACATTTGCTGGAAATGCTCAATGAAAAGGCGCCGTGCGGCGCCTTTTTCCTTGCTGTCAGGTCCGTCCGCCCGGAAGGGTTCCATTGTCCGGCTTTTCCGGCTCGCTGTCGAAACTCTTCGCGATGTCCATAAAGCGCCGCATGAACCGTTCCATATAGCTCATGGATTGCTCAAACTCCTGCTCCGTCGGCAAGCCCGAAGCACTACTTCCGCCTTGCCCTTCAAGAGCGGAGACCTTGTCCTCAAGCTTCTTCACGCGATCCTGCAGGCTGGCAATATCGTTCTCATAAGCCTCGCGATCTTCGGCCGCCATCTTGCAGACGAGTTGTCCCTGCTGCTCCACGCAGGTGGATATCGCGCCGGTTCGGGTGTCCAGACGGACATAGCCGTTTTCCGTCCCTTCCAGCCGATAACGCCCGTTTTCCTGCGCCAGCGCATTGGCCGGGGCAAGCGCTGAACCAAGAACAGCAACAGCAGCCAGATTGCGGACCATCAATGTCTTTCTGTTCAACATAAGGCTATTCCCTTCAGCTTCTCTTTGAGGTGTCCCCATCATATGGGACGTTTACGACGAAAATCGAACATGCGGGACTTTGATTTCCGAAGAAATTCGGTCTAGAGAGCACCCATGACCAATGAGATCATCTATAAGATCGCTCCGCGCGGGCTTTGGGCGCAGGCAGAACAGGCTGGTAATTTTACCGGGGCTCCAGTTGATATTGCCGACGGCTATATCCATTTCTCTACTGGAACACAGGTGCGGGAAACGGCAGCTAAACATTTTGCGGGCCAGCGGGATCTGCTTCTGATCAGTGTGAATGCTTCTGCGCTCGGCGCGGCATTGAAGTTTGAAGTTTCACGCGGCGGGGCCCTTTTTCCTCATCTCTACGGCACGCTGCCGCTTGCAGCCGTTTTGAAGGTTGACCCCCTGCCGTTGGGCGACGATGGTCTTCACATTTTTCCGGAGCTGGAAAGTTAATGAGCGGGCTTTTTGAAACTCTCGGTCGACGCGCCCTTTTCGCCTTCGATGCAGAACAGGCACATGGTCTTTCCATCGCTGGCCTGAAGACAGGTCTCGTGACCTGCGGTGCGCCGAACGATCCGGCGCTTTCCGTCAAGGTTGCGGGATTGCAGTTTCCAAATCCGCTCGGCATGGCAGCGGGCTACGACAAGAATGCCGAAGTGCCGGACGCCCTGTTGAAGCTCGGTTTCGGCTTCACGGAAATCGGCACCATCACGCCGCGCCCGCAAAGCGGCAATCCGCGTCCGCGCATTTTTCGGCTCGTGGATGACAGGGCCGTTATCAATCGGCTGGGCTTCAACAATGAAGGCCATGATGCTGCGTTTAAGCGCCTGTCGCAACGCGCCGGCAAGAGCGGTATCGTGGGCGTCAATATCGGCGCCAACAAGGATGCCGAAGACCGCATTGCCGATTATGTTGCGGGTATCCGTCGCTTCTATCAGCTGGCGCGCTACTTCACCGTCAATATTTCTTCGCCCAACACGCCGGGCCTGCGCAGCCTTCAGGCCCGCGACAGTCTGCGTGAACTGTTGAGCCGCGTGTTGGAAGCGCGCAACGAAGAAGGCAAGATGTGCACGCTGAAGCGTCCGGTTTTTCTGAAGATCGCCCCCGATCTGGCCGATGAAGAACTGGACGACATCGCGGCCGAGGCAACCGAACAGAAGCTCGATGGCATCATCATATCCAACACGACGCTTTCACGCGCCGGATTGAAAAGCGCGGACAACCGCGATGAAACAGGCGGGCTTTCCGGCGTACCGCTTTTCGAGCGCTCCACCATCGTCCTTGCCAAGATGCGCGAGCGTGTCGGCCCCGATATGCCATTGATCGGCGTCGGCGGCGTGGATAGCGCTGAAACGGCGCTGACAAAGATCAAGGCCGGTGCCGATCTGGTCCAGCTTTATACAGGCCTCATCTATCGCGGACCGAACCTGCCCGCCGAAATCGTGCGTGGCCTGTCGGCGGTGGTGAAACGCGAGGGCGTCGCCAACATTGCCGCACTTCGCGACCGGGACACCAGCGACTGGGCGAAGCGTGACCTGCCCGCCTGAGAGCCGGGTCACATAATGAATTCTGTACGATAACGTCGCGGCAGGATCGCCAGGAGCAAAACTCCGCGAATTGACAGAAACAGGTTGAGAGCCAGCCAAAGCCCGTGATTGCCCATCACGGGCTTTGCCGCATAAAGAACTGCGAGAAAAAAGCCGAGCGACAGGAACATCATGTTGCGCATGTCGCGCGACCATGTGGCGCCGATGTAAACCCCGTCCATATGGAAGGCCAGCAGTCCCGTCATACCTGTCAGCGCCGCCCAGGGCAGGTATTTCAAGGCTTCAGCGTGAACGTCTTCCGCCTTGGACAGTAGCCCGATGATCGCATCGCCAAACACCAGCAGGAAAAAGGCGATGACGCTGGCCATGACCAGCCCCCAGACGAAAGTGAGCTTGGCGCCGCGCACGAACGCAGGACTGTAGCGCGCGCCAATAGACCGTCCGACAATCTGTTCGGCGGCTGCCGCCATGCCGTCCAGGAAGAAACCGGCGATGAGGAAGAAGTTCATCAAGACGGCATTGGCCGCCAGTGTGACGGGGCCGAGATCGGACCCCGCCCGCGTGAAGAACGCGAAGGCCGTGAGAAGCAGGAAGGAGCGGATCATGATGTCGCGATTGACCGCGAACATGCGCAGGATTCCTTGCTTCTGGAATATCCGCGCCCGGTCCGGACGCAGCGACGCATCCTTTCGGAAATGGCGCAGCACGATGAACATGCCGACGAGAGCGGCAACCGTTTCGCCGGTCACGGTCGCCCAGGCAACGCCAGTAACGCCCCAGCCCCACTCCAGCCCGAGGATAATGCAGAGCACGATATTGATGCCGTTGAGGAGCACCTGAAGGCCGAGGCCGACAATACCCTGTCCACGTCCGAGAACCAGTCCGAGGATTGAATAGTTGATGAGCGCAACCGGCGCCGACAACATGCGGATCGACACATAGGTCGCCATTGCTTCCTGCGTTGCCGACGTCGGATGCATGAAGGTGGACGAGACGCCGATGATGATCGGCAGGCACAGTATCATCAGGCTGCCGGCAATGACCGCGATGATGATTGCCCGCCAGAAGATCGCCTGTTCTTCCACCGCGTCTTCCGCACCCATGGCCTGTGCAACCAGTCCGGTCGTGCCGGAACGCAGGAAATTGAATATCGACAGCAGGAAATCGAAGACCAGCGCGCCAATCGCCAGCCCCCCGATCAACTCGGCCTGTCCCATCTGGCCGACGACGCCCATATCGACAAGTCCGAGAAGCGGCGTGGTGATCGCAGCAAGCGTCATGGGAATGGCGATCAACATCACCATCCTGTGTGTTACTTCGAACGGCCTTGTTGCGCCACCACGCTGCAGCGACTGATCCATGATGCTTGTCCCGAATATTCCCCTCAGATCAAAACGATCTACTCTGGAATCAATCGAAACTACAGATAATTCGGCCACCGCATTGTCGCAGTTCCTGACAACCGACTGTCAGGAGAATGAGGGATCAAAGTCCCAGCATCATGGCCCAATATATATAAGTTGGTTTGTTTTCGGGTGTTGCCCAGGCGAGACCATAATGCTCGAAGGTCGGATCGAGCATGTTCTTGCGATGGCCGGGCGATTTCATCCAGGCATCGAAGACGGCCTGTGTACTGCGCTGTCCCGATGCGACATTCTCTGCCGCCGGACCCCGTATACCTGCCTGCCGCAGTCGCGCCACAAAACCATTGCCCCAACCGACGCTATGACCGATCTTTCCATAACCCGCCATGCGCCTGGCCTGGTAAAGCGCGGCTTGCTCCAGCTTGGAATCCGTCGCCATCAAAGGCAGTCCGTTTGCCTTTCGAATAGCGTTGAAAATCGCGGTGGGATCGTCGTGACCTGCCGCCCATGTCGCCTTCCACGGCATTGCCGACATCGCCAGCGCGCCCCCGGCAAGGATCAGAAAACCCCGCCGGTTGAGTGTTAAACCTTGTTTTTGCTGCATGCCTGTCTGAGCTACCCAGTTACCGAATTGATTTCATTTCCGGTAGCTGAGGATACGGAGCAAAATAAAGGCAGGAATGACGACTGCAGCGCCAAGAATGAGATAATCGACAAAGCCTGCAATTGCCGAAAAGCCCATATTCCAAAGGCGGAGGAAGAAATCGCGGATGCCATACAAGATGTCGTAGGGCGTCCAGTGAAATGCGCTCATGACCACGCCAACCACCAGCGAAATCAGCACCAGCTTGATCAGAACGCGGGCCGGGGTATCGCCAAGAAAACGGTTTACACCATCCGACATGCAAATCTCCTGTGTGGTTATTGGTTAGAATGGATGCTCTTAAGTCGAAACGTCATCCCGCTCTAAAATTTTGTTGAGCATGATTCCGAAAACCGGTTACCACTTTTCGGAATCATGGTTTAAAGCGACAGATTCTTCGCGCAAGAAATAGGCTCTCCGTACGGCCTGCGCAAGTTCTGCCCTCGCTCAGCGCTGCTTGCGGTACTCACGCGGGGCTTTCTGCTTTTGGCGCGAGAACGACCGGTTCATGCTGCGCGTATCGGTAAAACCGCTTGCAACAGCCACTTCCAACAGTGACAGGCTTGTCTCCGACAAGAGCTCCTTGGCCTTCTTAACCCGCAGTTCTTCGCGGACCTCGAACGCCGTCCGCTCAAGGGCGAGCTTGAAGCCACGCTCCATCTGACGGACGGAAATTCCCAATCGGCGCGCCACATCAATCATTGGCACCGGGTCTTCCAGCGTTTCCTCGAAAATGCGGATTGCCTTGCGGATCATCGGCGACCGCACGCCGTTGAAGCTCAGCGCCGGTTGTTCGGAACGCACAAGCTCATAAGGGATCATGAGGATGGACGCGCTCTTGCGCGCCAGTTCCTCCGAAATCTCGTTCTGGATGATGGACAGCGCCAATGACGCCGTGCCAAGCCCGCCCGCACAGGTGAAGTGCCTTCCGCTACGATGGAACAGGCTCGTTGTGTCGGCTGTATATCCGTCGAAAAGCTCCAGAAAATCGTCGCGATGGAACCAGCTGACGCAGCAATTGCGGTCTGGCAGAAGGTCTGCTTCCGCCAGCAGAAAGGCAGCCGTGCAAAGGCCCACCACTGTCTTGCCGCGCCGGTCCGCACGCTTGATGAGATCGACCAGCGCCTGCTGTCTGGGCCGGTATTGCGCAAGCAATCCGCCGACGACTGCCACATAATCACAATCGTCGAGTTCGCCTATGGGAGCGGTCGGCTCGATCACCATGCCGGAACTGGAGGTGACAGGATCTCCTGACAGCGTGCATATTTTCCATGCACAGCGTATCTGGCGGCTCTTGTCGCGATCATCGGCGGCAAGGCGGAAGGGATCGAGGAAAAGGCTGAGTGCACTCAGCGTAAAACCGGGCAAAGCAACAATGCCCACCGACAGCCTGCGTTGCGGAGCATCTGTTGCGGCTTGAAGCTTCTTGTCCCGATCCCGTTCAGTTCCGTTCGTCACGTCGACCCTGCTCCTCCACCAGATTTATATTTGCTTGGAGGAGGCTATTATAGTCAACGAAAATGCTTGGAAAGCTTCAACTGCTGCGCCTGATAGTTGGAGCCGAGATCGACGCCATAAAGTGCAGATGGGCGATGCAGCATATGTTCGTAAACCAGCCGCCCGACGATCTGCCCATGTTCCAGAATGAATGGAACCTCGTGGCTGCGGACTTCCAGAACGGCGCGACTTCCGGTTCCGCCCGCAGCGCTGTGCCCGAAGCCCGGATCGAAAAAGCCTGCATAATGGACGCGGAATTCGCCCACCAGCGGGTCGAAGGGCGTCATTTCAGCGGCATAAAGCGGCGGGACATGCACCGCCTCGCGCGAAACGAGAATATAGAATTCATCCGGATCAAGCACGAGTTCGCGCGAACCCCGATCATAGATCGGCTCCCAGAAATCAAGGATGTCGTGCGCCGCACGCTTGTCCACATCCACCACAGCCGTATGGTGCTTGCCGCGATAGCCAATCAGCCGGTCAGGACCACCTGAAAGATCAACCGACAGCGCAATGCCACCGCCGGAGATGTTCGGCATTTCCGCTGCGACCAGCGTTTCGGCCTTGTGCAATGCAGCAAGCTCCGCCTCGTCAAGCTGGGCACGTCCCTTGCGGAAGCGTATCTGCGACAGGCGCGATCCTGTACGCACGACAATAGGAAATGTGCGTGGGCTGACTTCCAGATAGAGCGGGCCGTTGTATCCGGCGGGCACCTTATCGAATTCCTGCGCCCCGTCGGCGATGACGCGGGTGAAGATATCGAGGCGGCCCGTTGAACTTTTCGGATTTGCCGACGCGGAAAGATCGGGCGACAGCGTCAGGCTTTCGAGAAGCGGAACGATGTAAACGCAGCCCGTTTCCAGAACGGCTCCCGCCGTCAGGTCGATCTCGTGCAGTTTTAACCGTTCCAGCTTTTCGATGACCGGCGTCCCGGGTCCCGGCATGAAGGAAGCGCGAACACGATAGGCTTTTGCGCCGAGCCTCAGGTCAAGGCTCGCGGGCTGTATCTGGTCGGGATCAAGGGCGCGCGGCGACGCCAGCAAACCGCTTTCAAACAGCGCGGAAATATCCGCGTCCGCCAGAATTCCAGCATCTTTCTGCGTCATCGACCCGATACTCCGTAGCCTAAAGCATGTCGTACTTTGTCGTAATCAAGCGACATGCTTTAATCTCTTGTTTTCACGCATATCTCCCGAAACCGTTTCCCGATTTCGGAAGGCATGCTCTAGGCATTGCTTGACAAAGACCATTGACCGCTCAGGACCTCAATGCCAACCCTTCCAGCCGCTAGAAACCGGGTTTTCCGCAGGAATCAGAGTATTTTCATGGCGCCCCGGATGCGCTTTTCGAGAAATGCGTTGGTTTCGGCATTGACGGCTCCGCGCAACAGGCATAATGGAAAACTGTTCCGTGGTGATTTGGCCGGCCGGCTTGCAGCCACGTTAAAGAATTCGCTAAAAAAGGCCGCGGTTCGTTACCGGCCTTTTGCGTTTTCGCAAGGCCGGTTTTTTATTGGCCGCCGAGGCTCGACATCCTGCCCCGGCCGACCAGCTTTTCGACAGGTTGGAAAAATGACGACTGAGAATACCCGCAAATTTCGCCCTGCAACCGAACTCGTGCATGCCGGATCGCTTCGCTCCGGATTTGCCGAAATGTCGGAAGCGATGTTTCTGACGCAGGGCTTCCTTTATCCCAATGCCGAGGCCGCCGAAGCGCGGTTCAAGGGCGAGGACCCGGGTTTCATCTATTCGCGTTATGCCAACCCGACCACCGACATGTTTGAAAAGCGCATGTGCGCGCTGGAAGGCGCCGAAGAAGCACGCGCCACCGCCTCCGGCATGGCTGCGGTCGCGGCTGCCATTCTTTGTCAGGTGCAGGCCGGGGATCACGTGATTTCGGCTCGCGCCGTCTTCGGCTCCTGTCGCTACATTGTCGAGACGATCTTGCCGAAATACGGCGTCGAAATCTCGATCATCGATGGTTCCAACATCGAAAATTGGAAAGCGGCTGTTCGCCCGAACACCAAGGTGATGTTCCTGGAAAGCCCGTCCAATCCGACGCTCGAAATCATAGATATTGCTGCCGTTGCGCAGGTCGCCAACGAAGCAGGCGCCAAGCTGATCGTCGACAATGTTTTCGCAACCCCGCTATTCCAGAAGCCGCTGGAGCTCGGTGCGCATATCGTCGTTTATTCCGCGACGAAGCACATTGACGGTCAGGGGCGCTGCCTTGGCGGCGTGGTCCTCTCCGACCGCGAATGGATTGAAAACACCCTGCAGGATTATTTCCGTCACACGGGTCCGGGCCTCAGCCCATTCAACGCGTGGATCATGCTGAAGGGCCTTGAAACACTGTCCGTGCGTGTACGCCAGCAGACGCTGTCGGCGGCAGCAGTTGCCGACTTCCTCGCAGGCAAGCAGGGCGTGAAGCGCGTGATCTATCCGGGTCGGGCGGACCATCCGCAGGCCGACATCATCGCCAGGCAGATGACCGGTGGTTCAACCCTCATCGCCCTGGAGCTGGAAGGCGGCAAAGAGGCAGCGTTCAAGTTCCAGAACGCCTTGCAGGTCTTCAGCATCTCCAACAATCTGGGCGACGCGAAAAGCCTTATTACCCACCCGGCAACCACGACGCACAAGAACCTTACCGACGAGGCCAAGGCTGAACTGGGTATCTCGGACGGCCTGCTTCGGATATCGCTCGGCCTTGAAGATACGGACGACCTTGTGGAAGACGTGGAAGCAGCGTTGAAGGTCGCTCGCTGAACAGCCACTTCCCACATTGTGGCATTTAGGCTGCAAACAGAGGCCCAAACGATGCAATTTCCGGAGATTTCGGCAATTGCATCGTATTTTCTGCCCCACATTGTTGACCCTCCCGCAACTTTAGCGATAGGAGGGGCGAAAAGCGGCGTCCGTAAACCGAACCGACGAACCGTTGAGTAGACAGCATCATTGCGATCCGGATTGCAGGGTGCCAGGGCCGATGTGAATGTAGGGCGGTGCGCATGTATAGAGCGGTAACGCGGGGGATCGAGGTTTCTGTCGAGCCTTTCTATCTGGAAGATCAGTCGGACCCCGACGAAAACCGTTATGTCTGGGGTTATCGTATAACGATCGCCAACAATTCGACGGAAACCGTGCAACTTCGCTCGCGTTACTGGCAGATTACCGACGCAAACGGACACGTCGAAGAGGTGCGCGGCGCGGGTGTGGTTGGCGAACAGCCGACACTTGAGCCCGGCGATTCATTTCAATATTCCTCGGGCTGCCCGTTAACCACCACATCCGGTGTCATGGTCGGACGGTATCAGATGCAGGGTAATGGCGGCAGCATGTTCGAAGTCGATATCCCCGCCTTCTCGCTTGACATGCCGGACCTGCGACGCACCTTGAATTGAAGATATCCCAGCATTTTGCGAAGGCAGATGACGAACAGAACACAACTCCGTTCTTTGCCTTTTCAGGAAGCCGCCGCTCTGCTCGGAGAAAAGCGCGCTCGATTTTCAACAGGGCGCGCAATCCGGCGCCCGGTGAGAAAGTTTTTAAACGCGTTCGATCAGAAAATAAGTCGTTGGTCCCGGTGGGTTCGGCAGAACAGAAGCATTGTTCCAAAGCTCGACATTGAGTCCATCCGTTCCGTCACCCGTAATCGCCGGAGGCTGCACCACGCCATCCAGTCCGACCGGGGACAAGCGCCAGGCCGTGTTGATCGGCATCTTGAACCAGACATGCCCAACCTTGATCTGCACCGGCAAGGTGCCGAAGCTACTGACAGTCTTTTCTTCGTTGTCGGCGAATACCATGACGCCGCATAGCGGTTTGAAGGCAGGGCAACTGTGGCATTTTCAATTTGCTCGGTACCCAGCAACTCGCCGCCCCAGGCAGCCTGCAAGGCTGCCGTGGTACCATATTGCTCCTCCAGCCAAGCATTGAACGACCGCTTCAATTCCGCCAACGCCTGAAGATCGCCGTTGGCGTAGACCCACGAGTTGAACACCAATCCATTCTCATTGAACGGCACGACCATCGCCATTGCCGGGTCTTCGAAAGGCACAAGCCCGGTATAGGGATTGACCGTCCCGAAGATATCGACCTGAAAGCGCAGCCAATGGCCGAAAGCCGCATTCTCAACATGCGTCTTGAGTTTCAGCCTGCCTTCCGTTCCCCAGCGGTCCGTTACGCCGCCCAACGCGCCAGCATTCGATGTAAGGCCGTCGATGACCCAGTATATGCCGTTCTGCTTCAACGCGGCCATGTAGTAGCGAAACCGATCAAGAATATCCTGTCGGTATTCGAAATCCTGCAGCTGCCCCTCCATCAAAGCGATATCGAGAAAATGGAACCGTGCGCAATTATATCCATGACGGCGCAACTGAACGGCCATCCTGTCCGCTGTCACATGGTCGGGAATAGTTGCAATGGCTCCGCACAGCAGCCGATATGGAACGGCCGGATTGCTCTGCAAGGCGATGTGACCGTCCGAATTGACGATGAGCCGTCGCTCCTCGTCAATCGGCGGATTTGATAGAAACGTCGAAAAATCGAGCGGACTGCCAGCCTCGATCTCGAGATTCTGCTGGGTAACCGGTATCCAAATGTCGGGCATATCGTATCTCCACAATTGACTGGTGGAGAATAAAAGCTTGCCCGAACACGGGGATAAATTCCTACTAATTATCTACGCATCAGTTCCCGAACTCTGCCGGATCAAACGAATAGATTTTCGAGCAAAATTCGCAAGTTACGGAAATCTTTCCGTTTTCCGCGCTTTCTGCAATTTCCTCGGCCGTGAAGCCTGATAGCACGCCGGCAATTTTCTCTCGCGAGCACGAGCATTCGTCCAGCACAGGCACAGATTCGAATACACGCACACCGCGTTCATGGAACAGCCGGTAAAGCAGCCGTTCCGAGCCGACTTGCGGGTCGGTCAGTTCCGAACTTTCAATCGTACCCACCAGCGAGCGAGCCTCGTCCCACGCGTCATCTTCCGGATGGAAGGCGGCCTCGGCTCCGTCCTCGTCGCCACCCGGCAAGTCGGGGATACGCGCGCGCAATTCGGATTCCGGCAGGAATTGAATAATCAGCCCGCCAGCCCGCCACTGTTCGACAGGTTTCCCGTCGGCACCACGCTCGACAAGCTTGGCGACACTCAGTTTGAGATCGGTTGGAATCTGTTCCGACTGACGGAAATAGGTCGTAGCGATTTCTTCCAGCGTCGAACCATCCAGCGCGACGATGCCTTGATAGCGCTGGGTGTAAGCACCCTGGTCGACTGTGAAGGCCAGCGTTCCCCGTCCCAGCAGTTCCTCCGGCTTCGTCTTGTTTGCGGCAATCGCTTCCTTCAGGCGCTCCGCGTCAAAACGTGCATAGGCACGGACTGAACGCGGCGTGCGGAAATCGACCACCAGCATGTCGACGGGACCGTCGGACTGCGTCTGGAAGATAAACTTGCCTTCGAATTTGAGCGAGGTGCCGAGCAATACGGTCAGAACCGTTGCTTCCCCCAGCAGACGGGCCACTTCTTCGGGATAGTCATGGCGTTTCAGAATGCCGTCGATGCTCGGGCCGAGCTGAACCGCGCGACCGCGCACGTCGAGCCCCTCCACCTGGAAGGGTACGACAGCGTCATCGCCTGCGAAGTCGAAATCGCCCAGATTGACGTGGATGTTCTCGACTTCGATATGCTCGTTGCTGGTCTTGTCAGCCAAATTATGCTCCCAAACCGCGGCCTTGCAGGCACCACGCCAGAATGGCTTTCTGGGCATGAAGCCTGTTTTCCGCTTCGTCGAATACGACCGATTGCGGTCCATCGATCACTTCATCCGTCACTTCCTCGCCGCGATGGGCGGGCAGGCAGTGCATGAAAAGCGCCTTTGGATCAGCTTTTTCCATCAGCCGCGCATTGACCTGATAGGGCATGAAAACGTTGTGGCCGCGAGCATGATCTTCCTGCCCCATCGAAACCCACGTGTCGGTCACGATGCAATCCGCACCGCTCGCCGCCCGTTCCGGATCGGTGGTGGACATGATGTTCGCGCCGTTCGCTTTCGCCCAATCGACATAGTGCGACTTGGGTTCGCTGCCTTCCGGCGTTGCGATATTGACGTTGAAATCAAAACGCGCCGCAGCTTCGACCAGCGAGTGGAGGACGTTGTTGCCGTCCCCCATCCAGGCAAAGGTCTTGCCTTTGATCGGGCCGCGATGTTCCTCATATGTAAGAACGTCGGCCATGATTTGACAAGGGTGCGTGTCATCCGTCAGTGCATTGATGACCGGAACGGTCGCATATTCGGCAAGTTCGAGCATCCGGTCATGCGATGTGGTGCGGATCATGATCGCATCGACATAGCGCGACAGGACCTTCGCCGTATCGGCGATGGTTTCGCTGCGCCCGAGCTGCATTTCCGAGCCCGTCAGCATGATTGTCTCGCCGCCCAGCTGGCGCATGCCGACATCGAAGGACACGCGCGTGCGGGTGGAGGGCTTTTCAAAGATCATCGCAAGCACCTTGCCTGCGAATGGCTTCTCCATTTCTCCAGCCTTGAGGCGCGCCTTGCGTGCCTTGGCGTCTTCCATGATCGCACGAAGCTCCGATGCAGGCACAGCGGAGAGGTCGATAAAGTGTTTGATCCCGTTATCGTTAGCCATGATATCACGCTGTCTTACTGGTCGGATTTGCAGTTGCGAGCCGTTCGACCGCCATTTCGATGCGCTTCAATGCTTCGCGCGCTTCTTCGGGCGTCGTGATCAGCGGCGGAAGCAGACGGACGACATTGTCTCCGGCCCCGACGCTCAAGAAATGCTCGTCACGGAGAGCCTGAATGAGACTGGTATTCGGCACGACGCACTTGATACCGATCAACAGGCCACGACCACGCACTTCCGAAACGACGTCCGGATAGCGGTCGATGATGGAGGCGAGCCCCTGTTTCATGACCAGGGCGGTAGCCTGGACGTTCTCGAGGAAGCCATCGGCCAGCACAACATCAAGAACCGCATTGCCGACAGCCATGGCCAGCGGGTTGCCGCCATAGGTCGTGCCGTGAACACCCGCCGTCATGCCTTTGGCAGCTTCGGCAGTTGCGAGGCAGGCGCCCATCGGGAAGCCGCCGCCGATACCCTTGGCGACCGCCATGATGTCCGGCTTGATACCGGCCCATTCATGCGCGAACAGCTTGCCGGTGCGACCGACGCCGGTCTGCACTTCGTCAAGGATCAGCAGAAGGCCTTTCTCATCGCAGATCTGGCGCAGCATGCGCATGAATTCTTCCGGGAAACCGCGCAGACCGCCTTCGCCCTGAACGGGTTCAAGCAGGATACCGGCGGTCTCGTCGGTGATGGCTGCGCGCAATGCTGCCTCATCGCCGAACGGCACCTGATCGAAACCATCGACCTTCGGGCCGAAACCTTCGAGATACTTGGCCTGACCGCCCGCGGCAATTGTGGCCAGCGTGCGGCCGTGGAAGGCGCCCTCAAAAGTCACAATGCGGAAGCGTTCCGGATGACCGCTCACATAATGATAGCGGCGTGCGGTCTTGATCGCGCACTCGAGTGCTTCAGCGCCGGAATTGGTGAAAAAGACCTTGTCGGCGAAAGTGCTTTCGACAAGGCGCCGCCCCAGCTTTTCCTGCGCCGGAATTTCATAAACGTTGGACAGATGCCAGAGCTTGTCAGCCTGCGCCTTCAGCGTTTCCACCAAATGCGGATGCGAATGCCCAAGCGAGTTCACAGCAATGCCCGCCGCGAAATCGAGATAACGTTCACCGCTTTCGGTAATAAGCCAGATGCCCTCACCTCGCTCGAAGCGCAGAGCCGCACGATTATAGGTGTCGTAAAGCGGTTGCACGGTCGTAGCGTCGGTCATAGCATCAGGCCTCCAAAGCCCATATTAGCAGCTTGCCCGGCTGCGCCGGCAAAGCTGTGTTTTCCCATAAACAGTCCTCAGGCACCCGAAACGGTTCCCACCTTTCGACGAGCGCCCAACACCCCATTCCAAGCCGTCACGAAACTACGAGGAGACATGAGAGGAATGGGCTCAGACCCACGCTTCCTAGCCTGAGCCTTCGGTAGAAATAAAAAACCGCCCTCTGGGCGGCATATTTATCTCGCGCGTATATTGGCGTTCGCAGAAAAAATGTCAATCAAAGCAAGCGAGGTTTGAGGGCCATCTTTCGACATGAGTTCATGCATTTTCGCGCTCTTGCAGCACTGGGGCATCGAAGGTGGCTTTACGTGGACACCCATACTATATAGTGAACGACCTTTCCCTGGCTGAGACTGCCAGACGACGTTGCTCATTCCGCAAGTCCGCGATGTTCCATCCTGAAACAATCCGGGTTTTCACTTCGGAAGCAATTGCGTGCAAAATTTCGGGGCGGATCAAATAAAAACCGTCTTTGGCACCCAAGTTGGGGAAAACCGTAAAAATGGAATCCGCCTGACAAGGCTATCCCTTGTCATGGAGTCGTTGGATATTGTAGTTTCTTTTTAGAGATTAAAGCTACATTTCGTGCGGCGGACCTAGTCACCCGGATAGATATGGTGTTTTTGCTCGGAGCGATCCGAGAACACTGCCGGATTCCGGATAACGAAAATGATTGGAGCCCAGGGCGATGAACTGGACAGACGAACGCGTCGAACTACTGAAGAAACTGTGGAGCGAGGGCTTGAGCGCGAGCCAGATCGCAGCGCAGCTTGGCGGCGTCAGCCGTAATGCAGTGATCGGCAAAGTGCACCGTTTGAAGCTTTCGGGCCGTGGTAAGACCACGACCGCTGCTCCGCGCAGCAAGAAAGTCAATACGGTTGCCGCAGCGCCACGTCCTGCAGCACAACATTCAACCGGCGTACATACCACGACGATGCGCACCGCCACGGTGACCAAGACGGTCGGCGCGACGGCCCTCCAGGTGGACTATGCCGTGGACGTTGTTGCGGAAACAGTGGTCAAGCCCGCTTCCGACGTGGTGGTGCCTATTTCCCGCAGGCTCTCGCTGTTGCAGTTGAGCGAACGCACCTGCAAGTGGCCGATCGGCGACCCGCTGAACGAAGACTTCCATTTCTGCGGCCATGAATCCGGTGAAGCGAGCCCATATTGCAGCTACCATTCGCGTCTGGCTTTTCAGCCGACCGCAGAGCGTCGCCGGGCACGCTGATTTAAGGAAAGTAAGGGAATAAGGGAGTGTGCCGAACGTGTTCGGCAGCTCCCTTTTTCTATTTCAGCATTTACGCAAGGCCCGAACTAAAAAAGCACATAAGCGAATATGATGATTATCGGGTAGAGAAACGCCGATAAATTGCAGGTTGCAGCACGGGGTTACTTTGGGAACAGGTTATTCTCCCATATTCCCCCACTCTCCTATTCCTTTTTCCCTTCCTCATAGACCTTCAGCGTGCGATCAGCGATCCCGCTCCAGCTATAGTCCCGTGCAATCCAGTCGATCATTTCCTGCGACTGCTCGCTTGTCAGAGGTTGATCGATTTTCCGCCGCAGCGCATCCTTCAACGCATCCACATCGCCCAGTGGAAAGTAGCTATCCTTCGAAAGCCCGACTTCCACATTTGCAGTGATATCGCTTGCAAGCACGTTCAAGCCGTATCCCATAGCTTCGAGGAGCGCGATCGGCATGCCCTCATGGCTGGAAGGCAGGACGAATAGTGCGGCGTGACTGAACAGGGCCGAAAGTTCCTCACCCTGAAGCGCGCCCGTCAGCACAACGCCGGGCACAGCGGCAGCCCTTGCACGAACGGTTCCGGCATATTCAGCCGTATATTCCGCTGATCCGATCAGGGCCAGTTTCAAGGAAGGATCGGCAAGTTTTGCAAAGGCTTCAATAAGATCCAGCTGACGTTTTTCCGGAACGATCCGCGCCACCAGAGCAATGTAGCGTTTGGGATCAAGGCCGTGCTTTTCCAGCCACCTCGTGTCTTGGCAGGCCGGGCGAAGCGTGACCCCATTGGGGATGAAAGTGATCGGCACATGATAATGCTGCTGCATGGTTTTTGCGATATCGTTGGACACTGCGATGCGCGCATTTGCAAAACGCATCCCGCACCATTCGCCAAGCTTCAGCATTGCGCGCGCAAGCCGTCCCCACTTCTGCCGATTGTAGTCAAAACCGTGATGGGTCACGACCGTGCGCAGACCGAACAGACGTGCCAGCGGAACCGCAAGAGCCGGACCGATCGCATGAATGTGCAAGACATCCGGGCGTGTGAAACCTGCACGCAGCACGCCCAGCACCGTATGCACAATTGCCTCGAACTTCATGGAGGTAGGCGCCCAGCCTGGCGTCACCTCTACGCCCTCCCAGACATAAGGCTGCTTTTTCTCAAGATAAGGACGGCGTCCGATCACCTCCACATCCCAGCCCTTCGTCAAATAGAGCCGGGCGAGTTCTTCGACGTGTTTTTCCACGCCCCCCTGCACATTGGGGACACCGCGCAGGCCCAGCATCATGACGCGAGGTCTTTTATCGCTTCGCACCATCAAAACGCTCCCAACTCGGCATAGAGTTCCAGCGTCCGGTTTCTGTACGCCTCTGGCGAGAATTCATGGCCGGCCCACATGCGGCCTGCCTCTCCCATCTTGCGCCGCGCCTGCGGGGTCAACCGCGCAAAATCGCCCAGGACGCGGGCGAGGTCGTCGATATCGCCCGTACGCGAAACCATCCCGGTCTCGCTCTCGATAATCATTTCGGGAATTCCGCCAATGTCGGCGCCGATCACCGGCACCCCGAGTGCGTAGGCTTCGAGAATACTGATCGGCGCGTTCTCATACCATTCAGACGGCAGAACGAGCGCTTTCGCCTCGCCGATAAGCTGATGCAATCTTTCGCCCGAGACATAGCCTGCAAAGGTGACATCTCCGCCCGCCTCAGCCGCGAGCGCTTTCAAGGATTCTTCCTCCGGCCCAGTGCCCGCAATGACAAGTTTCTGTCCAGCAAGAGCCGCTGAGCGAATGAGAGTACCAATCCCCTTTTCCGGCGCCAGCCGTCCGACATAGGCGAAATAATCGCCTTCATCCGCATAGGGCTTCAGGTCGTCCGTGTGGGCGAAGTTGGGGATATAGACCAGCTTTTCTTCCGGCCATCCCCATTCGGCGAGCTTTGCAATATAGAAACGGCTCGGCACAACGATACGGTCAAGCGTATTGCGATAAAGGCCAAGCATGCGATGGATCGCTGTCTCAACGAAAACCAGTCCGCTCAGCGCTGTGGAATCCTTGATGCATTTGTGGAGCGCCACATTGTAGATGCGTCCGCCCTTGCAGCGCTCGCAGATCTGGTTGTGGGACAGCATCTTATAGGCCGGACAGGCAAGTTTAAGGTCGTGCGCCGTCATGACCGTCGGAATTCCAGCCTCTTTCAAAACCGGAAAAATCGACGGCGATAGATGATGATAGATATTATGCGCATGCGCGACGTTGGGGCGAAAGTGTTCGATCAATGCCTTGATCCGGTCCCGCGCCTCCCATGAATAGATGATCTTACCCGCCTGCACGACTTTGGTGAACGGGCTGCTTTCCCGGCCATACTCGATTTCGGAAACAAAATAGGAGGACCAGTCGGAGGGAAAATTATCCGGATGCTGCATGGCAAACGGTGCGGTTTGCCAGCCGATCTCCGAAAACAGTTTGATGTGGTCGAGAAAAACAGTTTCGGCGCCGCCACGCCGATAAAAATAGTTATTAATCGCCAGCAGACGATGGGCCGTATCATTCACATGCGTCAAACAGCACCTCGTTGCGCGCTGGAGCGTTTCGATTTGATTGAACAAATCGGCGCGTCTCAGCAGTTTGTCTTTTGATGCGCATCTTATCCGAAAACCGTTTCACGTCTTTCGGGATGCGCTTCAAGGCGCGCCACCGCCTCGCGGACAGAAAGAATGGTCGCCCCGCTTTTCACCGCATGGGATACGAGGCGCTCGAAGGTCTCAGGCCTGCACCCGAATTCAGTCGGCGTATCGCTGATATCATGCGTATAAAAGACGAGCCAGCCAGGATTGGCACTAAGGTCATCGATCCAGCGGGTCTGGCGTGCAGCCCCGTCGTCCGGCTGTCTTATTTCCACTGCCTGCAAAAAGGCAAGATCGATCATGCCGCGATTGATACGATTGCCACCGCCGCGACAGGTCGCGTAACGGTCAGCAAATAACCGCCGTGTCATCATGGAAGATGCGCAATAAGGATAAGCGAAATTGCGTGGCATGCCACGATTGGGCTCGAACGCATCGAGATAGGCCGTGTTGCGGTCCAGGTCAGCTGCTATTTCCCCGGCGCCGAAATAAGGGACCTTGAGATGGTTGTAGGTATGGCAACCCAGCTCGTGCCCCCCTTCAACCAGCTTCCGGCACCCTTCCTGCGTGATCAGGTTCCTCTCGCGCTCCTTCGTGCCCACCATGCTGCCGGCAATATAAAAAGTGCCATGGACGCCGTGCTTGTCAAGGATCGCAGCTCCGGCGCTTTCCGCCGTGTCGGGTACATCGTCGAACGTAAAAGTGATGATCCGTTCGTTGGCTGGCAAGCAGAACGGGCGCAACGGAAACCGGCGACTGATGCTGTCGTTCAGCCGAATGGCGTACCATTCCAGACGTCTGCGTGCCCTCTCGAGACTATCCATTTCCGCCATTGCCCCCAGCTCCCCAAGCTGTTTCAGACGAGCCTTGCCTTAGCCTGCAAGCGCAATCCGAAGACAGCAACCATGATACAGAACCATAGTGCCCCACCGTTCTGAAAGAACGTACTTTCCATACAAGACATATATAATCCGTAAAGCCAAAGGCGAATGTAAAGCAGCGTTAATATAGGGTCGTTGTCTGTGCTTTCCGCTTCCCTAATATATCGAAGCGGCAAAATCATTATCCAGATGAGTGTCAGAATGAGACCAATAATGCCAGCATTGATCATCATATCGAGGAATGAATTATGCGCATTGAAGGCGGCAACCGCCCAGCTTGCACCGCCGCCGCCTGCATAGACCATTTCGGGCGTTTTCCAAAACGAGTCCAGACCGTAGCCGAAAACCGGCTTGGCCGAGATCGCAGAGAATGCAAGTTTCCAGATATCAGAACGGTTTGTAAAACTGGCGTCAACTCCCAAGCTTTCTACAAGCTCGCGCAGTGGATCGAAGACAGCGGCCCCTACGGCAACAATGTTAAAGGCCGCGATCCCGCCGACTGCAATGAAAACACGCGTCCATTTCCACCGCACGAACACCAGCGACATCACCACGATAAAAGGCAACATGGCCGTCGATGTCTTGCCGCCTGTATGCAACACGAAAAAAACGCAAAGGGCGACAATCAGCAGACCTGTTATCGGCAAACCGCGTTTCCGGATGTAAAGCCCCAGAAAACTCATCAGCACCAAAGATGCGGCGGCGGCATTCTTGTGCGGATAGTGACCGCGCCAGGCGCCAGCCAGCATGGGCTCAAGGACTTCAGTGCCCTGATGAATAGCGCGCTGCGGCATGAAAATTACGCCGAAATAGGCAAATGCCAGCGTTATCAGTGAGCCAATTGCCAGCAATCGCGCCATCTGGCGTTCGGACTGCGGCAACATAAGAAAGATGCTCGCGTTCAAGGCAGTCAGGATAGACAGCACGACTTTCTTGCTGGCGATCATGGGGTGGGCCGACAGCAAAGCCGTCAGGAGAAGCCAGAAGAAAACGAGCCCCATCAGAATGCGCGGCTGCATGATGACACTGCGCATGGAGCTGTTCAATCCGCAGATCAGAAAGCCGCCCGTCAAGAAGAGAGTGACAAGCTGGTTGAAGGAACTGGAGTCGGCGGCTTTGGCTGTGACACCGGTCACCGCACCAATGTCGGGATAGGGATTGGTGCCTATCCACATAAACAGGAACATGCACAGAAAAAGGCCAGCTCCGACAGCTGACGAGACTCGCGGCTGTATCTCCTCACGGTAATGAACCGACAGCTCAGCCAAGGTCAGATCGTACCTTCCCGATTTCTGCGCCACGCTCCAAGATAGCCGAGGCCGAGCGCCAGCACCACACCAAGTCCCATACCGGCGATACCGCCTCCCGCACCGAGCACCAGCGTCTTCGGAGGCCAGCTCCGGCCGATCGGCGGAATGGCCGTCGAAATGATCCGTATGTTGGTCGCATCCAGTTGCTGGCGCTGGCTCGTCTCCGATGAGCGGGTCAGAAAGGTGTTGTAGATCGACACTTTCGCGGCCATGTCACGTTCGAGGTCCGAAAGCTGGACTTGTGCGTCATTGTCAAGCGCCACCGCTGAACGGGCCGAAGCAGCCTGGGCGTTGAGCAATGCGACAACGGCATTTGCCTGATCCAGATCAACCTTCGCGGATTGCAGAATACGCGCCCGTTCCTGCGCCATTTGCTGCTCCAGACCGGCAAGCTGCCGCTCCGTATTTATCAATTCGGGATACCGTGGCCCATAGGTCATCGCGAGAGCGTCGTAGCGCTGTTTCAGCGATGCATATTGTCCGCGCAGGTTCGTCATCGTAGGCGACTGCAATGTACTCGCAGGACTGACGGCGCTGCCCGTGTCCCTCGTCAATTCCTCGTAGCGCGTGCTTGCGTCGGCAACTCGCGCCTTGGCGTCAACCAGCTTGGAATTGATCTGCGTCATGGACTGGGTGCTGACAAGTTCGCCGCCGGCGGTCTGCAAGCCATGCGCCCTGCGAAACGCGGCAACTTTCTCTTCCGCTTCTGTCGCGGCCTTTTGCAGCGAAGCCAGACGTTCGGATAGGGCCGCAGCCGCCCGCCCCGCCCCATCGGCATCCGCCTGGGCGACTTCTTCCTGAAAGGCGTTTGCGAGAGAATCCGCAACCTTCACCGATTTTTCCGGATTATCCGTCCAGACGGCAATCGTGACCAGATAGGATCGTTCAGGCCGCGTAACGGTAATGCGCTGCGACAGGGCGCGCACCGCAGCCAGCGTATCATCCTTCGGACCTGCAGGCTTGCTGAGGCCAAGCATGGCTCGCAGATCGAAGGCTGGCGGAGGCGGGACGAACTCCTCGTCTTCATTCAGTTTCAAATCCGTTACGACCCGCCGGAGCACGTTGCCGGAAGTCAGGATGCGCATCTTGCTTTCAATGTCGAGAATCTGGCTGTCCGCCTGAAGGCTCTGGGCATAGACGTCATTGGGCAGCAACTGAAGACCCGATGGGGGCACCAGCAAATCGGTATAGGCTGTATATCGGGGCTTTGCCGTCATGCCGTAAGCAAGGCCCGCCAGGCCGCCGATGATCGCGAGCGCGGCTATCAGAATCCACCGGGCACGCATCCAGGCCAGCGCTTCAAACAGGTCGATTTCAGGCAACATCAGCCCGTTGTGAGCGGGCGCAATTGTTTCGGTGGTCCTCTCTTCTTCGCGGATAATATGCGTTTCGCGCCGGGCTGCGCGCAACCGCTCATCTACGGGGACCGGATTTTCACCAGCGGCCTCCGTTACCCGTGCTTTCGAAGCGAGGTCACGCAACGTATACATTAGTTGCCCCTAAAGTTCACTCGACAGCGCGAACATGGCGCCACTGTTTTCCTTAGACTTAAAGATTAAAAAATTCGGTTAATGAAAGGCAATCATCCGCAATGGTGTCACCAAAATGCCCTTGAGGATCATTTAGTCTTGCAGTTTGCGACAAATTTCCGTCGACGTGCTTGGCACCTTGTGTTTTTCGGGATTAAGAGAAAACGGAGCATATGCTGCACCATCAGAAATTCAACAAAAAGCACTCCGCTTCACTACGGTCCGGACCGGCCCGAAAATTCGGTATGAAAATTTGAAACGCCATTGGTCGACATTACTGTCCTACGCAGCTTCTAGCGGCAGCCTTTTTGCAGCAAACATCGCACAGCTTTTTACATTTGCCTTGTTGGCGCGGTATCTTGGTTCCCACGAGTTTGGCCTGTTCGTAACCGTAATGGCCGTAACCAACATCGCTACCTTCATCTGTGGCCTGGGCGGAGCAGAATGCCTCGTGCGCCGCGTGGCGCAGGACCGGACGATCTACCCCGCGATGCTCGGCCACAATCTCATTCTCATCGCGATTACCGGCATTGTCCTCGTCGCCGCCGGAATGATCATATTGCCGCTCTGGCTTTACAATTCTCCTGAATTTACAGGAAACCTGTTCGGGCTTTTCCTGCTGCTCGTCACCAACATCGTGCTTATGCGCCTCATCCTGCTGGTCGAGCAGATTTATATCGCACATACCGACTTCGTATCCGCCAATCTCTCCGTCGTCGGGTTTGCCATTGCCCGAACCATTGCGGCAGCAATCGCCTGCCTTCTATTCGGTGTCTCCACTGTCGTCGGGTGGGCCTATTGGCAGTTTGGAGCCCATGTACTGGTCGCCGTGGTCTACGCACTGTTTCTGCGCAGGCTCGGACGGCCGCAATATACGATCGTGCGCGACGAAATACGGCTGGGCGTGATGTTTGCTTCGCAATTCATCTTCAAGGCCGTGCGCCAGAATGCAGACCTCCTGCTCCTCGGCACATTGATGCCGCCGAGCGTCGTCGGCAGTTACGGCGTCACACGTCGTATCATCGACAGCAGCACCTTGACCGTCGAGGCGATGAACCGTCTGGTCTATCCTCATCTGGCCCGCGCCAGCGCAAACGGCATCCATCATGCCCTGCCGATCACGATGCGCCTGCTTGGGGCCGCTTTTGCAATCGGCATATTGACGTCGCTGGCCGTGTTTATCATCGCGCCCTATCTGCCCTATCTGTTTGGCAGTGAGTATGACACGCTGGTTTCGTTCTGCCGCACGCTTTGCTGGATCACCGTGTTTGTTGCCCTGTGGTCGATAGCAGTCGATCTTCTGGGTGCCGCCAGCCAGCACAGCTATCGCACGGCTGTCCTCAACACAGGCAATATTCTCGGCGCGCCGCTCCTGGCACTGGCAACGTGGTACGCGCCGATCACGGGAACTTTCGCCGCCATTTACGCAATTGAAATCAGTATTGTGCTGGCATCATGGGGATGTGTTATCTACCTCGTTCGTCGGAGTCGTGACGCAGAAGAGAAGAAAGCGGTTTCAACAGTGGGGGCTTAGATGGCGGATATCTCGACCTCGGCAAACGACGTCAAATCGCGGCGCGTTCGCGCAATGAAGCTTGATGATATCCCGGCGATCCGAAACCTGTTTCAGCGAGTTTTTCGCCCACATTCGAAGTCATGTAACGAAGCTTTCGATCAGTATTTTCAGCGATTTTTCTTCGAGAACCCCTATTACGACCCTGCGATTGGCAGTGTTGTGCACGAGGACGAGCGCGGCGAGATCGACAGCGCACTCTCGGTCTTGCCCATCCCTTACAAGGTCAACGGGAAAAATGTCATGGGGCGGTTGGTTTGCGCTTTCATGATGAAGCCGGAGGTCTCCCCCCGCGGCGCCGCTGAACTGACCCTTACCCTGCGTCCGAGCGAAAAGTTATTCAATTTCACCGACAGCGCAGCCCCCGTAAGTCTCAGGCATTCCGAAGCAATCGGCGGAATTGTTCTCAGCGCGCATGGTCTGGGTTGGACACGGGTGTTTCAGGCCGCCAGCTACGTGGCCAATTACGTCGCCGAACGGCGTCCAATCCTCGGAGGGCGCGGGACAAGCTCGCTTGGCAAAATGCTCAATCCCCTTTTTCCCCTCCCGCCAATCAAGAAGGCCCCCAGGTCGCAAGCGAATGTGACGGAAATAGCGAAGGATGAGGCTGTCTCGCTCATCTCCGGTTTCCTGCAAGGCTATTGCGCACATCCGGACTGGACGGAAAACGACATCAACTGGCTGCTGGATATGGCGGCGGGCAACCGGGCGGCCGGTATCTTGCGGTTCTGCAAGATCAGCGAACAATCCGGGGGTCCGAGCGCCCTTTTCTGCTACTACAGCCGCCCCAATGGCATGGCGGAAGTTCTGAATGTCGTTGCAAAAGCCGGGGCGGAAAAACCTGCTGTCGAAGCGATGTTGCTCCATCTGCAGGAGGAAGGACATATCGCGGCCCAAGGCCGCGTCGATCCGCGCTATCTCAATGCGCTCTCGCAGCAATCCATCATGTTCTTTCGTCTCAAAGCCAATGTCTGTGTGGTCACCGCAAACGAGGACATACTAGGCGCGATCCAGCGCAATGATATCTTTATTGGCGGACTTGCCGGCGAAAGCTGGAGCAGGTTGTCGACGGATTTCTATTGAACAGCAAGCTTCCTTTCCAGAAGGAAGAAAGTGGTCGGTCCGGCTTTGCCCGCACCATTATCCAAACGGAAAGCGATCGGGCCAGACCCGGCGGCTATTCGTTCGTGGACCTTGCCATCGAGGCCAACCGGAGAGAGCGTCCATGACACCGTGTTTCCTGCCAAATTCACATCCACGCGATTGCGCAGCAAGGTAACCGGTAGACGTCCCCAGTCTTCAATAACCTTCTCTGCCTTGTCACGGAAACGCATATCGGAATTCCGTGCATCGCTGGCGAAAATGACAAGCAGCTTTTCGCTGTCCTTCAGCACCTTTCCATCAATTGCCGAAACAGCAAACAACCCCCTCGCCTCCGCATTGCCGAGGGACAGCTCACTTAATGTCACGGGGTCTCTCAGCTCGGCAAAGGCAATGGCCTCGGTCTCAGGTGTAACAACCTGCATCCGCTGCCTGTTGCGGTCGAGCATGATCTGGCCTGTAGCGCTTTCAAACAAGCCTTGCGACGGATCAGTGGCATTATCCCGCGGCAGAAGTTCTGCGCCCTTCAAACGCTGCAACACGTTGTCGAGCGAGACGTTCCGGTAGTCCACCGCAACCAATTTTTGCAGTCCCTGCGGCCAGGCCTGCTCTTTCGTCGCCAGACCGATCCCTCCGACAAGCGCCAACGGCTTCAGTCGCGCCGGTTCTGGAAACTCCAGCGATTCACCAAGACTCGTCTCTCCCTGCATCATGAGCGGCACATTGAAAGCTGCCGTTTCGACGTCGCCCCTGCGAAACAGCAACGATGCCAGTGTCTCACCGGCACGGGCGACGGGATCTACAGCGAAGGTATAGGGGATGATGCGCTGACGGAATGGAGCTGCCTCGTCGAATGCAAGTGTCAGCGGCCCCTGACCATGGCGGCAGATACCATCCCACCCCTGCAAAGCGGCATAGGCTGGCATCATTATTCCGGCTTCATAGCGATAACGGTTCCAGAACAGGTGCTCGTATTCTGTTGCGAGAAAAGGCCGTCCGAGCCAGCGTCCGGCGGCGATTTCACCGACGTAGGAAGCGGCGTCGGCAATCGAACTCGTATCCTTGATTTCGGTACCGGGGTTCAGGGTTCCGATCCAGTCGTGGTAGGTGTTGGCGACGACCGCCTGCTGGTTTTGCCGCGAAAGAGCCGTCTGGACCGTGAACCAGTTGTTATAGGGAGCGACGAGGCCGCGATAACCAAGATCGCGGAACGCCTGCTCCAGACGTTGGGTCAACAACCGTTCTCTCTCAACCAGAAAAGCCTGAAAATCCCGCAATCGTCCGCCGCCGCCGCTCCGGCTTTGCGGCAACTGGACAGTTTGCTGTTCAAGATTTTCGCCGGAGGCCAAACCGCCCCAGGCTCGCGACAAGGCACGGGTATCCGCATATCGTTTTTTCAGAAAAGCATTGAATGCAGGACGATAGCCTGTCCAGAATGTTGTCCCGTCAGCGTGCTCATGCACAAAGCTCGTAAACTCGATACCATTTTCGTTGAAAGGAACGATCAGCGCGAGCGCGGGATCGTGCAAAGGTGCAAGTCCCGTATAAGGATTGACCGTCGCGAAGACTTCTTTTTGAAAACGCAGCCAATGATCAAATGCCGCATCGTCCACATAGATCCGGCGCTTCAGATTGCCGTCCACGCCCCAGCGATCGATGTCCTTGCCGCCCAGGGCGCCGCTCTCGGACGTCAGTCCGTCGATAATCCAGTAGATGCCTTCGCGCTTAAGCGCAGCCATCAGATAGCGCATCCGGTCAAGGGCTTCAGGGCGGAAGTCGAAATCCCGCTCCTGTCCGAGCATCAGATCGGCATCAACGAAGTAAAACCGGGCTATATTGTAACCGTGCAGACGAAGCTGCCGCACATATCGATCGATAAAGGCATGATCCACCGCCCCCGACGACGGCGGTCCCCAGGCAATTGACGCACATTGCAGCCGGAGCGCCTCGCCCGGCTTGTCAGCCTGAGCGAAATGCCCATAGGGATTTGCGATCAGGCGATTTTTTTCTTCGATCGGCGTATTGGCCAGAAACCCCGAAAAATCGAGAGGGCTCCCGGCGGAGATTTCGAGATTGTTTTCTTTGACGGGAAGCCATTCTTCAGCACCGGTGCCAGACACTGCGAGGCCGATAAACAAGGCGGATAAGGCCAGTCGCCGAATGTCCATCAGGGCTCCCTTATAACCTTGCTCTCAATCCAGTCGGTCGGTTTACGGCGTGGCTGAAAAAAGCCAAGGGGCAGTGCTGCTGCATGGAATATCCATGCAACCACCGCGTAGACACCAAGCTCGATACTACGCGTTCGGACGCACATTGCCACGAACGGCGCCGCGGCAATAATGGCCGCCACAACAATTGCAGGAAACCATCCCGGCACGAAAAACAGAGCGGCCACAATGGCCAGCCACCAGAGATAGACCGCGCCCCAGAGGCGCAATTCCGGCAGTTCGCGAAACAGATTTTTTTGATGCGGCTGCCCCATTGCAGCACGCAATACTTCACCGGTGCCACGCAGGTATTTGCTCTTCCAGCGACGGACCAGGAGCTTGTAGGCATTCATCGTATAGCCGAAATGCTGCACGAACGGCCGGTCCAGACGATGGAGTTTCCACCCATGGCTTCGCAGGCGAACACCGGCATCGAACTCTTCGTGACCATGCAGATTGCGATCCGAGAAATATCCGGCCTGCTCGATGGCGCTGCGCCTGTAGAGCCCGCCGCCGTTCATCCGGTCGATATCGCCTGTCCGTGCTTCGGGCGAATGTCGTTTTGAACGGCGCTGGAATTCCAGACTTTCGAGAACCTGATCCACGACATGGCCGGTCACGCCACCGGCATCGGGGTGATTGTCGAGATAAGCAAGAGCGGCTGGCAGAAAATCCGGCTCAATTATCATGTCGCCATCGATCAGGCAGATAAAAGGCTGGGTCGAATACTGAAAACCCAGCTGCGGGCCGAGGCCGCAACTGGCCTGCGCCGGCGGTTCGATCTGCACGATCCTGATCGGATAGGCCCGCGCGATCTCGATCGTGCGGTCGGTAGAGCCGCTGTCGGCTACGATCACTTCGACTTTTCCGCCGGGCAAGGCTTTCAGGGCACTTTCAACAGCCTCGGCGATGCGCTTTTCCTCGTTCAAGGTTTTGATGATAATCGAAACAGACATCGTTGCCCTATTTGTGAAAAAGCACGCGCGAAGCAATTTGGGATTGGGACCAAACCAGCCAGAACTTCATAGTTTTTTTTGGTTTCAAATCCAATAAACACTTCAACTATAAAATGAGATTCGGTGCGCTCGGAAATACTGAAAGCCTTTTATGTTGACCAAAGATTTTGACATCCGGGTTTTCAGCAACATGGAACAGCTATCCATAGACTGGCCGGACGCCGATGACAAAACCGGCTGCGCATTTTTTGTCTTTCAGTCCAAATCCTTTATCCGGGCATGGGAAGCGAGCTATGGGCAAGAACCCGGCGTACAGCTCTGCTTGACCGAAGTTCGCCAGACTGACGATACACCGCTTCTTTTTCTGCCGCTCTTTATCACACGCATCTGCGGTTCCCGGGTCCTTTCATTTATCGATGGGGGCGTAAGCGATTATAATGCCCCTATCGTCTTTCCGGCCGCAACACAGCTTTCGCATGATGCCGCAATGCGCGTCCTCGCAGCTGTGCTTGCATCGGTTCCCTCTCACGATGTCGTTGCGCTCTGCAAAATGCCGGAACATATCGAGGGTCTTATCAATCCCTTATGGTCGGTAACGGACCGCTTTTCCGGTGCATCCACGCACACGATGTCACTGGTGCGTCCGATCGCGGAAATAGAAAAATCCATACAGGGTATCGGCAATATCAAAAAACGTGACCGAGCATTTCAGAAGCTGGAAGGGGCCCGGTTTCTTATAGCGCAGACCGAAGCTGAGCGCCGGTCTGTTCTGGATGCCATGTTCCGCCAGAAACAGCGGCGTTTTGAAGAAACCATGGTTCCCGGTTTCGATGCACATCCTGAAAAACGACGCTTTTTTGAAAAAGCGACAGAGCAACTCGCCCGACATGGCGCCCTGCACCTGTCCGCGCTGGCCGTGGGGGAAACCATATGGGCTACGCTGTGGAGCGTCGTCCGCAATGGCCATTATTGCGCAATGATCATAACGTTCGAGAACGGCATGTGGAGCAAGTTTTCACCCGGAAAACTGCTGATATTGCGCCTGTTATCTGCGCTCAAGGCTGACGGTTACAGCATTTTCGATCTGGGCTTTGGCGACGAGCCATGGAAGTCCGGCATATGCGACCGAACCACACCTCTGCGTGACTATATTCGTCCGGTCACTTTACGTGGGCGCATTTCGCTTAGCCTCGCCCGTGGCATGGAAAGACTGAGAGAGACCTCCCTCTACGCCAAGCTGCGCCCGTTGAAATGGAGGCTCTTGCGCAAGTTCGGCTAGGCGATCTATGCCGCACGTTTCGGCAGCCGTACGGTAAACGTCGAGCCTTCGCCCAGTTGTGAGCGAACGACCAGACGTCCGCGGTGACGGGCGAGAATATGTTTGACGATGGCAAGACCAAGACCTGTGCCCTTATGAGCCCGGCTCGTTTCCACATCGATCCGATAGAACCGTTCCGTCAGGCGCGGCAGATGCTCGGCCGCGATGCCGGGACCAAAATCCTGAACGGACGCCACGACCTCCGGAGAACTGCCACTATCGTCTTCGTCCAGTTTGACGATGACGCGCTTGCCAGCCTGTCCGTATTTGCAGGCATTCTCCACGAGATTCTGGAAAACCTGGATAAGCTCGTCACGCGCGCCGGTGACCATGACAGGATGACCCGGCAATACCCGCTCGATGTTGATATCGAGGCCTGCGGCCAGCGGCGCCAGCGTGTCGGCAACGTGATTGAGAATGGAAGTCATGTCGATGCATTCATTGACGGTCAGATGGGCCCGCATTTCCAGTCGCGACAAAGACAAAAGATCATCGATCAGGCGCGACATGCGTTCGGCCTGTTTCTGCATGATATCCAGAAAGCGATCGCGGGCAGCCGCGTCATTTCGCGCTGGCCCCTGCAGCGTTTCGATAAATCCGCGCAGCGAAGCGAGCGGCGTGCGCAACTCGTGGCTCGCATTCGCGATGAAATCCGAGCGCATGCGGTCGATGCGCCGTGTTTCGCTTTGGTCGCGAAACAGCAGGACAAAAAGTTCGGGTCTGCCGTCCTTGCCCGGCAACGCCTTGACCATGGCCTTGAACCAGCGATCGATCGGGACGCGCTCGAAATATTCTATGCTGCGTGCTTCGCCATCGGCGATTACCCCCTGAATCAGTGCGTGCATTTCCGGTGCCCGAAACCGCAGATAGAGCGCTGTGCCAGTCTCCAGAGACTGAAATGCTTCGATAGCCGCTGAATTGGTGAACAACACCGTGCCGCCATGATCGAAGACAACCATCGGGTCGGTCAGAAGGTCTGCCAGGCGCTCGCCGGACACTCCCGCCATTTCGTTGGGCGCTATATTCTTTACCGGCACTTCATCCGGCTCACTGCTTGCAACTTCGCTTGCGAGCCAGACGGCGCCGAGCACGACCACGGCCAGCAGACCAGCGCGAAACCAGAAAGGAAGATCGAGAGCCAGCACGCAGACGGCGAGAACCATGCTGGCGATCACGACACCCTTGACCCGAAGAAGCGGTTCGAAAATGGACTTCTCCGCTTCAGGTTCTGGACCGGTGTGATTGCCTGCCTCGCTCATGCTGCTTCCTCTGCGGTTGTGGCATCGACCTTAGAGCGCAATGATCCCGCTCTACATTTTTGTTCAAGCATGTTTTCACCCGAAAACCGGTTCCCGCTTTTCGGAATCATGTTTTATCCGGAAATGCCCGGACGTCCTTTACGTAGCTTCCAAACAGCCCATATCATGCCTTGATATAAACGAAAGGGAATTGCCGTGGGTGACAGTTCGAAGACAGCTAACAAAAAGAAAGACAAAAAAGACGAGGCAAAATCAGGCGACAAGCCAATCAAGCTCAAAATTGGAGGCGAGACGCGGACGTTCGACATAAACGATCCGAAGCTGCCGAAATGGATCGACGACAATGCGTTGCGCTCAGGCGGATATCCCTATCCGTCCAAGATGAAGTCGGAAGAATATGAGGAAACGCTGGAGCGGTTTCAGATCGAACTCGTCAAACTTCAATATTGGCTTCAGGATACTGGCGGGCGTGTCATCAGCGTTTTTGAAGGCCGGGACGCTGCCGGCAAGGGCGGAACCATCTTTACAATCCGCGAGTTCATGAACCCCAGAACCGCGCGTAACGTCGCCCTGCCCAAGCCAACCGAAACAGAACAGGGTCAATGGTATTTCCAGCGTTATGTCGCGCATTTCCCAACGGCTGGCGAGTTCGTCACGTTTGATCGTTCATGGTACAACCGGGCCGGCGTGGAACGCGTCATGGGGTTCTGCACACCGGCGCAGCTCGAAACCTTCCTGACCGAAACGCCCGATTTTGAGCGCATGATCGTGACGGATGGCATCCATCTTTTCAAATTCTGGCTGGATATCGGCCAGGAAATGCAGCTCAAGCGTTTTCACGAGCGGCGCCACAGCCCTCTCAAGAACTGGAAGTTCTCACCGATGGACGTGGCCGGCATTTCTCGCTGGAATGATTATTCCGATGCATTGCACACCATGCTCGAAAGGACCGATACGGGCTACGCGCCCTGGACCATCATCCGTTCGAATGACAAGAGACGCGCCAGACTGGCAGCAATCCGGCGCATCCTTTTGACGCTACCCTATGAGGGAAGAGACCTTCAGGCCATCGGGGCCGAGGATCAATCAATCATCGGACGCGGCTCCACATTCCTCACCTCGTCATCGGTGGAGATGTAAAACAGGCTTGGCTGGTGCGGTGTCTTTTCCCAAAGATGCGGCACATGCACCAGTTGCCATAGCGCGCGCCAGGCCGCAATTGAGATCAGCACCCAATATACCGGGATCGAGAACAGGTACGCATACCCTCCCAGTTCCGTTGGCTCCATCGTTCTCGCTCCCAGAAGGTAGAAACTCAGATAGGCCAGCAGAATGTTCGTCACATCGATCCCCAACAGCCAGATACTGTGTGTCGTCAGCGGCCCGAACATCATTCCGATCAGCAGGAAGGCGAACATGGCAAGCATCAGAGGATGCAGAAGCGCCGAACCGATTATTCCCAGGGTATAGACCTGATTGACGGAATACCTGAACCAGCCAAGCTCGCGCCAGGTATTGTGCGGCTGGCGGCCATGGACGAGCCATGTCTGCATCCAACCCTTGAGCCAGCGTGTCCGCTGCTTGCGCCAGACGTCATAGTTTACGGGCGCATCTTCAATCGTGCCACGCGTGATGACACCGATACGATACCCGAAACGAGCAAGCCTCACGCCGAGATCGGCATCTTCCGTGACGTTGTAGGCGTCCCAGCCGCCAACCTCCTCCAGACAGGACCGCCGAAAGTGATTGGAGGTTCCTCCGAGGGGAATAACGTGCCCCCGGGAAGCAAGCCAAGGCAGCAGCCCGCGGAAAAGTGCGGCATATTCAAAGGCGAACATTCGCGTCAGCAGATTATGGCGAAAATTCCCGATGATCAGCGGCGCCTGCACACAGGCCAGCTTGTCGCCTTCGACCTGAAAGGTCTGCCATGCTTCAAGCAACTGGTCAGGGTGAGGCCGGTCCTCGGCATCGAAGACCGCGACGATCTCCCCTCGGGCAAACTGCAATGCATAATTCAACGCCTTCGGTTTCGTCTTGGGCCCGCCGGACGGCACGAGAACCAGTTCAAAATTCGATGGCAGCCCCACACGACGTATCGCGGCGATCGTATCGAAATCGTCCTTCTCGCAGACAAGCTTGATATCGAGCTTGCTGGCTGGCCAGTTCAGGCGTTTCAAACTCGTTACAAGCTGGCCTATCACCTCCTGTTCCCGATATAGCGGGACCAGCACGGAATAGATCGGCAGATCGCGCGGCCTGCTTTTCTTGATCTCCAGAAATTTCAACCGCCGTCCGGCAACCGCTGCGAACAGACGGATCATCACGCAGCCGAAGAAGAATAATGACAGTGCTACATGGAGAACAAGGAGAGTGGTCGCGGGCCAATTGAACATGCAGGCGAAAAGCGCGTAAACCGCCATGGCGATGATAAACGCCTGCGGCGTATCGAGAACGCGCGATGCGGACAGCGATTGCGGTGTCATTTCATAGGCTCTGGCGATCAGATCCTTTTGATGCCGCTGCCGCATGACCTGCTTCAGGAGCGTCGGCGTGCAGATCCGTATCCGGTTCTTCAACTGCGGCGTCGCAAGCACATAGTCCCGAAGCGTCCGGATGCGATTTTCCGAAGGCGCTATATAGAGATAGTTGCTTCCATCTGCGCCGAGCACCATAACCTGTCCCACATCGATGAAAGCCGACGGCTTTTCTTCGCCCGATACGAAAATACGGGACGGCAAGGCTTCGTCTGTGAACTCCAATGTCAAAAGATCAGCTATGGCTGCATAAAGCACCGATTCCGCAACATCACCCCGCTGAACCAGCTCCACGCAAAACGACGTTCCGTGGCGAGCAGCAGCACTATATGCCCCAAGCAACGCCTCTCTCGCTACGCCGCATTGTTCCAGTCTGGCTGATATGGCGCTGCATATCTCCAGATCGAACGCAGTCGATACACTACTCATAGCACCCCCGCACTACTGAATATTTGTGATTTGTATTTTAGATATATACTAATATAGTAATTTTACCGAACGCTTTATTAGTTAATTATTTCAGAAAAATTACAATCGGAACGTAATATACTCTAAAAGAATTGCAACCTTTATTTTCCTGGCACTTTTGGTGAATATTGGAGAGGCAATCGATCGTGCGGTTAACGCGAAATTATAAAAAAGAGAGCAGAGACGGGTCATGAAACGCCACCTTCCAAGACTGCTGATCGCGCTGGCATCCGCATGTGGTATTCATAGCGCGCAGGCTTCCGACACAGAGCCCCAGGCTCCGTCCTTCATCAACCAGAGGGAGCGCCTGCCATTGCCGTCCCTGCAAGCGCTCACACGGTTGAGGTTCATTACAACCGTGGACTTTCCACCGTTCAATATGCTCGGCGACCGGGGGCAGCTTTCCGGCTATAATATCGACCTTGCCAAGGCCCTTTGCCGTCAATTGGGCGTCGACGACATATGTCAGATCGAAGCTGTCCCATGGAATGAGCTGGAGGAGCGCCTGCTCAGCGGACAGGCTGAAGCCATACTGGCGGGGTGGAAGCCAACCGAAGCAAACCGGGAACAATTTGCCTATTCACGGTCCTATATGCGGCTGCCTGCGCGTTTTGCGACGACCAATGCCGGCGCTTTTAACGATGATCCGGTGACGGCCACGAAGGGCAAGAACGTCGGCGTCATTGCAGGTACCGCCCATGAACAATTGTTGAAAAGCTATTTTCCCCAGGCGGTCGCAAAACCCTACCCTGATGAACCGAGCATGCTCGCCGATCTCAGGAGCGGCAAGATCGGCACAGTCTTTCACGATGGCATGTCGCTGTCCGTGTGGCTTAACAGTCCCGAGGGCCATGCATGCTGCACCTTCGCAGCCGGCCCCTATCTGGCACCCCAGTATCTGGGCACCGGGCTCAGCATTGCCGTTGCGCAGAAAAACGCTCCCCTTGTCAGCGCCTTCGATAATGCACTGCAAGCCTTGCAGCAGAAGGGCACGCTGACGGAGCTTTACCTGCGCTATTTCCCGAACAGCTTTTACTGATCCGGACATCGGACGGGCGGGTCGTTTAATTTGTCCGCCCATTGCGTGCCATTTTGACGCAGGAGAATACTGCTACCCAACGAATTTTCAGATATTTTTGAAATTTCCGATATATCGATACTTACAGTATAAAAGTAAAATTGTTTTCCATCAAATAAATAGCACGGAAACCCGTCTTTATAGCGACATAACAATAGACAAATCAGGATAAGTTGCGCCGCTTTTAGCACAAGCGAGACGATAAATACATCCATTTATTTTGACTTGAACAAATCCGACTCCGATCAATAATCAAAGCGAGGGAGAAGGAGGATATATACAATGTTCGATGGCGTACCTGCTCAATGGCACAAGACTCCGGAACAAACAAAACGCTCGCCGAATGAAGCCGCCTATGTGTTTCTGGGCATCATGCTCGCAGCACTCAGCGTGCCGGCGACGTTCCTATGCTGGGCAATCGTTCAAAGTATCGCATCGCTTTTCTAGAGCGGTTCCTGTTCTAACAGAATCGCCGGAACCGCTCTAACTATTTGTTTTATCGCATTATCCAACGCAAAGCGGTTTCACACTTTTGCTGGAAATGCTCTGGAGCCGGGCAGTCCTCGTCCGAAGACTGGTAATCAACCATTTCCGCCCTGGCAGCAGTGCGGGTACAGGATGCAAAAAGCCCCGCCATTCGGCGGGGCTTTCGTTTGCAGCTTGAAGCGGGCTAGACGTGATTATCAGCCTGCGGGTTGGGGCTGATCGTTTCATTCACGTCTTCATCCTCCGGCCTCTTCGGAGGCTTACGAGCAATCAGACTGTAGAACATCGGAATGAAGAACGTGGCGATGAACGTTGCTGCCAACATGCCGCCGATAACGCCCGTACCGATGGAGTGACGGCTTGCCGAACCGGCACCCGAGCTGATCGCGAGCGGCACCACGCCCAGAATAAAGGCGAGCGAGGTCATCACGATCGGACGGAAGCGCAGACGAGCCGCCGACGCCGCCGCCTCGATGGCGGATTTGCCGGTCTCTCGTTCGAGCACCGCGAACTCCACGATCAGAATCGCGTTCTTCGCCGCCAGACCTATGAGCGTCACCAGACCAATCTGGAAGTAGACGTCATTGGTCAGCCCGCGCAGATCGGTCGCCAGCAACGCGCCGAAGATTGCGAAAGGCACCGCCGTTATGACAGCGAGCGGCAGGCTCCAGCGTTCATACTGCGCAGCAAGGATCAAGAACACCATGACAAGGCCGAAGATCATGGCCTGCGTGCCTGTGCCGCTGGTGGTCACTTCCTGATAGGCCGAGCCGGTCCATGCAATCTGATAGCCCTGCGGGAGAACCTCCGCAGCCACTTCCTGCATCGCCTTGATCGCGTCGCCGGAGGTGAAGCCCGGCGCCGGATTACCGGTGATCTTCGCCGCGTTGAAGGCATTGAAGCGTTCGAGCTGATCAGGACCGACAATACGCTTGACGGTGACGAGTGCATCGAGCGGGATCATGCTGCCGGAATTGGCCCGGACGAAGACATGCTTGAGATCGCTCGGATCACGACGGAACTCGGCTTCCGACTGCAAGTTGACCTGATAGTTGCGGCCAAACAGTGTAAAGTCGTTGACGTAGAGGCTGCCGAAGGTTGCCTGCATTGCAGTGAATACAGAGTTGATCGGCACACCCATAGCCTTCGCCTTTTCGCGATCAAGCTGGATGTCATACTGCGGAACGTTCGGATCGAACGTCGTGCGCACACCCTGCAACTCCGGCCGCTTGACGGCAGCCTCGGTAATGAGCTTGGTCGCCCGCGTCAGCGAATCCACACCGCCGCCCGTGCGATCCTGAACATAGAGTTCAAAGCCGCCCGTCGTGCTGAGACCCATGATCGGAGGCGGGTTGAACGCAAGAACAAGACCGTCCTTGATCCCCGCATTCATCCCCATGATGGCACCGGGAAGATTGCGCGCATCGGTTTCAGGCGTCGTGCGTTCCTTCCAGTCCTTGAGCATGATGAACATCGTGCCCGCGCTGGTTTTCAGACCGCCCGACAGAAGGTCGAAGCCGGATACCGCGAAGACGCTCTCCACAGCAGGGTTTTTCCGGATATTCGCACTCGCCTGATCGAGAACCGCCGTTGTACGTTCCAGAGAGGCCGCCGGGGGAAGCACTGCAACGCTGAACAGGAAGCCCTGATCCTCATCCGGCAACAGCGATCCCGGCACCCTTTCGAAAAGATAGTAGGTGGCGCCAAGAAGGCCCGCAAAAATGACCAGCCCAATTGCAGCGCGCTTCAGGAAGAAGCGAACGCCGCGCGAATAGCCGTCCGTCACCCGCTCGAAGAAGCGGTTGAAGATGCGGAACGGCAGCATCGGCTCATGATGACCCGGCTTTAGGATAAGCGCGCAAAGCGCCGGTGTCAGTGTCAGGGCCACGAGACCCGACAATGTCACCGAAATCGCGATGGTCACGGCGAACTGCTTGTACATTTCGCCAACCAGACCGCCCATGAAGGCGACCGGAATGAACACCGCACACAGCACAAGGACAATCGCAATCACCGGCCCCGTCACTTCGCCCATGGCCTTGATGGCGGCCTTGCGCGGCGACAGTTTTTCCGTCGTCATGATACGTTCGACGTTTTCCAGCACCACGATGGCGTCGTCGACCACGATACCGATTGCCAGTACGAGACCGAAGAGCGTCAGGAGGTTGATGGAGAAGCCCAGCACATACATGCCCGCGAAAGTACCGATAATCGAGATCGGCACCGCGATGATCGGGATAAGCGTCGCCCGCCAGTTCTGCAGGAAGATGAACACCACCAGCACGACGAGAATGATCGCCTCGATGAAGGTGTGAATCACTTCCTCGATGGAGACCTTGATGAACTTCGTCGTATCGAAGGGGATCGAATAGTCGATACCCGCCGGGAAGCTTGCCTTCAGCTCATCCATACGGTTCTGAATGAGTTCCATCGTGTTGAGCGCGTTGGCGCCGGGCTGCAGATAGATTGCAATCGGGACGGCCGAGGTGCCGTTCAGATTACTGTCGACGAGATAGCTTTCCGTGCCGAGTTCGACACGCGCAACGTCCTTGAGACGGAGCGTTGCCGCATTGGGGCTCGAACGGAGGATAATGTTCTCGAATGCTGCGGCATCCGGGAGGCGCCCCTGTGTGGTCGCGGTATAGGTGAACGGCCCGGCTTGCGGGTCAGGCTGATCGCCGAAGCGGCCTGCTGCAAACTGCGCGTTCTGTTCCTGAATGGCGGTCGAGACATCGCTCGGCGTCAGGTTATACTGCGCCAGCTTGTCGGGACGCAGCCAGATACGCATCGAATAATCGATGTTGCCGAGAAGCTGCACGTCGCCAACGCCCTGAAGGCGCTTGAGATCGTCAACCACATTGAGAAGCGCATAGTTGCCGACATAGGTGCGATCGTAGCGATCACTGTCGGAGAACATGGCGACCATGCCCAGAATTGTGGTGGAACGCTTGTCCACCGTGACGCCAAGACGCTGCACTTCCTGCGGAAGCGAGGAAGTCGCACGCTGCACGCGGTTGTTGACGTTGATCGTGGCCTGATCCGGGTCGGTGCCCAGAGCAAAGGTTACGGTCAGCTGCATCGTGCCGCTGCCGAGGCTCGAGGACTGCATATAGAGCATGTTCTCGACGCCGTTGATCTGCTGTTCCAACGGCGCGGCAACGGTCTGCGCCACCGTTTCGGCGCTGGCGCCGGGATAGGTCGCGCTGACAACAACCTGCGGCGGCGTCAGTTCGGGATACTGTGCAATCGGCAGAATCCGGATACAGATCAGGCCTGCCAGCACGAGCACAATGGAGATGACCGCCGCGAAAACGGGGCGGTCGACGAAAAATCTGTTCATTGCTTGCCTGCCGCCTGTTCTTTGCCAGCTTCGGCACCCGCCTTGTCCGGCGATGTGCTATTGCCTGCTTCGGTAGCTGCGTCGACCGGATTAACGGGCTTGCCCGGGGCTGCCTTGATAAGCCCTTCGCTAATGACGCGGTCACCTGCGTTGAGACCTTCGGAAACCAGCCAGGCATCGCTCAGTTCGCGAGCAACGGTGATCGGCCGGACTTCGACGATATTGTCCTTGTTGACCACGTAAACGAACTGCGTTTGCGGCCCCTGGAGCAATGCGGCCTTCGGGATCGTGATGGCATCCTTGACCTGGATGCCAAGAATGACAGCGCGAACGAACTGACCCGGGATCAGGCGACGCTTGGGATTCTCGACCACCGCGCGGGCACCGAGCGTACCCGTTTCCGTATCGAGCGACGAAGAGGTGAAATCGATCGTTCCTTCGTGGTCATAAGCCTGCCCGTCCCCGAACAGAACCTTGATCTTGAGACGGTCGGCATCTTCGCCCGTCGCACCGCGCTCGGCGCGCAAACGGTCGATTTCAGCGGCTTCCGTGTCCGTGAAGGAGAAGTTCACATAGACCGGGTCGAGCTGGGTAATCGAGGTCAGAAGGCTGGAAGACGCATCCGTACCGATAAGGCTGCCCTCATTGACCTGTTCGAGGCTGGTGATGCCGCTGATGGGCGCCGTCACCTTGGTATAGCTCAGATTGAGTTCAGCCGTGCGCAGCTGCGCCTTGGCTGCGGCGACAGACGCCTTGTTCAGGTCGCGCGTCGCGAAAGCCGAATCACGAACGGCAGTGCTCTGCACCTTCTGCTGGACCAGCTGTTCTGCGCGCTCCGCGTCGCGGATGGATTGCTGATACTGCGCCTCGGCCTGTGCCACCTGTGCCTGAGCCTTTTCAAGCTCCGCCTGGTAAGGTGCCGGGTCTATTTCGAACAGCACGTCGCCAGCCTTGACTTCCGTGCCTTCGATGAAATTGCGGTGAAGCAATATCCCGCCGACACGCGCACGCACCTGAACGTCGCGATAGGCACTGATACGCGCCGCATATTCGTAGGTGACAGGTACATCATGCGGCTCGACCACGGTAACAGATACCTGTGGCGGTGGCGGCGTTGCGCCGCCGGGTGCCTGCGCCAGAACGGGTTGCCCCGCAAAGACAAGAAAAGCGGCCCCTGCCGCAAAAAGCCGAATGGAACGGTTCAAAGTCATGGTGGGAGTGCCCTTGCTGTCGCGCGGTGCTGCCAATTTAACATACACGAGTGTTTGTAAATACGATCTACCGTGTTATAGTCAATCGCTCAATATTACAGATCACGAATGAGTTACCCGGATTCAAGTGGCGAACTAAGCCATCAGACTGCATTCACCCGAGAGAAATCATGCGAAGAACGAAAGCCGAGGCAGCCGAAACCCGGGAAGCCATTCTGGTGGCTGCCGAGCAGGTTTTCCTCGAGCGTGGTGTCAACCAATCTACACTGATGGAAATTGCCTGTCATGCCGGAGTGACGCGGGGTGCGATTTATTTCCACTTCCGCGACAAGGTGGAGATTCTTCGCACCATCATCGGCAATGTCCGGTTTCCGCAAGAAGAAATCATGCTGCAGGCTGCGGCCGTCAACCACCCCAATCCGATGCATGTGCTCGAGCAGTCGATCATTCAGGCGCTGCAGCTTTTCTCGAACAACGAGCGTCAGCAGAACATTTTCATCATTATCAACCAGCGATGCGAATTCGTCGGCGAAATGGCCCCGCTTGAAGATCGCCTTCGCGAAGCGCGCGCCAACGTCCTCTCCCTGTTCGCAGGATTGCTGGACGTGGCTGCAAGACGCGGGGAGCTTTCAAAGGAATGGACCGCAGACACGGCGGCACCGATCCTGCTGTCCCTTCTAAGCGGCCTTCTCAACGAATGGTTGCGAGGCGACCGGAACTATGATCTTGTCACCTACGGTGGCAGGGCAATCTCGATACTCGTTCAATCTCTTAGAAATCCGGCATTCGAAGCTCATCAAACATAGTTGTCGGGCCCAATTTCGATATGCCTGCCCCGCCGGACAGGCTATTTTCACGATGGCCGGTTTCAACCAATCGTGATTGTCAAACCGCAAAATTGGGAGAGACGCTCGACTCTTTTATAATTTACGCTTACGTCAATGTAACTCTTGCGAAGAAATTAAAACTCGACCACATTTACCAATGAGGAAGCCTTCCGGGGGGCGGATGGCTTGGGAGACGGCGGGGCGCACATGCGGCCCAATTTAGGACGGAGCGATCCGGGGAGAAGAAATGGCGAAAAAGACGACTGGGCAAAGTGCATCCGTAGTTGAATCCATGACCGCGGGATCGCCAGCCAATGGCGCGCCGACGCAGGAAAAGATCTGGTTCAAATCATATCCGGCTGGCGTTCCGCACGAGATCGATCTGAGCACGGCAACTTCCATCGGCGATATGATTCTGGCATCTTGCCGGCAATTCGCCTCCAGCCCAGCCTTCACCTGCATGGGCAAGGATCTGTCCTACAAGGAACTCGACGAATATTCGCGTGCGCTGGCTGCTTTTCTCCAGTCGCGCGGTCTCGTGAAGGGCGACCGCGTTGCGGTGATGATGCCGAATATCCTGCATTATCCGATTGCCTTCACGGCCATTCTCCGCGCAGGTTTCGTCGTCGTGAACGTCAATCCGCTATATACGCCGCGAGAACTGGAACATCAGTTGAAGGATTCCGGCGCCAAAGCATTGATCGTTTTGGAAAATTTTGCGTCGACGGTGGAAAAGACCCTCAATTCGATCAACGTTCCCAATATCATCGTCGCGTCCATGGGCGACATGCATGGATTCAAGGGCCACATCATCAATCTGGTCGTGCGCCGCGTGAAGAAAATGGTTCCGGCGTGGAACATTCCGGAGCATATCCGTTTCAAGGACGCATTGGCTCAAGGTCGTGCCCTATCCTTCAACCCGGTTCCGGTACAAGGTTCCGACCTTGCCTTCCTGCAATATACCGGAGGCACGACCGGCATCTCGAAAGGCGCCATGCTGACCCATAGCAACATCCTTGCGAATGTGGAGCAGATGCATACCTGGATGGAGGTTGCCTTCCGCAACAAGGGCAAGCCGAAGGCGCTGAATTTCGTGTGTGCGCTGCCGCTCTATCACATCTTCGCGCTTACCGTGAATGCGATGATCGGCATCAAGCTTGGTGCGCGAAATATCCTCATTCCCAATCCGCGCGATATTGCTGGCTTCGTCAAGGAACTGAGGAAATTCCCGTTCCATATCTTCCCGGGCCTCAACACTCTTTTCAATGGCCTCATGAATAATCCAGATTTCCAGACCCTGGATTTCAAACCTCTTATTCTCACTCTCGGCGGCGGAATGGCTGTACAACGTCCTGTGGCCGAACGCTGGCAGAAAATGACCGGTTGTCACATCACCGAAGGATATGGCCTTTCCGAGACTTCGCCCGTCGCCTGCGCCAACGCGCTGGATGCAACCGAGTTCTCCGGAACCATCGGCCTGCCGATGCCGTCAACCGATGTTGCGATCCGCGATGATGATGGAAACGACCTCGCTCTCGGTGAGGTCGGCGAAATCTGCGTGCGCGGACCGCAGGTGATGACGGGTTACTGGAACCGCCCGGACGAAACCAAGCGTGCAATCATGCCCGACGGATTTTTCCGGACCGGCGACATGGGTTTCATGGACGAGCGGGGCTATACCAAAATCGTCGACCGCAAGAAGGACATGATCCTTGTTTCCGGCTTCAATGTTTATCCGAACGAAATCGAGGAAGTAGCCGCAGGTCATCCCGGCATCGTGGAATCGGCTGCCATTGGCATACCGAACGAACATTCCGGCGAAGTCGTGAAACTGTTCGTCGTGCGCAGCGATCTCAACCTCACTGAAGACGAAGTCAAAGCCTATTGCGCCGAGCGCCTTACCAATTACAAGCGCCCGCGCGAAGTCGAGTTCCGCGAAAGCCTGCCGAAAAGCAATGTCGGCAAGATCTTGCGCCGCGAACTTCGTGACTGAGAACGGTAAAACTTGAAAACAAATGCGGCCGGACTTTCATCCGGCCGCATTTGTTTCAGACAGCATCAGGCAGAGGGTGGCGCCAAGGGCTGCACGATCTCCTGAAACGGTGCCAGCGCTTCGCATCGAGCGGCCAGACCAGCCAATGAGGGGTATTTCTGCTCATCGAAGAGATGTGGATGGGCTTCACGAAGAAAGCGCAGTGCACAGGTCGCAGCAATATCGGCATGCCCGATATCATCTCCGAACCAATATGGTGATTTTCGTTCTGAAAGGTCGTTCTCCAGCACGTCCAGCACCCGGGCGATCTGCGTTTCGCAACGCTCTACCCAAACGTTTGATTTTTCGCTTCGCAGCAAACCTTCATAGAGCAGGCTTACGGCTTTATCGGCAAGACCGGTAGAAAGCGCGCATATCTTCAATGCCTGACGACGCTCGGCACCTCTTGGCGCGATCAACGGATGTTTGCCGTTGGCGATCTCATCGAGATAATCGAGTATCGCCGCGCTTTCGATCGCGACCTCGCCATCATCCAGTACAAGCGTCGGCACGCGGCTCAGCGGATTGAATTCCGCAAGCCTGTCACGATCACCGAACGTCGACCATGGTTTGTGTTCAAATGGCAGGCCGTAAAGCCGCATGGCGATAGCGACACGCCGCACAAAAGGAGAATCATACTGGCCGATCAGGATCATGGGTATAGCTCGCCGCGAACGTTAAACGTCCTGCCATGCTACTCCATGCCAATTCCGCCGCAAGAGCAGCAAGAATGAATTGTGGTGACGCTTCCATTCAATCCGTTGAATGGAAGCGACGACTTAATGTTTCAGCAATTCGGGCAGGCCGGCCACGCTATCCAGCACGATATCGGCGTGGGGTTCCAGTGCTTCGCGAGGACTGTTGCCCGATAGAACGCCGACTGCCAGTCCCGCACCGGCTGCGTGGGCTGTCTCCAGGTCATGAAGATTGTCGCCGACCATGGCGATCTCATGCGGAGCAAGCCCCAGCTTTTCTGCAAAATAAAGCAGGGGATCGGGATAGGGTTTTGGACGCGCCGCCGTGTTGTAGCCGATCACGACGTCGAAAAAACCGTCGACACCCAGCGCTTTGGCCGTGGCGTGCGCGCCAGCCTCGGAATCGTTGGTGGCGATACCTAGCCGGAACCCCATGGTGCGAAGCGTTTCGAGCGTTTCATGCAAAGCTTCTACGGCCACAGCAGAACGTGCGCCTTCGGTGACGCAGTAAGCGTCATATTCTTCGATAAGCTCGCGCGATTGCTCGGACACCACATCAGGGTGCCAAAGCGAAACAATGTCTTCGACCGTACCGGCCGCGATGACTGAATTGGCCCGGAAACGCTCGGTCAGCCAGTCATAGCCCCCAGCGTCGAGCAATGCGCGGGCCCGCAGTTCATCCCCCTTTGCGGCTCGCTGCGCAAGCTGCCAGGAGATTGAAAACCAGGTCCGGTCGAAGTCGATCAAGGTGCCGTCCTTGTCGAAGAGGACGGCACGGATTGATCTGATGCGTTCTTCGGAAAGCTTTTCGCTCATGCTTCAAGCGCGCCGGCACGCTTCTTGACGGCAGAAGGCTTCACCCCCAGCAATTTGAGAAGATCATCGCCACGGCGCACATAGCGCAGCGAACGACGGGTCAAAATGCGCCCGTCCTGCGGTGCCGTGAGCGTAATGTCGCCTTCCGGTTCACCCGGTTTCGTAACCACCGTGACGAGCTTCGCGCCTGCTTTGACTTCATCGCCGGGCGCTACATGATAGAGCACCATGCCGCCCTCCGGCGCCCGCAGCATCTCGACATGCGAGAGCGGCGTGACAAGGCCCTTATACTCGGTTTCGAGCTTCACATTGTCGTCGCGAACGACACCGCGATGTACGAGGAATTTATACAAGCCCTCGGCGTCGCCCTTGCCCATATCGGGATAAACATCGCTCAAGCCGCGAAATTCGACTGTCGTCACCGCGCGGCGCTTCATGTTGCGCTTGTCCGCTGGCAATTGCAGGACAGGATGCGCGCAGGCTTCCTCAAAAGCTGCGTCGGCAGTCGTATCCCATGCGAGGATCGCCGTCGAATTGAGCGCGATGGCCAGATCTTTCATGTCCTCGGCAAATTCTTCAGCGATGTAGACGTAGTTTTCGCTCTCGTCGTCGCAATGCAGATCGAGAACGATGTCGTTCGGCAGAGCCAGCTTCAAAAGCGTCGCCTTCAGGCGCTGTGCCAGTGAGATCGGCGCATCCGGCTCCGGCAGTTCAGACGTGTTGAAATCCGGCAGCAGCGGGAAGGCGCGGTTGAAATTGGTCAGCGAGAAAGTTTCGAAGCGACCGAGATGCTGATGGGCCTGCCACTGATTGGAGCCGATCGGATTTGCCTGTGGAACAACGGTGATATTGCCGAGAACGCGCCCTTCCTCGGCCGCTTTCTTCAACATCGGAACCAGGAAATGAAGAGCCGCCTGCCCCGGAAGTTCGGCACCGTGAAGCGACGATTGCAAATAGGCGGAAGGCACATCGCTGTCCTTGCCGGCAAAGCGCAGCACGCGCAACTCGATGGCATTTCCCGGTACATCGCCGGCAAATTTCACAATCTCGGTTTTCATTTCATGTCCCATTCTATTCCTCATGAAGAGAGCCGGATTACGAACCCGGCTCTCTTTCATTTCTAATTGTGCAGAGAATGCCGTCAAGCTTTCCTTCGCGCATGCAGATGGGCGACAAGCCCTTGTGTGGAAGCGTCGCGACCATCGCTGGTTTGCTCGCCTGAGACAACCGGCAAGAGTTCGGTGGCAAGTTCCTTGCCAAGCTCGACGCCCCATTGATCGAAAGCGTTGATGCCGAAAATCTGCGCCTCGACGAAAACACGATGCTCATAGAGCGCGACCAGACGCCCGAAAGCGAACGGGTCAAGCTTGTCGTGAACCAGCGTCAACGAAGGACGGTTGCCCGAGAAGACGCGATGGGGCGCAATGCGTTCCACTTCGCTTTCGGCAAGGTTCTTCGCCTTCAACTGCGCCCGCGCTTCGTCCAGCGTGCGGCCCTTCATCAAAGCTTCCGACTGCGCAAGGCAGTTTGCGAGCAGCATTTCATGCTGGTGGTCAAGGTGCTTTTCATGACCTTTCGCCGCAACGATGAATTCAAGCGGGATGGTGTCGGTACCCTGATGCAGAAGCTGGAAGAAGGCGTGCTGGCCGTTGGTGCCGGGCTCGCCCCATACGACCGGGCCGGTCGGGCCGGAAACCGGCTTGCCATCGACCGTGACGCTCTTGCCATTCGATTCCATATCCAGTTGCTGCAGATAGGCAGGCAGGCGGGCCAGACGCTGATCGTAGGGAATGATCGCACGGCTGCCATAGCCGCAGATGGCGCGGTGCCAGTAACCGATGAGGCCCAGCCAAATGGGCAGGTTTTTTTCCAGCGGCGCATCGCGGAAATGCACATCCATCGAATGTGCGCCTGCCAGAAACTTGCGGAAGTTGTCCGGTCCAATCGCGATCATGACCGGCAGGCCGATGGCCGACCACACCGAATATCGTCCGCCGACCCAGTCCCAGAAACCAAAAACCCGATCTTCGGCTATGCCAAAGGCGGCTACCTTGTCCAGCGCCGTCGAGACTGCGGCGAAATGGGCGCCTACGGCTGCTTCGCCAAGCGCTTCGGCTATCCATTTGCGCGCGGTCTGCGCATTGGTCATGGTTTCGATGGTCGTGAACGTCTTGGAAGCGATAATGACGAGCGTCGTCGCGGGATCAAGGATGCCGAGCGTATCGGCAATATGAGCGCCGTCGATATTGGAGACGAAATGCGCGCGCGGGCCATCATGATAGGGAGAAAGCGCGAGCGTCGCCATGACGGGACCGAGATCGGAGCCGCCAATGCCGATATTGACGATATCGGTGATCTTCTTGCCGGTTGCGCCCTTGATAGCGCCCGACCGGATGCCATCCGAAAATGCCGCCATACGGTCCAGCACTTCCTTCACGTCCGGCAGGACATTGTGTCCGTCGACGAGCACTTCCTTCGAGGAAGTATCGCGCAGAGCGACGTGGAGAACGGCACGATCCTCGGTATTGTTGATATGCTCGCCTGCAAACATCGCCGCGCGACGGCCTTCAACATCGGCAGCACCGGCCAGCTCCTTGAGGAGCCCGATCGTTTCGTCATTGACCCGGCATTTCGACCAGTCGAACAGAAGGTCATCCAGGGACAACGAATACCGCTCGAACCGACCCGGATCCGATTTGAACGCTGCCCGCATGTCCTGCGGAGCCGAATCTGCCCAATGCTTTTTCAGCTTTGCGACCGTTGCTTCAAGCTTCGTCGCGTCTCTTGCCATGATGCTACTCCCGAATCAAATCGATTTAATTGCGGACATTAAGCGCTTTAGAGAGGATTTGCGGCAAATAAATTACCGAACTTCCAATTTGGACAGGGTGTCATATACACCATATTGATCAATTTAGGGTGATCCACCTCGGAGTGAACCATGGACCTGACTGGAGAAGAGCGGATAGCGGCACCGAGACAAGCAGTCTGGGATGCGCTGAACGACATTGAGACGCTGAAATCCTGCATTCCGGGCTGTGAAGATATCGAGCGAATTTCGGACACGGAAATACGGGCTGCGCTCAAGGTGAGTTTCGGAATCCTGAAGGTTCGCTTTCACGGGATTCTGGAATTGTCGAATATGAAACCGCCGATCTCCTATACGATCTCCGGCCACGGTGAAGGTTCCATAGCCGGATTTGCGCATGGGGCGACCGATGTGCGGCTGGACGAAGATGGCGAGGATACTATTCTGTCCTACGCCATACGTGGCGATGCGGGCGGCAAGGTAGCGCAGATCGGCACTAAACTGCTCGGTTCGGTCGCACGCAAGATCGCAGACCGCTTCTTCGCCAATATCGCAGAAGCGGCGTCGAACGCCGCCGCAAAAACGACCTGATCAGGCTTCATTCTTGTAAAGCTGTAACGTTCTTCCTTAACAACCAAGTATTCAAAGTTTCGAATACTTCCTGAAAGTCCGCTGGCATGAAACCCAGAGATATCGCGACCTATGTTTTTCTTTCCGTAGCATGGGGGTTATCGTTCCTCGTGGTCTTGCGCGTCGTAGAAGCCTTTGGCTGGGTCGGCGCGGTGGCTTTCCGTTCCTTCATTGCGGCCGGAACGCTCTTTGCAATTGCGAAACTCTCCGGCCGCAGGCTGGATTTTCATGCTGGCTGGAAACCTTTCGCCGTGGTTGGCGCAACCACGGTTGCGGGCCAGCTGATCGGCCTTTCTTACGGCACCCCGCTGATCGGAACGGCGATGGCCGCGATCTGCGTGGCATCCATTCCGCTCTTCTCGATGATCATCAGCCAGTTCTGGGGGCTTGAGCGCATTACGTCGCGCGGGCTTGTCGGGCTGCTGCTTGGCGTTACCGGCATCGTGCTCTTGGTTGGTTTCCCGGCTGTTGCCGTCACGCCCGCCTTCATCATGGGCTGTGTCGCCGTGCTTTTCTCCTGCTTTTCCGCAGCTTTCGGCAGCAACTATGCCAGCCGCCGCCTTTCCGGCACCGGTTCGTGGGAAACCACCATCGGTGCATTCGTTTTTGGCGGCATCCTCTCCTTGCCGCTCATTTTCGCGGTGCCTGTGCCAGCCATGCCGGGGTTGGCTGATTTTGGATATCTGCTCATCTCGGCCTGCGTGATGAGCGCCCTCACCTATGTGCTCTATTTCAAGCTGGTCGGAAGTGTCGGGCCGACGAAGGCCATCAGCGTCGAGTTCGTCGTGACGGTCATCGCGGTTCTGGTAGGCGCCGTCTTCCTGAAGGAGCAGCTTTCCCTGATCCAGTTCGTCGGTGCCGCCGTCATCATCGGTGGTTGCGCCCTGGTGCTAAGCTCTCGCCCTGCACTTCCCAAGGAGACGGAAATTCTCCCTGAGCAGACAAGCGCGATAGAGGCAAGAAGCGGCCTCAAGTCCGACCCGTTGTGATCCCGCATTTCTGCCGAACATTGAAGGCCCGTGCTTCCAAAGCCGGGCCTTCCGTCCTGAACGCGCCCATTTCCATAAATTGACCAGATGATAAAAAATTTGACCTTCCGAGAAAATCTGTCATCCTGTCCTTAACGGGCATCATGCGGCGGCAAAGATCGCGGCCCGGTACATAGTTGCGGCGCGCAAAGGGAACCCGCGCCTGAACAAGCAAAAATGGGAGATGCGGTCGATGAGATCAGCAGAGAATTCGCCTATTGATGCAATAGATAATCCGGGACACGCAAACGGGCCTGACATCCGTGGGGCAAGGCTTGACAAGGCCGACTATGCGCATGTTTTCGACGATCTGCATCCACCGCTTACCAAGCACGAAGCCCTGGTCGAGTCCGATCGCTGCTATTTCTGCTACGACGCTCCGTGCATGAATGCCTGCCCGACGGGCATCGATATTCCGATGTTCATTCGACAGATCAATGCGGGCAATCCGGTTGGGGCAGCGAAGACCATCCTTTCGGAAAACATTCTGGGCGGCATGTGCGCTCGCGTATGCCCGACAGAAACGCTCTGCGAAGAAGTGTGCGTTCGCGAAATTTCGGAAGGCAAGCCGGTCAAGATCGGTGAATTGCAGCGCTATGCCACCGACGTTTTGATGGAAACCGGCAATCATCCATTCAAGCGCGCGCCTGAAACCGGCAAGCACATTGCCGTGGTTGGCGCGGGTCCGGCAGGTATCTCCGCTGCCCATCGCCTTGCCATGCATGGCCATAAGGTGACCATCTTCGAAGCCCGGCCCAAAGGCGGCGGCCTCAACGAATATGGTATCGCGGCCTACAAGACGGTCAATAATTTCGCGCAGCGCGAACTCGAATTCGTGCTCAAGATCGGTGCGATCAATGTCGAATATAACCAGACGCTCGGTCAGGACATCACTATCGAGGCGCTGAAAGCTGGCTATGACGCGGTCTTCCTCGGAATGGGCATGCCGGGCGTCAATGATCTGGGCCTTTCTGGCGAAGACGCGCCAAACGTTATCGATGCGGTCGACTACATCGCCAATCTGCGCCAGGCAAAAGACCTCTCATCCCTGCCCGTCGGCCGCAACGTGGTGGTCATCGGCGGCGGCATGACCGCAGTGGACGTAGCGATCCAGACCAAGAAGCTCGGCGCTGAAAACGTGACCATCGTCTATCGCCGCGGTCAGGAGAACATGAATGCCAGCGCCTATGAACAGGAACTGGCACAGATTCACGGCGTGGTCATTCGCCACTGGCTGCAGCCCCACGCGCTTGAACGGAACGAAGACGGCACCGTCAATGCCGTGGTGTTTGAATATACCGCTATCGAAGACGGCAGGCTTTCCGGCACCGGGGAATATCTCATTCTTGAAGCCGATCAGGTCTTCAAGGCTATCGGCCAGAAGTTCGAACCGGAACCGCTGGCGGGTTCGGGCATCGGGCTTTCCAGGGGACGGATCAGCGTGGACGACGAACGTCGCACGTCGGTCGAGGGCATATGGGCAGGCGGTGATTGCGTGGCAGGCGGCAAGGACCTGACCGTCGCATCGGTGGAAGATGGCAAGGTCGCCGCTGAATCGATCCATGCAACGCTGATCAAACGCCCCCAGGCAATCGAAGGCTTTGCCGATGCAGTGCTTTCAGGAGGCGCGCTCCATGCCCCGGCATCGGCTGTGCGGGACCGCGGCGTTCATCTGGGCCAGGAACAGGGCTGAGGAGATAGAAAATGGCTGATCTTTCAACGAATTTCCTCGGCATCAAGTCTCCCAATCCCTTCTGGCTGGCTTCTGCCCCGCCGACCGACAAAGCCTATAATGTGGAGCGTGCCTTCAAGGCCGGCTGGGGCGGCGTGGTCTGGAAGACGCTTGGCGCGGAAGGCCCGCCGGTGGTCAATGTCAATGGGCCGCGCTATGGCGCGATCCATGGTGCCGACCGGCGCCTGCTCGGTCTTAACAATATCGAGCTGATTACCGACAGGCCGCTCGAAGTCAATCTGCGTGAAATGAAGGAAGTGAAGATGCGCTGGCCCGACCGCGCATTGATCGCTTCGATCATGGTGCCATGCGAGGAAGAGGCATGGAAGGCCATCCTGCCTCTGGTGGAAGAAACCGGCGCTGACGGCATCGAACTGAACTTCGGCTGTCCGCACGGCATGAGCGAACGCGGCATGGGTGCGGCTGTCGGTCAGGTGCCGGAATATGTCGCCATGGTCGTCAAATGGTGCAAGCAGTATAGCCGGATGCCGGTGATCACCAAGCTGACGCCGAACATCACCGATATTCGCAAGCCTGCCCGTGGCGCCCATGCGGCGGGGACCGATGCGGTGTCGCTGATCAACACGATCAATTCCATCGTGTCGGTCGATCTGGACAGCATGTCGCCGGTCCCGTCCATTGACGGTCGCGGCAGCCACGGCGGCTATTGCGGCCCTGCGGTCAAGCCGATTGCGCTGAACATGGTGGCGGAAATCGCACGCGATCCTGAAACGCGCGGCCTGCCGATTTCAGGCATCGGCGGCATCACCACCTGGCGCGATGCGGCAGAATTCATCGCGCTCGGCTGCGGCACGGTGCAGGTCTGCACGGCGGCGATGACCTATGGCTTCAAGGTCGTTCAGGAAATGATCGACGGTCTTTCCGACTGGATGGACAGCAAGGGTTATCAGACGCTGGATGATTTCCGCGGCATGGCCGTTGGCCACGTCAGCGACTGGCAATATCTCAACCTCAACTACGTCACCAAGGCGCGGATCAATCAGGATCTCTGCATCAAATGCGGGCGTTGCCATATCGCCTGCGAGGATACCTCGCACCAGGCGATCACCAATCTGGTCAATGGCGCGCGGCACTTTGAGGTGATCGACGAGGAATGCGTTGGCTGCAATCTTTGCGTCAATGTCTGCCCGGTCGAGGACTGCATCACGATGGAGCAGATCGGCGGTTTCGATCCGCGCACCAAGGCGCCGATCCCGGCGCAATATGCCAACTGGACGACTCATCCGAACAATCCGATGGCGGTGAAAGAGGCTGCGGAATAAAACAAAACGCCGGGCAAAAGCCCGGCGTTTTCATTTTGATATTTGGTTTTTAGCTGCTGACGCGCATTCCCTTTTCCGGCTCGAACACATGGCTCGTGGCCGGATCAATGGCAATGGTCAGCACATCGCCGGGGCGCACCGTCAGCCGCTCGCGGAACAGGCAGGTAACCGGCTGGTCGCCGAGCTTGCCCATCACCATGATTTCCGAGCCCGTCGGCTCGACGATTTCGACCGTGACCGGCACGCCCTTATCGGCGATCTTCATATGCTCGGGGCGCATGCCATAAACGGCCTTGCCCGAAAGGCTTGCATAATCGCCTTCAGGAAGCGGCATACGGAAGCCGCCATCGGCCACAAACGAGCCTTCCTCGATCTTGCCGTTGACGAAGTTCATCGATGGAGACCCTATGAAGCCCGCGACAAACATATTGGCCGGACGGTCATAAAGATCGAGCGGTGCGCCGATCTGCTCCACCAGACCATCGCGCATGACGACGATCTTGTCCGCCATGGTCATCGCTTCGATCTGATCGTGGGTCACGTAGATCGTGGTGGTCTTCAGGCGCTGATGCAGACCTTTGATCTCACCGCGCATCTGCACACGCAGCTTGGCGTCGAGATTGGACAGCGGCTCATCGAACAGAAACACTTGCGGGTCACGAACAATCGCACGGCCCATGGCCACGCGCTGGCGCTGGCCGCCGGAAAGCTGGCGCGGGAAGCGGTCGAGCAGCTTGTTGAGGCCGAGGATTTCAGCGGCGCGCGCCACACGGCTGTCGCGTTCTTCCTTCGGTGCATTCTTCAGCATGAGCGCGAAGCCCATATTGTCGGCCACCGTCATATGCGGATAGAGCGCATAATTCTGGAACACCATGGCGATATCGCGTTCCTTGGCGCGCAGGTCGTTGACCACGCGGGGACCGATGGCGATTTCGCCGTCGCTAATTTCCTCAAGCCCTGCGATCATGCGCAGAAGCGTCGATTTTCCGCAGCCCGACGGGCCGACCAGCACGACGAATTCACCGTCCTGGATATCCACTGACACGCCATGCAGCACGCCGACATTGCCATATTTCTTGATTGCATTTCGGATGGATACAGATGCCATCTTGAACCTCGACTCTTATTTGACGGCGCCTGCGGTCAGACCTGCAACGATCTGGCGCTGTGCGAAAACGGTTAGCAGCAGGACCGGCAATGTGACCACGAGGGCGGCGGCTGCAAGCGGACCCCAGCTGACCTGTTCAAAGGACAGCATGTTATAAACTGCGACCGGCAGGGTACGTGTCTCGCGGCTTGCGAGCACGATGCCGAAGACGAAATTGTTCCACGAGAAGATCACCGCCAGAATGAGCGAAACCACGATGCCGGGCTTGGCAATCGGCAGGGCGACTTTCATGAACACCTGCCACGAGGAAGCACCGTCGATAATGGCGGCTTCTTCCAGTTCCATAGGTGTCGTCTCGAAATAGCCGATCATGATCCAGATCACGATTGGAACGGTGACGACCAGATGGATGATGATCTGCGGCCAGAGCGTGCCGAGCAGACCGAGCGTCTGGAACAGAAGGAACAGCGGGATCAGGTAGGACAGACCCGGCGTCATGCGGGCAATCATGATAACGATCGCCGATTTGTGCGCCTTGAGCCGCGCAATGCCATATCCCGCCGGAACACCGACCAGCAGCGCAAGCAGGGTCGCCATGCCGGTCACAATAAGGCTGTTCCAGAAATAGAGCAGAAAGTCGTTCGCGGCGAAGATCTCGGTATAGTTCGACCAGGCGAAACGCTCCGGGATCAGGATTGGCGGATAAGCGCCATTGTCGATTTCATATTTCAGCGAAAGCGACAGCATCCAGACGAAGAAGAAGATCGCAGGCGACACGATGATGAAGACCAGAAGTGCCGTGCCAAGCTTCGAAAGAATTGATTTGCGTGCCATGGTCGGTCCTCAGGCGTTCCACTTGGTCCGCTGACGAAGAGCCAGGAGGACCAGCGACATGGCGATAATGACAATGAAAAACACCACGGCAATCGCCGATGCATAGCCTATGTCGTAATAGGAGAACGCCACATTATAGAGATAGATATTGATGGTTTCCGACGCGGTGCCCGGACCGCCCTGCGTCATCGCATAGATGATGTCGAAGCTTTTCAGCGCATCGATCGAGCGGATGATGACAGCCACCATGATGAAGGGCAGGATCATCGGGAGGGTGATGTAGCGGAATTTCTGCCAGCCATTGGCGCCATCGATTTCCGCGCTTTCAAAGGGATCGCGCGGCATGGAAGCAAGGCCACCGAGCACGATCAGCATGACAAGCGGCGTCCACTGCCAGGTTTCAACAGCCACCAGCGAGGGGATGACCGTGTTCTGGTTGAATATCCACTCCTGGGGCGGAATGCCGACCAGCGACAGAAGATAGTTCAGAACGCCGAGCTGCGGGTGATACATCATCGTCCAGACCAGAGCGACGGCAACCGGTGTGGCCATCATCGGCATGACGAAGATGCCGCGCAGGAGCCCGCGCATCGGCAGCTTGCTGTCAAAGACCAGCGCTGCGATCGTGCCCAGAACCATCGGGGCCACGACCGACAGAACCGTATAGACAACCGTATGCCACATGGATTCCCAGAAGCGCATATCGGCGGCAAGACGCAGATAATTGTCGAAGCCGACAAAGCTCTGCTCGCCGCCCAGCTGCCACTGGTTGGTACTCATCCAGAGCGTAAACACCCATGGGAAGACGATCACCGCCCCGACGGTGATCAAGGCTGGAAGAACAAACGGCCAGTAGCTTGGCCGCAAGCGGCTCTTGCCAGTCTTGGTGGGGGAAGCTGCCGCAGCAACTCCCGTTTTTGCTCCTGTCGGGGCGGCAGATGTCATTTTCCTTCGCTCCGTGCGAGGACCGGACGGAATTCTTCCGTCGCGCGTTTCATTTCAGCTTCCGCGTCGGCGCCGTTCAGCAGATTGGTGAGGCCCACGCCGATGATGTCGCGGAATTCCGTGACAGGCACGATGACCGGCAGGCAGAGCTGGCTGATCGGGGCTGACTTCGACAGGGCTTCCACCCAGCCTTCCGGCATGGTGACGCCCTTGCGCACGGCTTCATCGTCGATGACCGACTTGCGGAACGGAACGCCCGACCCCGACTGCAACAGGCGAGCGCCCATTTCCTTGGAAATGGCCCACTGGCAGTAGAGATATGCGGCTTCCTTGTTCTTGGAGGCTTCGGTCACGCCGATGCCGTCGCCGGTCGTCGGTGCTGCCTGTGCATTCGGGCCTGCCGGCATGACGCCATAGCCGACCTTGCCGACGACGCGCGACTTGTTCGGATCTTCGAGCGGCGGGGCAAAACCGATACCGTCGAGCCACATGCCGACGCGACCCTGCAGGAAGTTCGACTGGCATTCTGCCCAGTTGAAGCCCGCAACGCCGGGAGGTGCCGATTTGGTCATCAGGCGCTGATAGAGCTTTGCGGCTTCGATGCCTTCAGCCGAATCCGTCTGGAGGTTGCCATCGGCGTCAACCGACTGCTTGCCATAGCCGAGCAGGAGGCTGGTATAGACCGGCGCATTGGCATTCTTCATGCCACGCGCGACGAAACCATAGGTGTTGGTCGATGGATCGGTGAGCGCTTCGGCGGCTGCGACCAGTTCTTCGAAGGTCTTCGGAAATTCGATGCCCTTGGCGGCAAAGAGTTCCTTGTTCCAGTAGATGATCCAGTAATCGACCGAGAATGGCAGCGCGCCGAAACGGCCATTGGCGTCCTTGGCGAAGGTCAGGCCGGCACTTGCGAAATCATCTTCCGTGAGCGATGCGTCCGTCAGCGTCGGGTCTTTCAGGAATGGATTGAGGTCGGCAAGCCAGCCGCCCTTTTCGAACTGGCGCTTCTGGACGTGATAGCTGATATGGATGACGTCGAAGCTCGGGCGGCCGGACGTCAGCTCGATCACCGCCTTCTGGCGCTGCTGCTGTTCGGGCATCTGTTCGGAATGCACCTTGATGCCGGTCAGTTCCTCGAATTCCTTCTGGTATTTCTGAAGGATTTCACCACGCGGGCTCTTGATGAGGTTTACTTCAAGCGTGGTACCGGCAAACTTTTTCCAGTCGACTTTCGACTGGGCGAAAGACGGGCTGATGCCCGTCATGCCCGATGCAGCGATTGCCGCCGAGCCCGCCAGGAACTGGCGACGTGTTGGACGTAATAGATTCATTGCATGCTCCTCCCCAAATTTCCGTCGGCCCGGCAACTCCTCTTGCCCGGGCTCTGGTCGTTAAATCTGCAAAGCCAGTTTCCGTGCATTGTTGATGTGAACGGCAATGGCATCCATGGCTGTCTGCGGATCGCGTGTTTCGATTGCAGCCAGGACGGCCAGATGCTCCTGCATGACCGGAATGACGCGACCGGTGATGCGGAAACGTTCCTGATTGATCAGGCGCATCTTGATCGTGTTGGTCTGATAGGCGCGCCAGATGATTTCATTATCGAGCGAGCCGACAATCGTATCGTGCAGGCTCCAGTCGATAGTCTGCGCCCGCGCCTCCAGTTCCGGTGTTTCACCTTCCGCCATCGCGCGTTCCAGAGTTTCCTCATGTTCCGCACGCAATGCGCGCAGCAATTCGTCGGACGCTGATTGGCAAAAAATCGCCACCGACTCTTTCTCGATAAAGAGGCGGAACTGAAACGCTTCGCGGATCAGATTGAGATCAATATGCGCGATCTGAAGCCCGCGCTGCGGCACGGTCTTGATAAGGCCTTCCGCTTCAAGGCGCGGGATCAGTTCGCGGATAGCGCCGAGCGGCAAGCCCGTCATGGTGACGAGCTGGCGCTGCGAAACGAACTGGCCCGGATGAAAATCACGCGCCAGCAAATGCTGGGTGAAGCTCTGATAAGCCTTGTCCCGCAATTTTACCGGTTCGTTGTGATCTTCCGCCAAATCCGTTCCCCCTCTATCCTTTCAGGCTTATGCCGCCTTCAGGCCGCTTTTGCCATATGCAAACGGTCGAATACACTACCAATTGCATCACAGTCCGCATCATTGAGTGAAACGAGCGGTGCGCGGACACGCCGCCATTCCTTGTCACCCGTATGGCGCGCCACCATGGCCTTGACCGCTGGCGTTACCGGATAGTTCAGCAATTGCTGTACTGCAGCCACCAGTTCGGCATCGTCCTGTCCGTCATTGATCATGCGCAGAAGACGGTCGGGGAACAGATTGGCCATGCCGGAAATCGCGCCCTGCCCGCCGAGACGCACACCGGCTGCAAGGTCACGCTCGTCGCCGATCAGGATCGCGATGTCCTTATGCGCAGCAAGCAGTTTTTCGGTATAGGCCCAATTGCCGGAAGAATCCTTCACGCCAATGATGATGCCACCAAAAGCTGCACGCAGGCGGCTGATAAGATCGACGGAAAGCTCGACCGCTGTAACCGACGGGATATTGTAGAGAATGATGCCGCGAGCATCTTCACCCAAACCTTTGAAGACGGACGAGAACCAGTTGAACAGGCCTTCATCGGAGAGGTTCTTGAAATAGGAAGGCGGCGCGAGAAGAATGGCCTTGCAGCCGCGGCGCAGCGCGTCGCCAGCCTGGAGGACAGCGTCGGCAACCGAGTTTTCCATCACGCCCACGACAATGCTGAAGGCCGGAAAACCGCCTACCACAAATGCATCCAGAAGAGCGGCGCGCTCGGCATCAGCAATCGACGACCCTTCGCCGGTGGTGCCAAACAGGGTCACGCTCGAGCAGCCATTATCGAGCCGCGCGCGGGCATGCTTCAGCGCACGGCTGACATCGATCTTGCCATCTGCGTCGAATGGCGTGGTGAGCGCTGCAGAGAGACCGAAACGCTCCTGCCCGGAATGATTATGTGCCAAGACTGGCTCCTCCCAAATTTGAACTTTAAGCTGGCACATACTAACATGTTAGTAAAGAGTCAATTCGTGTTCAGTGCGTAATTGCATGATTTTCGGAGAACGGGAGAGAAAGCAAATTACCTGAACCGCGAGCCAGTTCAGCGCGCTGACATCTCCCTCCCTCATCCTGAGGAGCTGTTGAAAACAGCGTCTCGAAGGACGAGGGCGAGGTCCGGAGACGGTCAACTTATCGGGTCGGAACAATACCGGTTTCGATGAAGGAAAGCACTTCCTGTGGGCGCGGCGAACCGGCCCGCCCGCCGAAGCGCGCGCATTTGATCGCCGCAGACGCATTGGCAAAGCGAATGATGTCCGTCATCGGCTTGCCTTCCACCAGACCCCATGCAAAAGCGCCATGGAACACGTCGCCTGCGGCCAGCGTATCCACTGCATCGACCTTGAAACCGGGCAGGTGAGAAACCGGTTTGCCAGCGCCTTCGCTCCAATAGCAGCCTTCCGCTCCGGCGGTGACCGCTGTGAACACATCATGGCGGTCAGCTAAAATGCGGACACATTCACGCAAATCCGTCGTGCCCGCGACGCTGATTGCAGCGGGTTCCGATGCAACGATATGGGTTGCAAGCGGCAGCAGCGTTTCGAGCAATTCAACCGGCGCGGTATCCGCGTCCAGTATGGCCGGAATACCGGCATCGCGCGCGGCACGCAGCGCAGTCTCAGCAGCCCATGGCCAGCGCACATCGGTCATCACGGCGGCATAGGCCCCCGCTGCGATGGGCGGCACCACATCGGACGGGCTTGCCAGCCTACGATCATAAAAAGGCACGATGATGCGTTCGCCGCTCGCATCAACGAGGATTGACGAAAATGCCGTGCGGGCGTCTTCCAGCCGCCGGATATAGGCACAATCGACGCCTTCGGCTTGAAGCTCCGCGACGGCACGATCCCCAACGGGATCAATCCCCGCAGAAGCCCAGAGCGCCACATCGCCGCCAAGCCGGGCAATCGCCGCGGCTGCGCTCGAAGCCATGCCGGCTGCTATTTCGACGGCCTCGCGCGGCAGGTATTTGCCTGCCGCATGAGGAAGCGCATCGAGGCGCAAGATGGTGTCCATGGTAAGGGCACCGACACAGAGAATTCTGGATGCCATGATTACGAAATGAGACCTTCCGAGCGAAGCATCGTCCAGAATTCCTCGGGGATCGACTGCTCGAACCAGACCACGTTCTGCCTGATCTGTTCCGGCGAGCGGACACCGATCAGAATGGAGCTGACGGCCTCATGTCTCATCGGGAACTGCATGGCGGCGGCGGCGAGCGGCACATGATACTCATCGCAAATATCGTGCAGGCGATTGGTGCGCGCGATGATTTCGGCAGGCGCATCGGCATAGTCGAACTTCTGTTCGCCGCCGCGCGGTGCCGCGAGAATACCGGAATTGAAAACACCGGCAATCACCAGCGCCATGCCACGCTTCTGCGCCAATGGCAGGAATTCCTTTTCCGAAACCTGATCGAGCAGCGAATAACGGCCAGCCAGAAGCGAGCAGTCGAGATCGGCTTCTTCAAGCGCATCGCGAATGATCTGCCATTCGTTTACGCCAAGACCGAAGCCCTTGATATTTCCCGCCTCGCGCAATTCGGTGAGCGCGCGGAAACCGCCGCCCTTGGTAAGCGCGTTCCAGTGGATTTCTTGCCGGTCGCCATGGGTCACACGGCCAATATCGTGGACATAGAGCAAATCGATTTCAGGAAAGCCGAGACGCTGCTGGCTGTCATCGAAGCTCCGCATGATGCCATCATAGCTGTAATCAAAGACCTCACGAAAATTGAGGCCATTGTGCCAGCCGGAATCGAACGGGTTTTTCGGCAGCGCAGGCGGCAATGTGCGGCCCGCACGCTCATTGGCCATCAGGCGCCCCACCTTGGTCGAAACAACTGCGCGCTCGCTCTTTTCACGCAGCATATCGCCGAGAATGTGCTCGCTGCGGCCATAGCCATACATCGGCGCACTGTCATAATAGCGGATGCCGCTATTCCAGCCGGCTTCCAGCAAAGCGTCGGCGTCAGAGCGGGAAACGGGCGCATAAAGCCCACCCAGAGGTGCAGTTCCCAGACCAAGCGCCGTCACAGTCAAGCCGGTACGGCCAAGCGTTCGCTTTTCGGATGCCTTCAAATGCATGGATATCTCCTCAACAACGCGACGAACGCCGCACTCCTTGTTCAGCGCCTCGTGATCCAAAAACCGCTCGCACTTTTTGGGATGCGCTTCCTCTTTCACCGCATCTTACCCAAAAACCGCTTCGCACTTTTTGGGATGCGCTGCCTCTTCCAGCGATTGATAGGAGCAAGCTTGCCGAAGCGCAATCGGAAAAGCATGCGCATGCGAACAGTCTATTCACTTGCGAATAAACCATCCTTGACAGCTGCAAATTTCCTGCCGATATTACTATGATGTCAGACCAATTTTAAAACCAAAAAGGGAACGGGGTCTGGACGGATTGCGCTGCGATTGTCTGGGGGCAGTCCGGAAAATGGAGGCAGAATGAAAGATCGCAGGCTGTTGCAGATCGCGCCGCTACCACCGATGGATCGCGCCCGGCAGGTAACCGATGCGCTCGCCAATTACATCGCGACCGCGCATCTTCAGGCCGGAGACCGCCTTCCCGCTGAACGCGAACTGATGACCGCTCTCGCTGTCGGCCGCTCCACCATTCGTGAAGCAATCCGCCACTTTCAAGCCCTCGGGGTGATCGAAGCGCGCAAGGGTAGCGGCACCTATCTGCTCAAGCCGATTTCGGCTGCAACCATCCATATGCCGCTTTCATTCGATCCTGCGCAGTTGCGCGATGCATTGCTGCAATCGCTTGAAGTGCGCCGTGGCATCGAAGCCGAGGCCAGCATGGTCGCTGCCCGCAAACGCACGGCTGAGGACCTCGTCATCATCGAACGCAATCTCGATGAGATGGAGCGCGTTCACATCGCGGAAGGCACGTCCGGACCCGAGGATCTGGCGTTCCATCTCGCCATTTACGACGCGACCCACAACCCGCTTTTCAGGCAATTGCTCGAACAGATGCGCGAAGCCTTCCTGCGTTTCTGGGATCATCCGTTCGAGCGGGTAGACTTCGCGCGGCGGACCTTTCCGTTCCACCGCACCCTCTTCAACGCCATCGTGGCTCAGGACCCTGAAACCGCGCGGCAGGAAACACTCAAAATCCTCGACATTGTCGAGGAAGACATCAAGGAAATGTCCAAATGACTGACGGGATGGACCCGCTGGATTTCGCAGCGCTTACAGTCGCCCATGATGAAGGCAATGCTTTCGACGCCGTGGTTCCGCCCATCGTGCAGACTTCGCTTTTCACCTTCCCAAGCTATGACGACATGGTCGCCTCCTATCGGGGCGAAAAGGTTCGGCCCATCTACACGCGCGGCCTCAACCCGACCGTGCGCGCATTTGAAGAAATGCTGGCAAAACTTGAAGGCGGCGAAGATGCGCTCGGCTTTGCCAGCGGTATGGCGGCGATCTCTTCAAGCGTGCTGGCTTTCGTCAATCCGGGTGATCGCATCGTTGCGGTGCGCCATGTCTATCCGGATGCGTTCCGGCTTTTCGGCACTATCCTGAAACGCATGCAGGTGCAGGTCGACTATGTCGATGGCCGCGACGAAGAGGCGGTTGCAAAGGCCCTGCCCGGCGCAAAGCTCTTCTACATGGAAAGCCCGACAAGCTGGATCATGGAAGCCCATGATGTCGGGGCCCTCGCCCAGATCGCCCGGCAGCATGGCGTTCTGACCATCATCGACAACAGCTGGGCCAGCCCGATCTTCCAGCGTCCGCTGTCGCTGGGCGTCGATCTCGTCGTGCATTCGGCATCGAAATATCTTGGCGGCCATAGCGATGTCGTGGCCGGCGTCGTGACCGGCTCGAAAGTGCTTATCAACGCGATCCGCGCGGAAACCTATCCATATCTCGGCGGCAAGCTTTCGCCCTTTGATGCCTGGCTTCTGGTGCGTGGCATGCGCACCTTGCCGACGCGCATGAAGGCGCATGAGGCATCGGCGCTGGAAATCGCAAAGCGGCTTCAGGCGCTGGATGTGGTTGAAACCGTGTGCCATCCCGCCCTTGCCAACCGCTTGCCTGCGGGCCTGCATGGCACCTCCGGCCTGTTCTCGGTCATCTTCCGCGAAGGCGTGAACATTCGCGAATTCTGCAATCATCTCGATCTGTTCAAGCTCGGCGTGAGCTGGGGTGGACATGAAAGCCTGATCGTGCCGGGCGAAGTCGTGCTGCAGCAGAAGGCGCAGCCCAATTCGGCGCATACGTTCGGCATCGACCCGCGCTCCGTGCGCCTGCATGTCGGACTGGAAGGAACGGAAGCGCTGTGGCGGGATATTGAAGGAGCGCTCGCAGCATCGGCCGTATGAATAAAACAGTGAGGAGCAATAAGGGGAACTGCAATGAAAAAACTAATAGCAGCCGCATTCGCAACCATGCTTTTGAGCGGTACGGCGCTTGCCGATACGACCTTGAAGCTTGTTGAAGTCATCACCAGCCCCGAGCGCACCAAGACGCTTGAATCCATCGTCGCCAAGTTCGAGGCGGCCAATCCGGGCACCAAGGTGGAAATCATTTCGCTGCCATGGGGCGAATCCTTCCAGAAATTCGCCACCATGGTTTCGGCGGGCGAAATCCCGGACGTCATGGAAATGCCGGACACCTGGGTTTCGCTCTATGGCAATAACGGCATGCTGGAGAATCTCGAGCCTTATCTCGAAAAATGGGAAACCACATCCGACCTGACCGAGCGCGCGCTTGAGCTTGGCCGCAGCGTCAACAACACAGCCTATACGCTGCCTTACGGCTTCTATCTGAACGCGATGTTCTACAACAAGAAGCTGCTGAGCGAGGCAGGCGTATCCGAACCGCCGAAGACGCTGGATGAATTTGTCGAAGCGTCCAAGAAGATCGCCGCCCTTCCCGGCAAATCCGGCTATTGCATGCGCGGTGGTCCCGGTGGGCTGAATGGCTGGGTGATCTTTGCCGCTTCCATGGCGGGCAACAACAAGTTCTTCAATGAAGACGGCACCTCGACCATGAACAGCGAAGGCTGGAAAAAGGGCATCACCTGGATGGTCGATCTCTACAAGAACGGCCTTGCACCGAAGGACAGCGTCAACTGGGGCTTCAATGAAACCGTGGCCGGTTTCTACAGCGGCACCTGCGCCTTCCTCAATCAGGACCCGGATGCGCTGATCGCCATTGCCGAACGCATGAAGCCGGAAGATTTCGGCGTCGCCATCATGCCGAAGGGCCCGGATGGCAAGACCTTCCCGACCATCGGCTTCGCCGGCTGGTCGATGATGAGCGCGAGCAAGAACAAGGATCTTTCCTGGAAACTGATCTCGATGCTCGAAGGCCCGGAAGGCAACATCGAGTGGAACAAGCGGACCGGCGCGTTGCCGGTTCTCAAATCGGCGCAGAACGATCCGTTCTATAGCGGCGAGCAGTTCAAGGGCTGGTTCGATGAACTGGCCGACAAGAACGTCGTTCCAACCATGATGCCGACCTATCTGGAAGAATTTGCCTTCTTCAAGGATTCGCTCGTCATCAAGACCTCGCAGGAAGCGCTTCTCGGCGACATCACGCCGGACCAGCTGGCCGACCAGTGGGCAGAATATCTGACCAAGGCGCAGCAGAAGCACCTCGCCAAGCAATAGCACCACGAACGGTTGGCAGGCGCGGAGTTTTCGCGCCTGCTCATCCTCTTCATGCAATCCCCGCGAAGGGAAAAATGATGACCGACACCGCTTCCATAAAGGCCCCGGTGCGCAACGAAGTGCCAAGGCAGGACCAGCGCAGCTTTTTGCAGCGGCTTGCGCACGCCTCCGAACCTTATCTCTACAGCGCCCCTGCGCTCATCCTCATCGGCGCCATCATGCTGGTTCCGCTGATCCTCGGCGTCTCCTATGCCTTTCGCGACATTCAGTTGCTCAACCCGTTTTCGGGCGGCTTCGTGGGGCTTGATCATTTCCGTGAACTTGCGACCGATCAGGCGTTCTATCGTTCCCTGAAGAATACGCTCTGGTGGACCGGCTGCTCCGTTCTGCTGCAATTCGTGTTCGGACTTATTCTGGCCCTGCTGCTCGACAAGCCGTTTGCGGGGCGTGGGCTGGCACAGGCGCTGATCTTCCTGCCATGGGCCGTGCCGACATTTCTCACCGGTCTCAACTGGGCCTGGCTGTTCAATCCGGTGATCGGCCCGCTGCCGCACTGGCTGCATGCAATCGGCATACTGAGCGCGCCAAACAATATCCTGTCCGATCCCAATCTTGCCATGTGGGGCATCATCACCGCAGGTGTGTGGTGGGGCATTCCGTTCTTCGCCATCACCATGCTGGCCGCCTTGCAGGCCATCCCGCGCGATCTTTATGAAGCGGCGGCGATCGATGGCGCAGGCCCCGTGCAGCGTTTTCTGTCGATCACGCTTCCTTACCTCGCGCCGACCATGGCCATCACCATTCTGCTGCGCACCGTCTGGATCGCCAACAGCGCCGACCTGATCGTCGTGATGACGGGCGGCGGCCCTGCCGACCGGACGCAGATCGTTGCAAGCTACATCTTCACGCAGGCCTTCAAGCGGCTCGATTTCGGTTACGCCTCGGCCATCGCGATGGTCCTGCTTGTCCTGCTGATGGTCTATTCGATGCTCATCGTGCTGTTGCGCCAGACGCTTCTGAACAAGGATTGAGCCATGCCCAACCGTAAAATCTACCTTGCCGGCGCGCATCGCATTGCCATTCTCCTGTTCGTCCTGTTTGCACTGTTTCCGATCTTCTGGCTGGTGAAGGTATCCGTCACGCCCAATGATCTGCTTTACAGCGAGGGCGTGCGGCTCTGGCCATCGCGCATGACCTTCGACCACTTCAGCCATGTATTGAACAACAGTTCGTTTCCGCTGTTCTTCTGCAACAGCCTGATCGTGTCCGGATCGACCGCCATCATCGTCACGCTGCTGGCATCGCTTTCCGGCTATGCGCTGTCGCGGTTCAACTTCCGCGCCAAATACTGGATCGTGGCGCTGATGCTGCTGACGCAGATGTTTCCGCTCGTGATGCTGATTGCGCCGATCTACAAGATCATGGCGCCGCTCGGCCTTACCAACAGCCTGCTCGGCCTCGTCATCGTCTACTCGGCCTTCAACGTGCCCTTCGCCACCTTCCTGATGCAGTCGTTTTTCGATGGCATTCCGAAGGATCTGGAAGAAGCCGCGAAGATCGATGGCGCAACGCAGTTCATGGCCTTCCGCCAGATCATCCTGCCGCTGACCCTGCCCGGCATTGCCGCGACGCTCGGCTTTGTCTTCACCGCTGCGTGGAGCGAGCTTCTCTTCGCGCTGATGCTGATTTCCGGCAATGATTCAGCCACCTTCCCGGTTGGGCTGTTGAGCTTCGTCTCAAAGTTCTCGGTCGATTTCGGACAGATGATGGCAGCGGGCGTGCTAGCGCTCATCCCGGCCTGCGTCTTCTTCTTCCTCATTCAACGGTATCTCGTGCAGGGCCTCACGGCTGGCGCGGTAAAAGGCTGAAAGGATTTTTCCCTATGGCTTCCATCGATATTCAGTCGGTCCGCAAAAGCTATGGCGAACATGCAGTTCTGCATGGTGTCGACCTTGAGATCAAAGATGGCGAATTCATCGTGCTGGTCGGCCCGTCCGGCTGCGGCAAGTCCACGCTTCTGCGCATGATCGCCGGGCTTGAAGACATCACCTCGGGTCAGGTGCAGATCAGCGGCAAGCGCGTCAATGAACTGGCCCCCAAGGATCGCGACATCGCGATGGTGTTCCAGTCCTATGCGCTCTATCCGCATATGAGTGTGGCCGACAATATGAGCTACAGCATGCGGCTGCGTAAAACGCCAAAGGAGAAGATCGCGAGCGCCATCCAGTCGACCGCCGCCAAGCTCGGCCTTGAGCCTTTGCTGGAACGCCGTCCGAAGGCGCTTTCCGGTGGCCAGCGTCAGCGTGTCGCCATGGGCCGCGCCATCGTGCGCCAGCCCAAGGCCTTCCTCTTCGACGAGCCGCTCTCCAATCTCGATGCGAGACTGCGCGAGCAGATGCGCGCTGAAATCAAGAAGCTGCACGGTGAACTGAAAGCCACGTCGATCTATGTGACACATGACCAGATCGAAGCCATGACACTGGCCGACCGCATCGTGGCTATGCATGGTGGTGTGGTGCAGCAGGTTGGCTCGCCGCTGGAGCTTTACGACCGTCCGGCCAATCTTTTCGTGGCGGGCTTCATCGGCTCACCGGCCATGAACTTTCTCGATGTGACCTATCTCGAACAGGATGGCGACCCGCGTCTGAAACTCAAGGACGGCACGCTCATCGCATTGCCGCAGCCCTTGAACCTCAGGGACGGCGCCAAAGCGACGCTTGGCATTCGTCCCGAGCATGTCCATATCGAGAAGTCCGCGGGCCTTCCTGCCGATGTCGATCTGGTGGAGCCGACCGGTTTCGGCATCATCCTGCATCTCGGCCTGCATGGATTGCCGTTCAAGATTTTCACGCTGGACCGCGATGCGCTGCACATGCAGGGCTCAATTCAGGTGAGCTTTCCGGCTCAGCACCTCCACCTTTTCGATGGCGACGGAAACCGGGTGGAGCCGCGAGCGGTTCAGTAATCCGTGGCGAAGCGCGCCTGGATGCTCTGCGACAACAGGGCGACCGGGCGCGTCGTGTCGCCCGGCGGGTTCCACAGAAGCTCCTCGATCTCGCTTGAGGCAACCGGAACCTGACCGTCTTTCAAAGTGAGGTGAAACAGTTCCGCCTCGACCGTCGCGTCGGCCTCATTGGCGGCAGGCGCTGCCATTTTTGCAGCATAACGCAACTGGCTCTCGTCAATGAGAATGCCAAGCTCTTCCTCGATCTCGCGGATGAGCGCGATTTCAGGTTGCTCGCCTGCGTCGATCTTGCCGCCGGGCTGGAAGAAAATCTCGCTGCCGCGCTTGCGTACGAGAAGGAAACGGCCCGCCTCATCGCGGACGATGGCTGCTGAAATTCGAATCGTCTTCATGAGGGCGGACTTTCGTCTCGCGGGCGAATGCCGTCAAGAATGATGGCACTCACCGCCCGGGCTGTTTCGTCGTAAAATCCGGCTTCTTCCGAACGGCGTCCGAGAACCGCTGCGACCTGAACGGAAAAATCCGAATAGTGCTGCGTTACCGCCCATATGGTGAAAATCAGATGGTACGGGTCCACCGGAGCCAGGCGCTTTTCCGCAATCCATCGGTGGATGACCGCCGCCTTTTCATCGACCAGTTGCTTCAGATGCCCCTTCAGAAAATCGGAAATCGCCGGTGCGCCGTGCAATATCTCATTGGCAAAGAGGCGCGAAGCCTCCGGTTTCTTCGCCGACATTTCGAGCTTCAGCCGGATGTAACGCCGCAATTCTTCCAGCGGATCGCCGTCAGGGTCGATGTGCTCGAAAGGCTCCAGCCAGCTCGCCAGCGTGTCTTCCAGCACGGTTACATAAATATTCTGCTTGCGCGGGAAATAATAAAGCAGGTTTGGTTTCGACATTCCCGCCTTCTCGGCGATCTGGTCGACCGTCGAGCCGCGAAAGCCGTAAGCAGAAAAAACCTCCAGCGCTGCATCAAGGATAAGCCTGCGATTTATGCCCTGAATGCGCGTCGCGCCTTCCGACCTGTCGTTCGACGTCCTGTCGTTTTCGACCGCCTCGGTGCGTGAGTCTGAAGGAGCTGTGGCCATTTGACACCTTTCAGCAGCATAGAATTTTTCAAAAGCGCTTGACCATGTTCAAAGGCTCTTCTAGCCTGCAATTTGACCAACTAGTCAAGTTTTTGCGCAAGGCAAGAATATTGTGGCCAAAGAGCCGGGTCACGGGAACATATATTGGCGGGTGAATGTGGGCCAGAAATATAATGGCCCGGATTTGAACGCCCATACATAATGCGGAGGCAGAGCGCATGGTGCTCACCAGCAATCTTAGAGTCAATGGCGATCGCCTTTGGGACAGTCTGATGGACATGGCCCGGATCGGTCCCGGTGTGCGCGGTGGCAACAATCGCCAGACCCTGACCGATGAGGATGGCGAAGGCCGCAAGCTGTTTCAGAGCTGGTGCGAAAAATCCGGGCTTTCGATGGGCGTCGACACGATGGGGAACATGTTCTTCATGCGTCCCGGCGAAGATGCCGATGCCGATCCCGTTTATATGGGCAGCCATCTGGACACACAGCCGACGGGCGGCAAGTTCGACGGCGTGCTGGGCGTACTCGGCGGGCTCGAAGTCATGCGCACGCTCAACGATATGAACATCAAGACGAAACGACCCATCGTCGTCGTCAACTGGACGAATGAGGAAGGCACGCGCTTTGCGCCCGCCATGCTCTCGTCCGGTGTGTTTGCCGGCGTGCACGAACAGGAGTGGGCCTACCAGCGCACCGACGCCCAGGGCAAGAAATTCGGCGATGAGCTGGAGCGCATCGGCTGGAAAGGCGATGAACCGGTCGGCAGCCGCAAGATCCATGCGATGTTCGAGCTTCATATCGAACAGGGGCCGATCCTCGAAGCCGAACACAAGGATATCGGCGTCGTCACCCATGGCCAGGGGCTGTGGTGGCTGCAAGTGACGTTGACGGGCAAGGAAGCGCATACCGGCTCCACGCCGATGAAGATGCGCAAGAATGCAAGCCTCGGCCTTGGGCGGATGCTGCAACTCGTCAACGAGATCGCCATGTCGCACCAGCCGGACGCGGTGGGGGGTGTCGGCCATATCGACGTATCGCCCAATTCGCGCAATGTGCTCCCCGGCCAGATCGTTTTCACCGTCGATTTCCGCTCGCCCAACCAGGCCGTGCTGGACGACATGAAAGCGCGTTTTGAAAAGGAAGCGCCGAAGATCGCGGCGGAACTGGGCATCGGCATCGAGATCGAAGTGGCGGGGCATTTCGACCCCGTGACATTCGACAATGGCTGCGTGGAGGCTATCCGCAATGCGGCGGAACGGCTTGGCTACAGCCACCGCAATATCGTTTCGGGCGCAGGCCATGATGCCTGCTGGGTCAATCGCGTGGCACCGACCGCCATGGTCATGTGCCCCTGCGTCGATGGCCTCAGCCATAACGAGGACGAGGACATTTCGAAAGAATGGGCGTCGGCGGGAACCGACGTGCTTCTGCATGCAGTATTGGAGACCGCTGAAATTGTGAGTTGATTTCGGGCTTCTCCGATACTGCTACTGTTCGCAACAAAACCAAAAGGGGAACGACGAACAATGGCAAAGGTCATCAAAGGCGGAACCGTCATCACGGCTGACCGCACCTTTAAAGCCGATGTTCTCATCGAAGGCGAGAAGATCGTTGCCGTCGGCGACAATCTCTCCGGCGATGAAGTGATCGATGCATCCGGCTGCTATATCATGCCCGGCGGCATCGACCCGCACACCCATTTGCAGATGCCCTTCATGGGCACCTATTCCTCCGACGATTTCGATACCGGCACCGCAGCCGCGCTTGCGGGCGGCACCACGATGGTGGTCGATTTCGTCCTGCCCGGCTCCGAGGGCAATCTTCTGGAAGCGTTGCAGGAATGGTTCCAGAAAGCGGGCAAGGCGCGCACCGACTATTCGTTCCACATGGCCATCACCGGCTGGAACGAGCGAACCTTCAACGAAATGGCCGAAGTGGTGAAGCGCGGCATCAACACCTTCAAGCATTTCATGGCCTACAAGGGCGCGCTGATGGTGAACGATGACGAGATGTTCGCTTCTTTCCAGCGCTGCGCGGAACTTGGCGCCATGCCGCTCGTCCATGCCGAAAACGGCGATATCGTCGCACAATTGCAGGCGAAGCTGATGGCCGAAGGCAATGACGGGCCGGAAGCGCATGCCTATTCCCGCCCGCCGGAAGTCGAAGGCGAAGCCACCAACCGCGCCATCATGATTGCCGATCAGGCAGGCGTGCCGCTCTATGTCGTGCATGTGTCCTGCGAACAAAGCCATGAGGCGATCCGCCGTGCGCGCCAGAAGGGAATGCGCGTTTTCGGCGAGCCCCTGATCCAGCATCTGACGCTCGATGAAAGCGAATATCACAACCGGGACTGGGACTATGCGGCCCGCCGGGTCATGTCTCCACCGTTCCGTGACAAGGTCAATCAGGACAGTCTTTGGGCTGGCCTTGCGGCAGGAAGCCTGCAATGCGTTGCGACTGACCATTGCGCTTTCACCACCGAGCAGAAGCGCTACGGCATCGGCAATTTCACCAAGATTCCAAACGGAACGGGTGGGCTGGAAGAACGCATGCCGGTGCTGTGGTCGCGCGGCGTGCGCACCGGGCGCCTGACGCCAAACGAATTCGTGGCTGTCACATCGACCAACATCGCCAAGATCTTGAACATCTATCCGCAGAAAGGCGCCGTTCTGCCGGGTGCGGATGCCGATCTTGTCATCTGGGACCCGGAGGCCACCAGGAAGGTTTCCGCAAAGACCCAGCATTCCTCCATCGATTACAACGTGTTCGAGGGCTTTGAGCTCAAGGGCCTGCCGAAGATGACGCTTTCCCGCGGGCGGGTTGCTTTCGACAAGGGTAACGTCACGGCGGAACCCGGCGACGGACGCTTCATCGAGCGCGAGCCGAATGGCGCCGTCAATCGGGCGCTGTCGCAATGGAAGGAAATCGTTGCGCCGCGCAAGGTGGAACGCAGCGCCGAACATATGCCGATAGGGGTCTGACACATGGCCATCGTCCAGCTTCGGGAACCGCGCATGAGTTTGAATGACAGCATGGCCCCGAAGGGGGGCGAGGCAAATGCGCAGACCGTGATCGATATCAAAGACCTGTCGCTCGTTTTCGAGACGAATGACGGGCCGGTCCATGCGCTGTCGAATATCGATCTCGCCGTCAGGCGCGGCGAGTTCGTTTCCTTCATCGGTCCTTCGGGATGCGGCAAGACGACGTTGATGCGTGTCGTCGCCGATCTCGAACGGCCGACCTCCGGCTCCGTCACCGTGAACGGGAAAACACCGGAACAGGCCCGCCTCGCCCGGTCCTATGGCTATGTGTTTCAGGCGGCTGCCCTGTTTCCGTGGCGCACCATCGAAGACAATATCAGCCTGCCGCTGGAGATCATGGGCTTCTCCAGGACCGAAAGGCGCGAGCGGATCGAAAAGAACCTCGCGCTCGTCAATCTCTCGGGCTTCGGCAAGAAATATCCGTGGCAGCTTTCCGGCGGCATGCAACAGCGCGCATCGATCGCACGCGCCCTCTCCTTCGATCCCGACATGCTGCTGATGGACGAGCCTTTCGGCGCGCTCGACGAAATCGTGCGCGATCACCTCAACGAACAGCTTCTCAAGCTATGGGCCGCGACGCGCAAGACCGTGATTTTCGTCACGCACTCGATTCCGGAAGCGGTGTTTCTTTCCACGAAGATCGTCGTCATGAGCCCGCGCCCGGGGCGAATACATGAAATCATCGATTGCGACCTTGGCCCCGACAGGCCGCTGGAAATCAGGGAATCGGAAGCATTCCTTAAAATTGCCCACCGGGTCCGTGAAGGTCTGCGTCTGGGGCATATTCATGAGTGAGCGCGCGCCTCAACCGCATTGTGCCGGAGATCGCCCATGAAAGGTTTTCTGCGCGACAGATTCATTCCGGTGACGACCATACTCGCCGTCATCATTGCGCTCTGGTATGGGCTGGCGATTGTGCTCAATGCGCCGTTCGAACGGGATCAGGCTACCCGTGCGGGGACGGAAATCACCTTCTCAACGCTCGTCGCCAATACGATGCATCAGGAGCGACCGGTCCTGCCCGCGCCGCATCAGGTGGCCGAGGAAATCTGGAAGACCGTCTTCGGGGTCAAGCCCAGCTCCAAGCGCAGCCTCGTCTATCACGGATGGGTGACATTATCCTCCACCTTGCTGGGTTTCGTGCTGGGGTCGGCGCTAGGCGTCCTCCTTGCTGTCGGCATTGTCCATTCCCGCACGCTCGACAAGAGCCTGATGCCGTGGATCATCACCTCACAGACGATCCCGATCCTCGCCATCGCGCCAATGATCATCGTGGTGCTGAATGCAGTCGGCATATCGGGCCTGCTGCCCAAGGCGATCATCTCGACCTATCTCTCCTTCTTTCCGGTAGCTGTCGGCATGGTGAAGGGGCTGAGATCGCCCGACGTGATGCATCTCGACCTTATGCGCACCTATAATGCATCGAGATCGCAGGTGTTCTGGAAGCTGCGCTGGCCTGCGGCCATGCCGTTTCTTTTCACGTCGATGCAGATCGCGGTCGCCATCAGCCTCGTCGGCGCCATCGTGGGTGAGTTGCCGACCGGAGCGGTTGCGGGACTGGGTGCGCGGCTGCTTGCAGGTTCTTATTACGGCCAGACCGTGCAGATATGGGCTGCCCTCGTTGCCGCTGCCCTGATGGCCGCCGTGCTGGTTGCGCTGATCGGCATCGCAGCGCAGCTCGTGAACCGGCGCATGGGCGCGAAGCCGGAAAGGGCGGCAGCATGATGACAGGCATTCTTTCCGTCATGGCGCTCATTGCCGGTTCCTGGCTGCTCGTGGGTTGGGTGGCAAGCCTGAAGACCCGCAATCCCGTAGGCCAGAAGATGCTGGATATCGCCGTGCCGGCGCTGTTCGGCATCGCGATGCTGCTGCTCTGGGAAGTAACGGTCCGGCTCTTCGCCATCCCGCAGGTTCTCCTGCCTGCACCTTCGGCTATCTGGGCGCGCATCGCCGCGTCCGTACCGATCCTCTGGGCGGATTTCAGGCAGACTTTCCTCAAGGCCGTCATCATCGGCTATGCCGCGGGGTGCGGCCTTGGTTTCATCACCGCCATCATCGCGGACCGGATTCCGTTCCTGCGCAAGGGGCTGCTGCCGCTCGGCAATCTGGCCGCAGCGCTTCCCATCGTTGGTGTCGCACCGATCATGGTGATGTGGTTCGGTTTCGACTGGCAGTCAAAGGCAGCGGTCGTCATCATCATGACCTTTTTCCCGATGCTGGTGAATACGGTCGCGGGCCTTGCCAGTGCCGGGGCGATGGAACGGGACATGATGGAAACCTACGGCTCCAGCTACTGGCAGACATTGTTCAAGCTGCGCCTGCCAGCGGCCATGCCCTTCATATTCAACGCTCTCAAGATCAATTCCACCCTGGCGCTGATCGGCGCGATCGTGGCGGAATTTTTCGGCACGCCGATCGTCGGCATGGGCTTCCGCATCTCGGCGGAAATCGGGCGCATGAATGTAGACATGGTCTGGGCGGAAATCTTCGTAGCCGCGCTTGCCGGTTCGCTCTCTTACGGGCTGATCGCGCTGATCGAGCGCAGACTGACATTCTGGCACCCTTCATACAGGAGGACCTAGGCCCGAATATTTGGCATCTGCAAACATAAGGCAGACCAAAGCGCATTCAGAAAAGTGGAAACCGGTTTTCGGAATACGCCTGATAAAAAGAACCAGAGGAGAACGGAAATGAAAAAGGCAATTTCTTTATGCCTTGGGACTGCGGGGCTGGCGCTCGCTCTTATGAGCAGTTCGGCAATGGCTGCCGACAAGCTGACCTTGCAGCTCAAATGGGTGACGCAGGGGCAGTTCGCCGGCTACTATGTGGCCAAGGACAAGGGCTTCTACGAGGAAGAAAATCTCGACGTCGATATCAAGCCGGGCGGGCCGGACGTCGCTCCGCCGCAGGTGATTGCCGGTGGCGGCGCAGATGTCGTGGTCGACTGGATGCCTTCGGCGCTTGCGACCCGCGAAAAAGGCGTCCCGCTCGTCAACATCGCCCAGCCCTTCAAGAAGTCCGGCATGATGCTGACCTGCCGCAAGGACACCAACATCACCAAGCCGGAAGATTTTCGGGGCCGCACCCTTGGCGTCTGGTTTGGCGGGAATGAATATCCATTCCTGTCGTGGATGAGCCATCTGAAAATCCCGACCGAGGGCGGCAAGGACGGCGTGACCGTGCTGAAGCAGGGCTTCAATGTCGACCCGCTGATCCAGAAGCAGGCCGACTGCATTTCCACCATGACCTATAATGAATACTGGCAGGTGATCGATGCGGGCATTCCAGCCGATCAGCTTGTCGTCTTCCCTTATGAAGAACAGGGTGTCGCGACACTGGAAGACGGGCTTTACGTGCTGGAAAAGAGCCTCGACGATCCGGCGATGGTCGACAAGCTGGCCCGCTTTGTCCGCGCCTCGATGAAGGGCTGGAAATATGCCTCCGAAAACCCGGGGGAAGCCGCCGATATCGTGCTCGACAATGATGCCTCCGGCGCGCAGACCAAGGAAGTGCAGGAGCGTATGGTCAAGGAAATCGGCAAGCTGGTCGATGGTTCCGATGGCACTCTCGACGTGGCAGCTGCCGACCGCACGGTGGAAACCCTGCTCGGCGGCGGTTCCGATCCGGTCATCACCAAGAAGCCGGAAGGCGCGTGGACCGCGAAGATCACCGACGCCATGAAGAAGTGATCGCGTTCGGAGCGCCTTTCATTCTGATTGGATCATGCTCTGAAATGAGAAAAGAAAACCGGCCCCAAAGGCCGGTTTTCTGTTTTTGATTTGCGTTTTCGCAACCTGATCCCGCCGGTTTCCACCTTTGGGGACGTGCTCAAGCCTATTCCGCCGGTTCAGCCGCCCCGCCTCTTTGCGGCTTTCCCTTGAGCGCCTGATTGAGTTCCCGTTCAAGCCGCGCTTCTTCCTCTGCCTTGGGCTGCGTGAAGCGTCCAAGCAGCAGATAGGCGACCGGCGTCACATAGAGCGTCGCGATGGTTGCAAGACCAAGACCGCCGACAATGACCCAGCCCAGAGCCACGCGGGCTTCCGCACCGGCACCGCTCGCCAAAATCAGGGGCACGCCGCCCAGAACCGCGCAGATCATGGTCATGCAGACGGGACGGAGACGAATATTGGATGCTTCCTCGATTGCCTCGCGAACGCTCAAGCCCTTGTCACGCAACTGATCCGCAAACTCGACGATCAGGATACCGTTCTTGGCCATGATGCCGACCAGAAGCACAAGGCCGATCTGGCTATAGACGTTCAGGCTGGTGCCGGTAAGCAGCATGGCGAAAACGGCGCAGCCCAGCCCAAGCGGAACGGTGGCCATCACAATCAGGGCGCTGACAAAGCTTTCGAACTGTGCCGCCAGCACCAGAAGAATGATGATGATGGCAAAGCCGAACACCATGGCGAGACCGCTCGACGTTTCGCTGAGTGTGGAAGCTTCGGCCAGCGGAATGATGTGACTGCCCGGCGGCAACAGAGGCGCTGCGATCTCCTGCGCGGCCTTGTAGGCGTCGCCCAGGGCAAAATCGTCGCGCAGGTTTGTCGTGATCGAGACCGAACGCTGGCGCGTCTCGCGATCAAGCTGCGGTGGAACCGCCTTCTCGACAACCGAAGCGATGGACGACATAGGCACATAACGGCCGTCCGTCGTCTTCATGAAAATGTTTTCAAGATCGGTTGGATCGTTGATCGGATTGGTGGTGGCGACGAGTTTCACATCGAAACTGCGATCCCCGACATAGACCGATCCTATCTTGCGGCCGTCCAGCACGGATTGCACGGCATTGGCGAGCCCGGTGATGTCGATACCCAGATCCGAGGCCCGCTCGCGATTGATCTCGACGGACAATTGCGGCTGGGTCGGTTCCACGGAAAGGCGTGGCTGCACGAAGCGCGGGTCCTTTTCCAGCGCGGCGACAACCGCCTGCGCCGCAGGCTGCAGCTTGGCATAGTCGCTGCCCACAATGGCGAACTGCAAGCCGTTGCCCGCGCCGCGAATACCAAGGCTGTTGGGCTGGGTGGTGAATATGCGCACCGCCGTTATGCCTTTGATGCGCTGGGTAATATCAGCCATGATCTCCTGCTGGCTGCGCGCGCGTTCCTTCCACGGCGCCAGCGTCAGGACGACGAAGCCGTTATTGGCCGATCCGCCGGAACCCGCAATGGCATAGGTGGTGGTGATTTCACCACTGTCGCGCAGCGGCTGGATCGCTTCCTCGATCCGGTCGAGCTGTGACTGAAGGAACTCCACGCTGATGCCTTGCGGCCCGTTGATGCGCAGCAACGCGACGGCACGATCTTCCGACGGTGTCAGTTCCTGACGGATCAGGCCATAGCCGACAAAGGATGCACCGGCGAAAAGCAGGGCGACGAGCACAACCACGAACGGCGCCGACAGGCAGAGATGCAGCGTCTTCTTGTAAAACGCAGCAAGTCCACCACCGATCCGGCGCAGGAAAAGCGGGCCGTGGCCGCCATCCTCGCCATTGCCTTCCTTGAGAAAGCGGGAGGCGAGCATCGGGCAAAGCGTCAGCGCCACCACGGAAGACAGAAGCACCGCAATCGCCAGAACGAAGCCGAATTCGCGGAACAGACCGCCCGCCTGCCCCGGCAGGAATGAAATCGGCACGAAGACCGCCGCCAGCGTGAGCGTGGTGGCGATGACGGCAAAGAAGACTTCCTGCGTGCCGAGCACGGCAGCAGCGCGCGGCCCCATGCCCTGATTGCGCCGCCGGACCACGTTTTCCAGCACCACGATGGCGTCATCGACCACGAGGCCTGTCGCCAGCACCAGCGCCAGCAGGGTGAGGATATTGACGGAAAACCCTGCCAGATAGATGGCCGCGATCGTGCCTATGAGGGCGACGGGCATGGACAAGGCCGGAATGAGCGTCGCGCGTATATCCCACAGGAACATGAAGATAATTGCCACGACGATGATCACCGACGCGATCAGCGCGATTTCCACCTCGTGGATAGCGCCATTGATGAAGTTCGCATCGTCACTGGTGACGGCAATATTGACGCCCGCAGGCAAGGTCTTCTGCAGATTGGCGACCGCTGCGCGAATGCCTTCCGAAATGTCGAGCGTGTTCGACTGCGCCTGACGGACGATGCCGAGACCGATTGCCGTCTTGCCGTTGGAGCGAACGGCGGAGCTTTCGATATCGGGCCCCAGCGTGACGGTCGCGACATCGCGAATCTGCGTGCGTCCGCTGATATAGACGTTTTCGAAATCTTCCGGCTTTTCCAGATTGGCCGTGGCGCGAACCACGATGGACTGATCGGCGCTGCGCAGCGAACCGGCAGGGGCGTCCAGCCCCATGGAGGAAAGCGCCTTGGTTATATCGGCAATGGTCAGGCCGTAGCTTGCAAGGCGCGCCTGATTGATATCGATGCGGAAGATCTTGTCGCGGTCACCGTTGATCTGAACGTCGGCAACGCCCGGAACGGCGGACAGGATATCCTGAATCTGGTCTTCGACCAGCACCGTCATGTCATCGACGGACATGGTGTCGGACGTAACCGCCAGACGCATCACCGCATCGGCATTGGAGTCCGCCTTGATGATGCGGGACGGGTCCGCCTCTTCCGGCACGTCATTGGCAACGCGGGAGATCGCATCCCGCATGTCGGCGGCGGCGACATTGAGGTCCACGCCGTCATTGAATTCCACCGTGACGCGGCTTCGCTCAAAAGACGATGTGGAGGAAATGGATTTCACGCCGGAGACGCGCGCCACCGCGTTTTCAAGGACCTGCGTCAACTGGCGGTCGATGGTTTCAGCGGACGCACCCTTGAAATCCGTGCTGATCGTCACGACGGGCCGGTCTACGTCCGGCAGTTCGCGGATATCGACGCCCGTGAAAGCGGCCAGACCCGCAACAACGATCAGAACATTGATAACGAATGCAAAGACGGGACGGCGGATGAACAGCGCCGTCGATCCGCCTTTGTCGGATGAGGAATTGTGACCGGTCACGTTGTCATCCTCATCCTGCGGTCCGCTTTGCCGAGGCCGGGTCCGCCAGCGCCGTACCCTGCTCGTCCTTCACGCGTACGGGCGCGTCGTCCCGCACGGTCTGGACGCCCTGCGTGACGATCAGGTCGCCCTGCTTCACCGGACCGTCGATGAGGATATTTGTTGAATTGCGCTGAACGATACGCGCGTCGATCTTGCGGGCTACGCCGTCCTCGACGCGCCAGACATAGGAACCGTCTGCGCCCCACTGGATGGCCAGCGGATCGACCGAGGGATAGCGGTCGCCCGGGAAAAGAACGGTGACGGAAAACGACATGCCGGCGCGCAGGCGATCCTGCGTGTTGGGGACTTCTGCCCGGACGTGCAGCGTGCGGCTGGCTTCGTCCAGCATGTTGTCCACGGCGTTGATTTCGCCAATATAGGTCTCGCCAGGGAAAGCGGTCGATTCCGCCATCAAGGGCTGGCCGACCTTGATCTGCGGCGCGAACCGTTCCGGCACCCAGATATCGATCAGCACTTTCGACCGGTCATCGATGCGGCCGATGGACGTCTGTGCGGTGATGTAATTACCCACATTGACGGGCAGGATGCCGACGATGCCGGAAATGGGCGCACGGACCGTGCGGCGGCTCAGGGCGAGCTGCGCGTCCTGCAAGGCAAGCTGCGCATTGGCGACCGCCAGTTCCGTTTCGACCACCTGAACTTCCGTTGCCGTGTTCGTCGCCCGCAATTTTGCGATGCGCTGGCGGGTCGTCTGCGCATCCTTCAATGCGGTTTCCGCCTTGGCGACGGCGATCTTCTCCGTCTCGGCATCAAGTTCTGCGACCGGATCGCCTTCCTTCACCATGTCGCCAGCCTTGACGTAAAGCTTCGTCATGTAGCCGCTGGAATATGGGGTTATCGAAACGGTGCTGAGAGCCCGTGCCGAGCCGATAGCCGTCAACCGGTTGTTGATGGTCTCTTCGCCCGCCGCTTCCACGACGACCAGCGGCGCAGACCGCCCGCCCCCGTTTCTGGGCGCTTCGCCCGTTGCGGCGGCCTTCACCACATCGGACTTGTTCTTATATGCATACCAGCCGCCGATGGCGGCCGCGGCGATGAGCAGGCACAAGGCAATCTGCTTCCAGGATTTCATTCAGCTCTCCGGCGAGGTGTACCGTCGCCCGGACGGACCTCGTATTCGAAACCATTATGTCGGGCGCGGAAAATGCCAGCAAATAGTATCAGAATGATGATTGCCTTCACATTGCGCAAATCACGCATTCTCCGGGCAGGACCAGAAGAAGTACGGATTTTTCCGACTACGATTTTGCATAGAGGCCTCGCACCGTCGAGTTAAATTTCGGTAATGCTGCGCATGAAGAGCGCGGAACCGGGGGCGTTTTTAACCGATTGAACAAAGGCTGTTGGATTTATCGGCCGGCTCCATATATAGGAGGCTACCTTTATGAATTGCGTTTCGACGGCAGACCGGTTTAGGCACCGCGGCAATTGGGCCGGTTCGCCTTGAATTGGAAGCAGGCTATGGCGGTTGTTGAAAAGACCACGGAAACGGGCGCGCTTTCCCCCGAAGCGGCCTCTCGGACTGCGACCGTCGAGCGGCTCTCCCCAACCCAGTTTACACGACTGCCCTGGCGCAACCGGCTTTCAAGCAAGCTCCTGCTGCTGACCGCGCTCGCAGTGCTGATCACCGAAGTTCTGATCTTCGTCCCGTCCGTGGCCAATATGCGCGTGCGCTGGATGAGTTCCCGGCTCGATACGGTGGGCGCCGTCAGCGAAGTGCTGGCGGCCAGCGGCAACATGGATGTGCCGCGCGAAATCCAGGACAAGGTGCTTCTGGCCACCGGCACCAAGGCGATCGCCATGCGTGAGGCCGGGGCGTCGCGCCTGCTCGCCATGTCGGAAGTTCCCGGCAAGATCGATCAGATCATCGATCTGAACAATATCAGCGAAGCGGCGGCCATTTGGGATGCATTCGGCACCTTGTTCAACGGCGGGGAGAGAACGCTGCGAATCTTCGGTTCGGTTTCATCCTCCGGTTCGCCGGACCGTGTCATCGAAATTGTCACCTCCGATGCGCCGCTTCGCCACGCCATGCTCGTCTATGCGCGCAACGTCACTTTCATATCCCTCATCATTTCCGTGATAGCGGCAAGCCTGATCTACCTGATCATCCATGAAATGCTGTTGCGGCCAGTGCGCATCATGCATCGCAACATGATCGATTTCGCATCGTCTCCCGACAATCCCGCGCTCATTCTCGTTCCGGAAAATCGCAAGGACGAATTCGGCATCGCCCAGCGCCAGATATCCCATATTCAGAGCGACCTCCAGCGCACGCTGAAGGAACAGAAACACCTGGCCGATCTCGGCCTCGCCGTTTCCAAGATCAACCACGACATGCGCAATATCCTGGCTTCGGCGCAGTTGATGTCGGACAGGCTTGCCGATACCGAAGACCCGATGGTGCAGCGGTTCGCTCCCAAGCTCATTCGCACGCTCAGCCGTGCGATCAGCTATTCCGAAAGCGTGATGGCCTATGGCCGTTCGCAGGAAGCGCCGCCGCGTCCGCGCCGCGTCCTGCTGCACACCATCATCGCGGACGTGCAGGAAACCTTGAGTCCCAGCTCCGAAAGCAGCATCGAGTTCGAGAATCTAGTTCCGGAAGATTTCGAGCTGAATGTCGATTCGGAGCAGTTGTTCCGGGTCCTGAGCAATCTCTGCCGAAATTCCGTTCAGGCCATGGAGCGTGACCAGACGACTGATGTCGCGACGGTCAAGCGACTAACGATTTCGGCGGGAAGAATCGGGACGACGACGATCATCGGCGTCGAGGATACCGGCCCCGGCCTGCCGCAAAAGGCGCGCGACAATCTTTTCACGGCGTTCCGTGGCTCGACGCGCAGCGACGGCACCGGCCTCGGGCTTGCCATTGCGCAGGAACTGGTTCGTGCGCATGGCGGCACAATCGAGCTTCGCGAGGACCGCCCTGTTGGCGCGCATTTCGAGATTCGCATTCCTGATTTGCAGATGCGCCGCGAAGACCGCAGCAACCAGCGCACCGAAGAGAACGCCTAGACAATCTGCCGTTGCACCGGCTCCGGCCGAAAAGCCCGGAAATGCGAGGCCTGACAAGAAATCTTCACAGAACCACATTTTTTTCTAAGAAGACGCTTGCATTTAGCGATTTGTCCGATTATCAACCGCCCATCGCCGCAGCGAGCGGCACACAGGCAAGCACCCGTAGCTCAGCTGGATAGAGCACCAGACTACGAATCTGGGGGTCAGAGGTTCGAATCCTTTCGGGTGCGCCATTCCCTTACTGGTTGATTTTATGCACAATCCGGCGTTGGCGCTGCCAGCGCGGGTCTGGCATGTTCTGGTCCCCGGCGGCACAAAAGCACGCTGAAACATCTCCCACTTTGGAAGACATGATCCCTTAACGAGCTGCGCTCAACGCAGCTCCAGCCCGCCATTCTCGACGATGAAGTCGATAATCTCCGGCACGCCCTTGCCGCGATGGAGATCGGTGAAACCGAACGGACGTGAGCCGCGCATCCGCGCCGCATCCCCCTGCATGACCTCGAGATCAACGTGCACATGAGGGGCGAGATCGCTCTTGTTGATCACCAGGAAATCCGACCGCGTGATGCCCGGTCCGCCCTTGCGCGGAATTTCCTCACCCTGACAAACCGAGATGACATAAAGCGTCAGGTCCGCCAGATCGGGCGAGAACGTGGCCGCCAGATTGTCGCCGCCGGATTCGATGAAGACGATATCCAGATCCGGAATCCGCCGGTTCATTTCGGCGATTGCCTGCAGATTGATGGAGGCGTCCTCGCGGATCGCCGTGTGCGGGCATCCGCCCGTCTCGACACCCATGATCCGTTCCTCGGGCAAGGCCTGAGAGCGAGCCAGAATAAGGGCGTCCTCCTGCGTGTAGATATCGTTGGTAATCACGGCGACCGAATATTTATCGCGCATCGCCTTGCAGAGCTTTTCGGTCAGCGTCGTCTTTCCCGATCCCACCGGCCCGCCAATGCCGATGCGCAAGGGTCCGTTTTTCTGTGTCATGTGCGAAAAAGCCTCGAATGTTGGGGTTCGTGTTTCATGGCCGTGATGTCACTAACGCCAGTAAATATCAGTCGTGGTGATGATGATGGTCATGGTCATGGTCGTGGTGACCATGATGATGTCCGTGGTCATGATGCGAATGGCCACCCGCATATGCACCGCGCAGCGGACTGAAAATTGCCGTTACATCCGTCACCTTGGCGCCAAGCCCCTCGAGCATCGCCTTGATGACATGGTCGCGAAGAATGAAGATACGGTCATTCTCGATCTGTGCCGCCAGATGCCGGTTGCCGATATGCCAAGCGAGTTCGGCTATGTGGAGCGGATCGCGCCCGCGAATTTCGTAGAGTTCCTCGCTTGCAGCGCGGATTTCAATTTCGCGCCCGTCGTCCAGAACGAGCCTGTCTCCGTGACCCAGCACAACCGGCTCCGCGAAATCGACAAGCACCTTCTCGCCGCCTTCCAGAGCAATGGCTTTGCGCCGCAGATGGCGTTCATCGCGTTCAAGAACGGCGTGGCCCGCAGGCACAGCATCGATCACCTCATCCGCACGAATAATGGCAGTGGCACGAAACATTTGTTTGCCTCTCAAGCTCAAAACAAGAAGTAACGCGGCGCCACGGGCGCGACGCCAATACGGCACAACACTATTGGGAACTATGAAGTGCTACCAATGCCGTCTCTTATATTGGCCACTGCAAATATCCGTTTGTCCAGCCCAATCGTATTTCGGAGTTCCACGACAGGTTACTTTTGGTCTTCGGCCCTCCGATCCGTCCTATCATCCGGCGCGCGCCAACGCCGGCTGCGCAACCGTCTTTCGATAGAGGTGCCACGTCGCATGTCCGAGGATGGGCAGCACCACAGCCAGTCCGGCAAACATGGTGGCGAAGCCCACGACCAGCATAGCGGTTACAATTGCCGCCCAAAGCAGCGCTTCGAGTGGATTGCGCCAGACGACACGCAATGATGTCGCGATAGCCGCCGCAGCCCCGCAATCCTGATCGAGCAGCATCGGAAAGGTGACAATCGTCAAGCACAGGACGACGATTGCAAAAAGGAAGCCAATGCCACAACCGGCGAAAATAAGACTGCGCCCCTCTTCCGTCGATGACACCTGATTGATCAACATCGAGAAGCTCTCGGGCGGCATGGGGCCGAAATAATGAACATAGAGATTCTGAGCCACCAACAGCCACGCAATGAAGATTGCGAAAAGGAAGGAGCCGACGGCCACGATCGACGGCAATGCCGGGGAGCGGCTGACATCGAAAGCGCGCCTCCAGCTCGTGTCCATTTTCTCCTCGCGGCGCCTGCTCATTTCATAAAGCGGCAAGGCGGCAACCGGCCCGATCAACGCGAAGCCGGACATGAGGGGGAACAGGAGCGGCAGCGCATTTGCGTTGGTGCTCCAATAGGTGATGAACAACCCGGCCAGCGGATATATGAGACAAAGAAAAACGTAATGCGATGGCTTCGCCCAGAAGTCGTCGAAACCCAAACGCAGGGCATCGATTACATCCGCCATCTGGATGCGCTTGACTTCCGGATAAAAGGCAGTCTGGTCCCGACCTGCAATTACATGAAACTGTGCCATGACGCTCCTCCTGCGGGTTAGGCAGTCCTGACGGCAAGGGCGGCGGTCAGGACAGGCCTGCACGCAATTTCCGGCTTCACATGGTCAGCGGATAATCCGCGTGAAGCCTGACGATCAGGCAGGCAGTATACATCGAAAAGAGCGGCTGCGAAAGAAAGGCGGCCTGACAGGATTGAGCCCGCCTGAACGAATATCGCATTTGCACGACACAGTGCTTTTCCAAACGTCAGCGAGATCAACCAAATATGATCTGTTCATCGAACCGCGATGTGCTAGTGCCAGTCACGGAAAATAGCAGCTCGGGAATGCGGTTAAATGGAATGGATCCCTATAGGCTTGATGGCATTCAAGGTCATCGTGTTGGGCGTGGCCATGTTCTTTGCCATCAAATTTCATTATGATGAGGGCAAGAAGAAGAAAAACAAGGAAGGCGGCACGTGAACAACCTGCCGCGGAACGAGTGCCCCGCTGAAGCGGGGCCGGCGTGAACTGCGCCGACAGCATTAAAGCTGCAAATGCCGAGCGTCTTGCAAAGAATGTGAACAGGCGGTGCCGGTTGCGTAGCTGGTCCGGTCGGCTATCCAATGCGGGATGGGTGCACACCGATGCGCATCTGCTCTCCTGCCCTACGAGGGATGAAGCCAAATTTGCGTTGAATATCAGGAGGAAATGGTGCTGCGAGAGAGGATTGAACTCTCGACCTCTCCCTTACCAAGGGAGTGCTCTACCACTGAGCTACCGCAGCAATCTCTTGAGTGCGGCGGACTTCTGCCACATCATTACGCAAATCGCAAGCAAGCAATTGCATTTCTTTTCACATAATGTGGAAATCTGCCGAACACGCATCTGAAACCCGCTTTTCCGGCCCTTTTTCCCGTAGTAGAAGACCGTCATGAGCGACACGACCACCAACAAAGAGAAACAAATCCAATCCGACCAGCGCAAAAAGCGCCGGGCCGAGGAACTGCGCGCGAATCTCATGCGCCGCAAAGCGCAATTGAGATCGCGGCGCGCAGGCGAAGCCGATGAACGAAACGACGGCATCACCGCTGCCAGCGACGACACCGACTGAGAATCACGACGACAAAGCCTTTCTTGAAGATAGGGAGGCTCTGCGGTAAAAGCTCATTTCTGTTCTTCGCAGCGATATCGTCCTTTTGTGATTCGTATTTGACGTAATTTGGCCGCAAGACTCGTAATTTCATCACGCAACGCCTCCGCGCCGTAACGGCCGCTGGATTTGGTGCAAATTTATCGGGCAAGGTATCGGCCCAGAAGGTGACAAAGCATGGATCGCATCAAAATCGTCGGCGGTAACAAGCTCAACGGCATCATTCCAATCTCCGGCGCCAAGAACGCCGCCCTGCCCTTGATGATCGCCTCGCTTCTGACCGACGATACGCTGACGCTCGAAAACGTGCCGCATCTGGCCGATGTCGAGCAGTTGATACGCATCCTGAGCAACCACGGCGTCGACTATTCGGTGAATGGGCGTCGCGAGCACCAGAACGGCGCCTATTCGCGCACCATTCACTTCACCGCCCGCAATATCGTCGACACGACCGCGCCTTATGAGCTTGTGTCGAAGATGCGCGCCAGCTTCTGGGTCATCGGGCCGCTTCTGGCGCGCACCGGGGAGGCAACCGTCTCGCTGCCGGGCGGTTGCGCCATCGGAACCCGCCCCGTGGACCTGCTGCTGGAATCGCTTCAGGCACTGGGAGCGCAAATCGACATCGAAAACGGTTATGCCAAGGCGCGCGCGCCGAAGGGCGGCCTTGTCGGCGCCCGCTACAGCTTCCCGAAAGTATCCGTCGGCGCGACCCATGTCATGCTGATGGCAGCGGCTCTCGCCAAGGGAGAGACGATCATCGAGAATGCGGCCCGCGAGCCGGAAGTCGTCAATCTCGCCGACTGCCTCAACGCAATGGGCGCAAAAATCACCGGTGCGGGCACCAGCACCATCCAGGTGGAAGGCGTGACCAGCCTTTCGGGCGCGCGCGTTCGCGTCATTCCCGACCGTATCGAGACCGGCACCTACGCGATGGCCGTTGCGATGACCGGCGGCGACGTGCTTCTGGAAGGCGCGCAGGAAAGCCTGCTGTCGTCGGCGCTGGACACGCTGCGTCAGGCGGGTGCCGAGATCACCGAGACGAATAGCGGCCTGCGCGTGGTGCGCAATGGCCATGGCATCCAGCCGGTCGACGTCACCACCGACCCCTTCCCCGGCTTCCCGACCGACTTGCAGGCGCAGTTCATGGGCCTGATGACCAAGGCGAAGGGAACTTCGCGCATCACGGAAACCATTTTTGAAAATCGCTTCATGCACGTGCAGGAGCTGGCGCGTCTCGGCGCAAAAATCTCCCTGTCCGGCCAGACGGCAACCGTCGAAGGCGTGGAGCGCCTGAAAGGCGCTCAGGTGATGGCGACGGACCTGCGCGCATCGGTTTCCCTGGTGATCGCGGGCCTAGCCGCCGAGGGCGAAACCATGGTCAACCGCGTCTATCACCTGGATCGCGGCTTCGAGCGGCTGGAAGAAAAACTGTCCCGCTGCGGCGCGTTGGTGGAACGCATCAGTGGTTGATAGGGCCGAGCGGAGCGACTTTCATTGCTCCGCTCTTTTCTTATTCTCCTTGAAGAAGCCAATGAACAGCGACAGGCTTGAAAAGCCTGTCGATTTTTTTGTTTCGACATGCCAAGTTGATAATCGGCCAGGTGAATATCGGGCCAGCTGATCAACAATCAGGCGGGTGGTTGATTTCCCCGCCGCCGGGAACAGTTATTAACCGATAACGGGAAAGTGGTGTTGGAGTATGGATATGCTGAAGCTCGTGGCGCTGGATGAGGAGGATTTGCAGGTCCTGTCGGCTCATCTTCAGGACGCGGTTTTGAAAGTATCCGACCTTCAATATCTCGCCAATGAAAAGCGCTTCATCCTGACGGCTAACCGGTTCGTCTGGGAAGAAAGCAAGCCGCGATTCCTGCGCAAGCCGCAATATCAGCGCCGCCGCACCGCCCTGCACTTCAACCGCGTGATTGCCGCCCGGGCAACCGGGATAGACCGCCAGAAGCCGGATGAGGTGCTTTCCCTCATGGCCGTTCAGTTCACCGCCGGTGAAACACCTGCCGGAACAATAGAACTGACTTTTTCGGCAAATGCGGCTATCCGTCTTGAAGTGGAATGCATTGAGGCGCAAATGACGGACCTTGGCGCGGCATGGGAAACAGAATCGCTTCCTCGCCATAACGTCTGAAAGAAGGTCACACGAGACCGTCTTTCGTCAGCCGGACGCCGGTCTGGCGAGCAGATTTGGCTGGCAAGCAGATTTGGCAGATTTGAAGGAACAGAAGCGTGGTCAAGACGCTCAGACAAACCGATCCCGATTTCGAGAATAATTTCGCGACATTTCTGGCAAGCAAGCGCGAAGCATCCGAAGATGTGGACCGGGCAGCGCGGGAAATCGTCGCCCGGGTGCGCCGCGAAGGCGACAGCGCGCTCATCGATTATTCCCGCCGTTTCGACCGGATCGATCTTGAAAAAATCGGCATTGCGGTAACCGAAGCCGAAGTCGATGTGGCTTTCGAGACAGCGCCCGCCTCGACAATCGAGGCGCTGAAACTTGCCCATGAGCGCATCGAGAAGCATCATGCGCGGCAATTGCCGAAGGATGACCGTTACACCGATGCGCTTGGGGTCGAGCTTGGCTCGCGCTGGACGGCCATCGAGGCCGTGGGGCTTTATGTTCCGGGCGGCACGGCAAGCTATCCCAGTTCCGTCCTGATGAATGCCGTTCCTGCCAAGGTGGCCGGCGTGGAACGCATCGTCATGGTCGTCCCCGCGCCCGATGGCATTCTCAATCCACTTGTTCTGGTGGCCGCACGTCTGGCCGGCGTTTCCGAAATCTACCGCGTCGGCGGGGCGCAGGCTATCGCGGCGCTTGCCTATGGCACCGAAACAATCAAGCCCGTCGCCAAGATCGTCGGCCCCGGCAACGCCTATGTTGCTGCCGCCAAGCGCATCGTCTTCGGCACGGTCGGCATCGACATGATCGCAGGCCCATCGGAAGTTCTGGTCGTTGCCGACAAGGACAACAATCCCGACTGGATCGCCGCTGACCTGCTTGCCCAGGCAGAGCACGATACTGCCGCGCAGTCGATCCTCATGACCAATGATGAAGCGCTGGCGATAGCGGTGGAGGAAGCTGTCGAACGCCAGCTCCGCAACCTGCCGCGCGCGCAAACCGCAGCCGCGAGCTGGCGCGATTTCGGCGCCGTCATTCTGGTCGAGGATTTTGAAGCGGCCATTCCGCTTGCCAATCGCATTGCAGCCGAGCATCTGGAAATCGCCACCGCCGACCCGGAAGCCTTGCTGCCAAAAATCCGCAATGCCGGATCGATCTTCATCGGCGGGTATACGCCGGAAGTGATCGGCGATTATGTCGGCGGCTGCAACCACGTTCTGCCGACGGCGCGCTCGGCGCGTTTTTCGTCCGGACTTTCGGTTCTCGACTACATGAAACGCACGTCGCTTCTCAAACTCGGCCCCGATCAGCTGCGCGTACTCGGGCCTGCGGCAATCGAAATTGCCCGCGCCGAAGGCCTCGATGCCCACGCCCAGTCCGTCGCCATCCGGTTGAACCTATGAGGTGACATGACTGCCGGTGTTCCAAATGCCCGCCTTATTGACGTCGAGCTCGATGAATCCATCGGGCGTTCGACGCCTGACGTCGAGCATGAACGCGCGGTGGCCATCTTCGATCTCATCGAGGAAAACTCCTTCCACCCGATCGGGGACGATACGGGCGGACCTTACCGCCTGAAGCTCTCGCTGATGGAATCACGGCTGATTTTCGCCATCGCACGGGAAACCGGCGAGGACGTCGCAACTCATATTCTCTCACTCACGCCCCTGCGCCGCGTCGTGCGAGACTATTTCATGATTTGCGAAAGCTATTACCAGGCGATCCGCTCGGCGACGCCAAGCAAGATCGAGGCAATCGACATGGGGCGGCGCGGCCTGCACAATGAAGGGTCGCAAACGCTCCAGGCGCGGCTGAAGGGCAAGATCGAGGTTGACTTCAACACGGCGCGGCGGCTTTTCACCCTTGTCTGCGTCCTGCACTGGAGGGGCTGATCACTGATGGTCATCACTGATGTCCCTCCCCGAAAATCCAGCGCCGACGGCAATGAAGATCATAAACCACGCCTGCCCAAGTCTCTGCTTTTCGTCTGCGGCAAGAATTCAATTCGCTCGCCGATGGCGGAATTACTTGCAAGACAGGCCCTTCCCCCCAATATTTATGTAGCGTCCGCAGGCGTGAAGCGGGGCGAGCGCGATCCGTTTGTCGATGCAGTCCTTCAGGAAGAAGGCCTGTCGCTCGACAATCGGCAGCCACGTGGCCTCGAAGAACTGGCGGATGGTTATTTCGATCTGATCGTAACGCTGACGCCGCTTGCCCACCACACCGTGCTGGAACGGATGCGCGGTTTCTCGGTCGATGTGGAATATTGGCCGACGCCGGACCCGACATTGGTAACGGGCAGCAGAAGCCAGATCATGGCGGCCTATCGCGATGTGCGTGACCGTCTGAAACGCCAGATCATGCACCGTTTTGACGAGCAATAAGTTCGCCGAATTCCGTTGTTCACAAATGCCGCCTAATCATATAGGTTCCGCGCAAATTCCGACCTACCGCATCGGCCCGAAAATCGGAATCGATTTCGGAAAGCACGATGCGTAGATTCAATAAATCAGAGCGTCCTTTGTGCGTCCCAGGGACGCACGGCGTTCTAAAGACCGCTCAAGAGCGCATTTTATCGAAGAAAGAAACAGGTATCGCATGGCGAAAGAAGAAGTCCTAGAATTTCCGGGTGTTGTTACGGAACTGCTGCCCAATGCTATGTTCCGGGTGAAGCTCGAGAACGAACATGAAATCATCGCCCATACGGCAGGCCGCATGCGCAAGAATCGCATCCGCGTTCTGGCCGGTGACAAGGTGCTGGTTGAAATGACCCCTTACGACCTGACCAAGGGCCGCATCACCTACCGCTTCAAGTAAGCAATCCGTTCCAGGAAATGTCTAGTCGATGAGCGCGCAACACAAGCTGGTTCTAGCCTCCGGTTCTCCACGCAGGATCGAGCTTCTGGGGCAGGCAGGCATCGAACCGGACCATATTTATCCGGCCGATATAGATGAAACGCCGCAGCGCGCGGAACACCCGCGCTCGCTGGCGCGACGTCTGTCGCGGGAAAAGGCGCGCAAGGCACAGGAATTGTTGAAGGACGATGCGAATTTCGCACATGCCTTCATTCTTGCCGCCGATACAGTCGTGGCCGTTGGCCGGCGCATTCTCCCCAAGACCGAGATTGCCGACGAGGCGAGAGAATGCCTGCGCCTGCTTTCCGGGCGCACGCACAAGGTATTCACCGGCGTGAGCCTTGTCTTGCCAAATGGAAATCTGCGCCACACACTGGTGGAAACGCGGCTTCGCTTCGAGCGGCTCTCCCGCCAGCAGATGGATGCCTATCTTTCATCCGGCGAATGGCGCGGGAAAGCCGGCGGCTACGCCATCCAGGGACTGGCAGGCAGCTTCGTCGTGAAGCTGGTCGGGTCCTATACGAACGTGGTGGGATTGCCGCTGCAGGAAACCGTAAGCCTGCTGAACGATGTCGATTATCCGGTTTACGCCAACTGGGGCAGCGGGAAAGTCTGAGAGCAGACATGAGTGACAAGAAGGACATATCGGCAGCAGCAGGCGCACGCGTGACGCCATTGCGTCCGACGCGCCCCTGCCCGGAATGCGGAAAACCTTCCACGCGCGAATCCTATCCCTTCTGTTCGCCCCGGTGCAAGAGCATCGACCTCAATCGCTGGCTGTCCGGCAGCTATGTGCTGCCGGGAAAGCCCATTGATGAAGAGGAAGAAGAAGGCAACTAGCCTCTTCCAAATCAGCTTCCGCCAATAAAATCAGTTATTTAACAAAGATGTGAGAAAAGCTGATAAAAATTGCGATACGGTGCTGGACAGCGCGCAATTTAATGCTATAACCCACCCACTTCCGGCGGGAACCAACACCGCCCAGAACAAGCAGATCGCTTGTTACGGATGCCCGGATAGCTCAGTTGGTAGAGCAGCGGATTGAAAATCCGCGTGTCGGTGGTTCGAATCCGCCTCCGGGCACCACTCCAAAATCAAATAAATTTAAAGAGCTATTCCGGATCAAGGCTCATATTCGCCCGGAATATGGGTTACAACATTGTCCATGCAACATTCGGTGCAACACGTTGACAGGTGATTCCTGCCGCGCGCCATGTAACCTACAAATCACGTTTATATTGACCAGATCGGCGATGTGATCTATAGGTTACGCATGATCGAAGTCCGCCAAACCACCTTTTTCACCAAGTGGCTTGATGAGCTCCGTGATACCAATGCACGGTTGCGGATTGTCACTCGGATCCGCCGCATGGAACTGGGCAATCCCGGCGATGTGAAATCTGTCGGCGAAGGCGTGAGCGAAATGCGCATTACGTACGGCCCCGGCTATCGGGTTTATTTCGTATCCATGGGATCAACTATCGTTGTTCTGCTGTGTGGTGGCGACAAGTCATCACAGAGCCGGGATATCGCGCTGGCGAAACAAATGGCGAAGGAGATTTAGAATGGTCCTTGAAACCACCCGTTTTGATGTTCTTGATCACCTCAAGACGCCGGAAGAGCGTGTTGCCTATCTGGAAGCGGCATTTGAAGATGGCGACCCTTCCCTTATTGCGCATGCTCTTGGTGACGTAGCCCGTTCCATTGGCATGACTACTGTCGCTAAAGAAGCCGGAATTACCCGTGAAGCCCTTTACCGCTCCCTGAGCGAGAACGGCGATCCAAAACTATCGACCTTGCTCGGCGTCATGAAGGCCCTTGGCCTGCACCTGTCTGTCACAGCCACGGATAAACGCGCCGCTTGACACTACGGTTGTAAAGTCGTCACGCCGTGGCGAAAAGTGTGATTTTCGCACACCAGAAGCTTCGCATAGTCCCGAAAAGTTGCAGGCTTTTCAGGATTATGCGAATGCAAATTGCTCTTTGCAGTCCTGCATCCCGAAGAATGCAACTGTAGTGCCAAGTTTCAGCCGGTTCTCCATATAAGGAAATTTCCATGCTCTGGACATTGTTCGGCATCCTTTCAGGTGCCTGTATTGCTATTCAGGCCCCCATCAATGCAGCATTGGCTCGGGGTCTTGGGTCGCCGGTAACGGCTGCCGCGATTTCGTTCCTTTCCGGCGCTGTGATCCTTGCGATCATTGCCGGGATTACCGCGCGCGCGACCGGCGCAATGCCGGCCTTCAACGTGCCTGCGGGCTGGCTGTTCGTGGCTGGCGGTGCGCTTGGCTGTATCTATGTGACCGCATCGGTGCTGCTGACGCCACGCATCGGCGCTGCCGCCGTGATGGGTCTGGCGGTCGCCGGACAGTTGATGGCCGGGCTCGCCGCCGACCGTATCGGCTTCATGGGCGTTGCCGTGCGTGAAATCACCGCCGGACGCGTCGCCGGTGCCGTTTTGCTGCTGACCGGCGCGCTGATGATCCGCTTCCTATAAGCAGAAAGGCCGCGCTTTTCAGCGCGGCCTTTTGTTTCCGGTGCAGAAACCGATCTCAGCCCCTGAACGTATATTCCGCAATCGACTGCGGCTTCATCTCGATGGAGAAACCCGGCAGCGACGGCGGCATATAGGCCGCGTTCCTGATGACGCACGGATCGATGAAGTGTTCATGCAGATGATCGACATATTCGATCACGCGGCCTTCCTTGGTGCCTGAAACGGCCACATAGTCGATCATCGACAGGTGCTGCACATATTCGCACAGGCCGACGCCGCCCGCATGCGGCCAGACCGGCTTGCCAAACTTGGCGGCAATCAGCAACACCGCCAGAACTTCGTTCAGGCCACCCATGCGGCACGAATCGATCTGGACGATGTCGATGGCGCCTTCCGCGATGAACTGCTTGAACATGATGCGGTTCTGGCACATTTCGCCGGTCGCGACCTTCACGTCGCCAATGGCTTCGCGAATCTTGCGATGGCCGGCAACATCGTCCGGGCTGGTCGGTTCCTCGATGAAGAACGGCTTGGAGAAGGCCAGCTTGTTGACCCACTCGATTGCCTGATCGACTTCCCACACCTGATTGGCGTCGATCATCAGGTAACGGTCCGGGCCGATCACTTCGCGGGCAATGGTGAGGCGGCGAATATCGTCCTCGAGATCGCGGCCGACCTTCATCTTGACGTGGTTGAAGCCCTCGTCGATGGCTTCCTGGCACAGACGGCGCAGCTTGTCGTCGTCATAGCCGAGCCAGCCAGCCGAGGTCGTGTAACAGGCATAGCCTTCCGCTTCGAGCGTGGCGATGCGCCCGGCCTTGCCAGCTTCGGCCTTGCGCAGGATTTCGACAGCCTCGTCGCGCGTCAGCGCATCGGTGAGGTAGCGGTAATCGACGATATCGGCGATTTCCTCCGGCGACATGTCGGCGACAAGCCGCCATACGGGCTTTCCAGCCTGCTTCGCAGCGAGATCCCAGAAGGCGTTGACGACAGCGCCGGTTGCAAGATGCATGGCGCCCTTGTCCGGGCCGATCCAGCGCAACTGGCTGTCACCGGTCAAGTAGCGCCAGAATTTTCCAGGCGCCGCCCGGAAATCCTCCAGCGAGGCACCGACCACCAGATGCCGCATGGCGAGAATCGCCTGGCAGCAGATATCGTTGCCGCGACCGATGGTGAAGGTGAGACCGTGCCCCTTCAGCGCCTCGTCATCCGTGTCGAGAATGACATAGGCCGCGGAGTAATCCGGGTCCGGGTTCATCGCGTCGGAACCGTCCAGACTTTGGGAAGTCGGGAAACGCAGATCGAAGACGCGCAGATCAGTGATTTTTGTCATGATTTATCCGTGATCAGGGCGTGGTCCCGAAACAGGACGCCGGTTCGGGACCATGCTCAAACAAAGCCTAGATGTCGGCGCGCACGTTCTGCTTCTGGCTGCCGAGGCCTTCGATGCCAAGTTCCACGACGTCGCCAGCCTTGAGATAGCGAGGCGGCTTCATACCCATGCCGACGCCGGGAGGCGTGCCGGTGGAGATGATATCGCCCGGCTGCAAGGACATGAACTGCGACAGGTAGGAAACGAGGTGGCGAATGCCGTAGATCATCGTCTTCGACGAACCGTTCTGCATGGTCTCGCCATTGACCTTGAGCCACATGCCGAGGTTTTCCGGGTCTTCGATTTCATCCTTCGTCACCAGCCATGGGCCGGTCGGGCCGAACGTGTCGCAGGACTTGCCCTTCGTCCACTGGCCCTGACGCTCGATCTGGAAGGCGCGTTCCGACACATCATGGATGGTGCAATAGCCGGCCACGTAGTCGAGGGCGTCTTCTTCCGAGACATATTTCGCGGTCTTGCCGATGACGATGCCAAGTTCGACTTCCCAGTCGGTCTTTTCCGAACCGCGCGGGATGACGAGATCGTCATTCGGGCCGACGATGGCGGACGTTGCCTTCATGAAGATGATCGGTTCCGGCGGGACCGCCGCGCCGGTTTCGGCAGCGTGATCGGAATAGTTGAGGCCGATGCAGATGAACTTGCCGGTGCCTGCAACGCAAGGACCAAGGCGCGGATTGCCGTCGACCTTCGGCAGCGAATTGACGTCGATCGCGCCGAGCTTGGCCAGTGCATCAGGGGCAAGCGCCGCGCCGGAGAGGTCGCCTACATGGGCGGAGAGATCGCGGATCGCACCATCGGCATCGAGAATGCCCGGCTTTTCCTGACCGGCTTCACCGTAACGAAGAAATTTCATGAGTTTACTCCTTTGAGGGGATGAAAGAGAGGGCGTCAGGGTGGTCGACGCTATGGCTGCGCCATTTGCAGGCCGTCAGAGACTGAATGTCGACCGCCCTAGATCGTCCAGCCTCCGTCGATGTTGTAGGCCTGGCCGGTGGTGTAGGTGGCACCGGCGAGATAAACGGCGAGATCGGCGATTTCTTCCGGCTGGCCAATGCGGCCGATCGGCTGGCGGGCGATGAAGGCTGCGCGCTGCTCTTCATAATCGCCCTGCGCGCGCAAGCGGTCCTGCAGGGACGGGCTTTCCACCGTACCGGGGCAAATGGCGTTGCAGCGGATGCCCCTGGCAACATAATCGGCAGCGACGGCCTTCGTCAGGCCGATAACTGCGGCCTTGGTGACGCCATAGGCAAAGCGGTTCGGCACGCCCTTCACGCTGGAAGCGACCGAGGCCATGTTGACGATGGCGCCGTCCTTGCGTTCCAGCATGCCCGGCAGCACGGCGCGGATAGTGCGGATCATCGAACGAATGTTGAGATTGACCGCAAAATCGAGGTCTTCGTCCTTCATTTCGAGGATCGAGCCGCCATGGACGACACCGGCGCAGTTGAACAGGATATCCACCTGCCCGATTTCGGCGACGAGCGCCTTCACCTGCTCATCGTCAAGCACGTTGAGCTTGCGGGTGATGATGCCGTTGACGCCTTCGATCTCCTTGAGAGCATCGGTATTGATGTCGGTCGCGTAGACCTTCGCGCCCGCCTCCGCAAAGGCCAGTGCGCTTGCACGGCCGATCCCTTGCGCTGCGGCTGTCACCAGCGCGGTCTTTCCATCAAAACGTATCGTCATTTCCAAGCCTTCCGTTCGACAAGCAGGATGTGGTCGTCCCGCTGATTAAGCGTATTTCCGATATGAACCGCAGACGATCATAACCATGGGAAAAAGCAACCGGGTTGATGAACATCGCCGTGTCGCCGACGCCGCTTGCAAGGATCGGGGTGCCGTGGGCAAGATCGCAGACGCGACGGCGTGAATCATATCCGTCGCAGCGCGCTATTCCACGCTCCGCGCCAACAGGGCGGCTCCCGCCCGGCAGCACGCCTCGAAACTCACCTTGCATCCTGGCCTCCCGGCGGCGCTCCTCAACTCGCCCCCAATTGTAAATCATTTATTTATATGCAAACATATTACGCAAATCCGGTCAAGGCTTTCTCTGCCTGTTTGCACCTTTCGAATCCGCGGCCCTTCGTATATGAAGAATGATATTCACAAGGGGAGTTCACTTGGAAACAGAGGATCGCTATCGCGCCCCGGCGCTGGACAAGGGGCTGGATATTCTGGAACTGCTTGCAAGCGTGGATGGCGGCCTGACGCAGGCAGAGATTGCCAAACACCTCGACCGCAGCCCCAATGAATTCTACCGGATGCTGGACCGGCTGGTGAAGCGCGGTTATGTGACGAAGCTTGAAGGCGACCGCTATTCGCTGACCCTCAAGCTGTTCGGTCTGGCGCATCTTCATGCTCCGGTGCGCAGGCTTGCTTCCTTTGCCACGCCCTTCATGCGTGAACTCGCGGACCGCTCCAGACAGGCCAACCAGCTTGCGGTGTTCGACCGCGGGTCTGTCGTTGTCATCGCACAGCAGGAAGCCCCGGATTACTGGGGAATTTCGATCCGCGTCGGCTCGCATATCAGCCTGTTCGACACCGGTTCCGGCCATGTGCTTCTCGCCTTCCGTTCTCCCGAAGAACGCAAGATGATGATTGCCGAATATGCAAGGGACGTTGAAAGCGTAAAGCTTGATCAAGACTTCTACGAGCGCCTCGACCAGATTCGCGAACGCGGTTATGAAATGATGCCGAGCGCCCAGGTGGCGGGCGTCTATAATCTCTCGGCGCCCATCCTCGGCCCGGACGGTACCTGCATAGCCTCGCTGACCTGCCCCTATGTGACGCTCGTCAACTCGGCTTCCGCCCCCGACATCACACAGACCATCGGCCTGCTGCAAAAGACTGTCCAGGATCTGTCGAAACTGGTGGGCTCCGATATCGGAGCTGCCGAGTAGAGCGCCTTCCGAAAAGCGGAAGACCCCAATTCTTATTTGAAAACTCTCTTCTTTTTTGAAACTATGCGGGAGGAGGACGTTTTCATGATTATCGATACCCATCTGCATCTGATCGACAAAAGCGCGCTGAACTATCCATGGCTCGACGGCGTTCCGGCCCTCAATCGCGACTTCCTGTTCGAGACCTATCGGAAGCAGGCAGAGCGCTGCGGCATCGAGGCGGCGCTGCATATGGAAGTGGATGTGGCAGCCGCTGCCATTCAGGCTGAAACGGACCATATTCAGGAGATTTCCAGACGATCGGGTGATTTCATCAAGGGCGCAATCGCCTCCTGCCGCCCGGAGGAACCGGGCTTTGCGGAATATCTGGAACGCCAGCGCAGCAATCCCTTTGTCAAAGGCTTTCGCCGCGTGTTGCATGTCGTGCCGGACGATGTTTCCGAGGGCGCGCTTTTCCGCGAGAATATCAAGCGACTCGAAGGCACCGGCCTGACCTTCGATCTCTGCACCCTTCCCCACCAGATCGACAAGGTGCTGGCACTGGCCGACCTCGCGCCCGGCGTGCAATTCGTGCTCGATCACTGCGGCGTGCCGGATATCAGGTCGGGCGGGCTGGAAAGCTGGCAGAAGGGCATCAGCGAGGTTTCGCAGCGCGACAATGTGACGGCGAAGATTTCCGGCGTGGTGGCCTATGCGGACGCGGAAAACTGGACCGTCGATACGGTGCGGCCGTATGTGGAGCATGTCATCCAGTCATTCGGCTGGGACCGTGTGGTGTGGGGCAGCGACTGGCCCGTCTGCACATTGGCAACCAATGCCGATGCAGGGCTTTCCACATGGGTGGCGACAACCCATGCGCTTCTTGAAGGATGCAGCAACGACGAAAAAACGCGCCTGTTGTCCGCGAATGCAATCCGTCTCTGGAAGCTCTAGGGTCCAGACTCGATTGATCCGGAGCCGGTGCGAAGCATCGTGTCAAAGAGAGGCGGATACCGGAGCGTTTTCCCTCAGCCCTTCGAGACGCCGTTTTCAACGGCTCCTCAGGATGAGGGAAGGAGATGTCGCATCAAGCCCTCAAGGCAAAAACGCCGCCCGGTGGGGCGGCGTCTTTCGATCAGATTGCGAGTTCGACCTCGTTGCTGGCCAGTTCCAGCAAGGTCCACACATGATCGGCGAATGAGTTCCACACTTCGATGCGGTAATGATCCGCATTCCATTTCAGCAGGATGATCTGGGCCCGGTCGAAGATGGTGCGCGCAGCGCCCGGTGTCTGCATTTCAGCCAGATTGAGCGGAGACGCGGCATTGAGCAGCCATTCAGCCTGCGGGCCGGTAATGTCGATGCCGGTTTCGCGATGGCTCACTTCCGTCAGGCTGTGCGGCTCTGTTTCATAAAGCCCGGCGAAAGCCTGCGTGATGGCGGCACCCCTGGCTTCATCAGCCCAGATATACCATTCATCCGGTCCGATGCAGGCAACGGCAATATCATCCGTGCGGACAAGATCGCCGATCTTCGCCGGGATTTTTGCGCCCAGCGCCTTTTCAGCCAGGGCCAGCTTTGCCGGACCGATGCGCAGGACGAAGCGGGCGGCATCGTCCGCCGCGTGGATTTCCAGACGACCGGGAATGACGACCTTGCGGTTCGAATAAGGTTTGGTTTCAACGAGCATGGTTCAATCCTTATCCGTTCAGTTTCTTTCCTTCGGGGTCATAGAAGACCATGCCCGATACAGTGGCCTCATGCACGCTGCCATCCGGCATCGGCATATAAAGCGTTTCACCCATGCGAGCCTTGCCGCCCGACACCAACGCCATGGCGATGGACCGCCCGAGCGTCTCGCTCCAATAGGACGAGGTGACATGGCCAAGCATGGTCATCGGCAACGGCTGTTTTGGGTCGGCGACAATCTGCGCGCCTTCTTCCAGCACCAGCTTCGGATCATTGGTGAGCAGCCCCACGAGATGCTTGCGATCCGATTTCAGCATGTCCGGACGGGTGAGCGAACGCTTGCCGACGAAATCCGGCTTCTGCTTGCCGACGGCCCAGCCAAGGCTTGCATCGTCCGGCGTCACGGTGCCATCCGTGTCCTGACCGACAATGATATAGCCCTTTTCGGCGCGCAGGACGTGCATGGTTTCGGTGCCGTAAGGCGTGATGTCATATTGCTGGCCGGCCTCATAAAGCGCCTTCCACAGTGACAGGCCATAGCGCGCAGGCACGTTGATTTCATAGCCCAGTTCGCCGGTGAAGCTCATGCGGAACAGACGCGCAGGCACGCCGAGGAATTTGCATTCCGCAACCGACATATGCGGAAAGGCTTCGTCGGAAATATCCAGCCCTTCAACCATCGGCTCGATGAGCTTGCGCGCATTGGGGCCATTGATCGCGACCACGGCCCATTGCTCGGTGGTCGAGGTCAATGAGACTTTCAGCTCCGGCCATTCGGTCTGGAGATAGTCTTCCATCATGTTGAGAACACGCGCGGCACCGCCGGTCGTGGTGGTCACATGGAAGCGATCCTGCGTCAGGCGACCGACGACACCGTCATCGCGGATGAAGCCGTCTTCGCCGAGCAGCAGGCCATAGCGGCAGCGCCCGACGCCAAGCTTCGTCCATGGATTGGTGTACATGCGGTTCATGAATTCGGCTGCATCCGGGCCGACAACTTCGATCTTGCCGAGCGTGGAGGCATCGAACATGCCGAGCGACTGGCGGGTCGCCTTGCATTCACGCGCCACGGCCTGATGCATGTCTTCGCCGGTTTTCGGGAAGTACCATGCGCGCCGCCACAGCGACACCGGCTCGAAAGCCGCGCCATGCTGTTCGGCCCAGCTATCGATTGGCGTCTTGCGCGTCACGTCGAACAGCGGCCCACGGTTGTAGCCGCAGAAGGCGCCGAAGGTCGTCGGCGTATAGGGCGGGCGGAAGGTGGTGAGACCCACCTGCGGCGTCGGGCGCTTGAGCGCATCGGCTGCAACGGCCAGACCGTTGATGTTGGACGTCTTGCCCTGATCGGTCGCCATGCCGTTGGTGGTATAGCGCTTGACGTGCTCGATGGAGTGGAAGCCCTCGCGCACGGCCAGACGAATATCCTTGGCGGTCACATCGTTCTGGAAATCGATGAAAGCCTTGGCCTTGCCCGGATCGCGATCGGTCGGCAGTTCGCGACAGCTTACGCCGTCGCAGATGAAATCACCGGCCACAGCATAGTCTGATGGCTTGGCCTTGTGCCCGGCATCACTGGCTGCCGCGGCACCCGCTTCCGCACCCTCACGCAATGCGGCAGCCAAATCGAAATTGCCATTGCCCGCACCGGCACAGCGGCTTTCCTCGGTCGGCTTGCCCGGCAGATAGATCTGCCGTGCGTCGTCCCAGACCAGCGAGCCTTTCGTGTGCGAGAACAGGTGCACGCTCGGATTCCAGCCGCCGGACATCAGCAGCACGTCGCAGGCAATCGTGCGGGCAGCGCCGACAGAGCCATTGGAAACCGGATTGACCCGCACGGACGACACGCGGTGGCGTCCGCCCGTATCCGTCACCGTCCAGCCGGTCAGCGTCTCGATGCCGAGCATCTTCGCGCGGTTGACGAGGCTGTCGGCAACGCTTGAACGCACATCGATGATGGCCGGAACCTTGACGCCTGCGACCGCGAGATCGAAGGCCGCAAGCCATGCGCTGTCATGCGAGGTGACGACGACGGCCTGATTGCCGACCTTGACGCCATAGCGGTTGAGATAGGTGCGTGCGGCGGATGCCAGCATCACGCCCGGACGGTCGTTGCCAGCAAAGACCAGCGGCTTTTCGATGGAACCCTGCGCCAGCACGACCTGCTTTGCGCGCACCCGCCACATGCGTTCACGCGGCGCATTGGAGGCGGGTCTGGCCTGATGATCGGTCAGGCGCTCGCAAAGGCCGACCATGTTCTGGTGGTAATAGCCGATGGCCGTGGTGCGCGGCAGAAGCGTGACATTCGGATTGGCCTTGAGCGCGGCAATGGTTTCGCTGAGCCAGTCCCAGCTTGCACGGCCATTGATGACCGGCTCCGGCTCGGACAGAAGCGAGCCGCCAAATTCCGCCTGCTCGTCGCAGATGATTACCTTCGCACCGCTTTTCGCGGCCTCCAGCGCGGCGGCAAGACCGGCAGGCCCGCCACCGGCGATCAGCACATCGCAGAAGGCATAGCGGCTGGCATAGGTGTCGGGATCGGGCTCGGAAGGCGATTTGCCAAGACCGGCCGCGCCACGGATGAATGGCTCATAGACCTTGTTCCAGAAGCTCTTCGGCCACATGAAGGTCTTGTAGTAAAAGCCTGCCGAGAAGAACATGTAGAAGGCGTCGTTGATCGCGCCGACATCGTGCTTCAGCGACGGCCAGTGGTTCTGGGTTTCGGCCTTGAGGCCGTCATAGAGTTCCAGCACCGTTGCGCGGGTGTTCGGCTCGAAACGGCCCGGTCCGCGTGAAACGCCCATCAGCGCATTCGGCTCTTCGGAACCGGCGGAAAGAATGCCGCGCGGGCGGTGATATTTGAACGAACGACCGGCCAGATGCTCGCCATGGCTAAGCATGGCGGAAGCCAGCGTATCGCCCTCGAAGCCGGAATAGGACTTGCCGTTGAAGGTGAACCGCACGGACTTGGCCTTGTTGACGCGGCCTTTGTTATGAATGCGCATATCGGTCATTATTTCGTCTCCGCAGCCGGAGTTTCTGCCAAAGCAGGACGGGGTTCACCGGCCTTGTAGGTCATCGCGAACTTGTCGCTCACCGTGTCGCGCACCGCATTGAAGAAGCGGCCGCAGCCATTGATATGCCGCCAGCGTTCAAAATGGGTGCCGCGCGGATTGGAGCGCGTGAACAGGAAATCGCGCCATTCGTCGTCGGAAAGCGTCGATGGGTCGGCAGGGCGCGCAATATGCGCTTCGCCTGCATAGGCAAATTCCAGTTCCGGACGTTCCATCTCGCAATAAGGGCAACGGATTAAAAGCATATCATACCTCCCTTAGTGCGCGACGGCGGCGGCAGCCGCTTCGTCGATCAGGCGACCGGTGGTGAAGCGTTCAAGCGTGAAGGGTGCGTTGATCCAGTGCGGCTCATCGCGGGCAATCGTATGCGCGAAGACATGCGCCGAACCCGGCGTCGCCTTGAAGCCGCCCGTGCCCCAGCCGCAATTGACATAAAGCCCCGGCACCGGCGTCTTGCCGATGATCGGGGAGCGATCCGGCGTGACGTCGACGATACCGCCCCATTTGCGCAGCATCCGCATGCGGGTGAAGATCGGGAAGACTTCGCAGATGGCCGCAAGCGTATGCTCGATCAGCGGCAGGCCGCCGCGCTGGCTGTAGGACACATACTGGTCGGTGCCGGAACCGATCACCAGTTCGCCCTTGTCTGACTGGCTGATATAGGCGTGGACCGTGTTGGACATGACCACGCAGGGGAAGATCGGCTTGACCGGCTCGGACACCAGCGCCTGCAGCGGGAAGCTTTCAAGCGGCATGCGAACGCCTGCCGTGTCCATGACAATCGACGTGCTGCCCGCAGCAGAAACCGCCACCTTCTTCGCCTTGATGAAACCGCGTGGCGTATCGACGCCGGTGACGCGGCCCGAAGCATCGCGGCGGATAGCCGTGACCGGGCAATTCTGGATGATATCGACGCCGCGCTCGGTCGCGCCGCGCGCATAGCCCCAGGCGACCGCATCATGGCGGGCCACGCCGCCGCGCCGCTGCAAGGTGGCGCCCACAACCGGATAACGCGCAGTGGGGGAAATATCGAGCGGCGGGCAATATTCCTTCGCCTGCTCCTTGGTCAGCCATTCATTGTCGATGCCGTTGAGGCGGTTGGCATGGATATGACGCTTGAAGCTCTGCACGTCATGCACCGTATGCGCCAGCATCATGACGCCGCGCTGCGAGAACATGACGTTGTAGTTGAGGTCCTGGCTCAGCCCCTCCCACAGCTTCATCGCATGTTCGTAGAGATGCGCGCTCTCGTCATAGAGATAGTTGGAGCGGATGATGGTGGTGTTGCGGCCCGTATTGCCGCCGCCGAGCCAGCCCTTTTCGATGACGGCGACATTGGTGATGCCGTGCTCCTTGGCCAGATAATAGGCGGCACCCAGGCCATGCCCGCCCGCGCCGACGATGATTACGTCATATTCGGCCTTGGGTTCGGCATTGGGCCATTGCGGCTTCCAGTTCTTGTTGCCGGACAGCGCATTTTTAATAATCGAAGCTGCAGAAAAACGGGACATAGACAACCACCAGTTTCGCGACCGCAAGCGCCCTTCCGGCACATGCGAAGCCTTTGATGATATTTCTATTGTTTCCGTTTCAAACCCGACAGCAGGCTTGCGTCAAAAGACGCCACAAATACGACATGGCCACCATTTCGCGACATCCCGTCCGACGCCGGCGAGCCTGCCTGCGCCTGCAGCGGAACGGTAAAGCAGTTTCAAAAATGGCCCCTGTAAAATAGGACAACATTATTGTCCTTTTTCCTTTTCTTTTGTTGCGCAAAGGTCTACGCATTCTTTCGTAAAATCGCGTCCAAAATAAAAGAAACGCAAGAAAGGTGATTCCGTGACTAAGGAGAATCTACTCGAAAGCGCACTCGTTCGTCTGGACGAGGCGGCAAGCCACATCAACATCGATGCGGATGTCATCGAGAAGCTGAAATATGCACGTGAGACCATGAAAGTGCGACTGATGATTCGCATGGACGATGGCTCGCGCAAATCCTTTCTTGCGTGGCGCTGCCGCTACGACGACACGCGCGGACCGACCAAGGGCGGCATTCGCTACCATCCGGAATCGACCGCCGAAGAAGTCGAGACGCTGGCCTTCTGGATGACGTTCAAATGCGCGGTCATGAACCTTCCCTATGGCGGCGGCAAGGGTGCCATCCAGGTCGATCCGCGCCAGCTTTCTAAGGCTGAGCTTGAGCGCCTTTCGCGCGCCTATATCCAGGCTTTCTCCGGCATCATCGGCCCGGACCGCGATATTCCCGCACCCGACGTCTACACCAATTCCATGATCATGGGCTGGATGGCCGACGAATATTCCCAGATCGTCGGACAGTCCTCGCCTGCCGTCATCACCGGCAAGCCGCTGGCGCTCGGCGGTTCGCTCGGCCGCAACGATGCGACGGCGCGCGGCGGCTTCTATCTCGTGCGCCATCTGGCGCAGGATCTGGGCCTTGCTTCGCAGCTTCGCGTCACGGTTCAGGGTTTCGGCAATGCCGGACAGTTCATCGCCAAGCTGATGGCCGGCGACGGGCACAAGATCGTCGCCGTTTCGGATTCGTCCGGCGCCGTCTACTGCGCCGGCGGCCTTGATCTCGACCTGCTGATGCAGGCCAAGGAACAGGGCAAGTCGGTCGTTTCCACCGCCGGCAAGAATGGCCACGAAGCCATCTCCGCCGATGAGCTGCTTGCAGCCGAATGTGATGTTCTGGTGCCGAGCGCCATGGAAAACATGATCCATGCGGACAATGCGGCATCCATCAAGGCCAGGCTGATCGTCGAGCTCGCCAATGGCCCGGTGACGCCGGAAGCCGACAGGATACTGGGAGAAAACGGCGTCGTCGTTCTGCCGGATATTCTCGCCAATGCCGGTGGCGTGACGGTTTCCTATTTCGAATGGGTGCAGAACCGCCAGGGCTATTACTGGACGCTCGAAGAAATCCATGAGCGCCTGAAAACCATCATGGAACGCGAAGGCCGCGCCATCTGGAACCATGCCAAGCAGCATAATGTGACGGTCCGCTCGGCAGCCTATGTCCACGCGCTGCAGCGCCTTGCACAGGCCATCGAAGCACACGGCACGCAAAGCGATTTCATCGGCTGATCGAGCCCCCTGACATCACCCCTCCTGCCAGCCCGCTGTCAGGAGGGGTGTCGAACGACGGTTTCCTTTTCCCGCTCGCGCTATAGTTTACCTTCACGAGGAAAAACCAGCGCGATGGGATGAAAAGCATGTCGTACGGAAATCTATTCAAGGGAAGTGCCGTCGCACTTGCCCTCCTTGCGGGCGCAATCCAGTTTTCCAGCGTCGCGCATGCACAAGTGGTCGTCTCTTCCAAGATCGACACGGAAGGCGGCGTTCTCGGCAACATCATTCTGGCCGTTCTCAACGCAAACGGCATCCAGACCACGGATCGCATCCAGCTTGGCGCCACGCCCGTGGTGCGCAAGGCGATCACCGCAGGCGAAATCGACATTTATCCCGAATATACCGGCAATGCGGCCTTCTTCTTCAACAAGGCGGACGACCCGCTGTGGAAAGATGCCGCCAAGGCGTTCGAGACTGCGAAAAAGCTCGACTACGATGCCAACAAGATCGTCTGGCTCGCCCCCTCGCCGGCAAACAACACCTGGGGCATTGCGGTGCGCAAGGACGTCGCCGACGAAAACAAGCTTACGAATTTGAGCGAATTCGGAAAATACATTTCAGGCGGCGGAAAGGTCATTCTGGCCGCATCGTCGGAATTCGTGAATTCGGCGGCCGCCCTGCCAGCCTTCCAGACCGCCTACAGCTTCACCCTGAAACCCGACCAGCTGATCACGCTTTCAGGCGGCGACACGGCCGCGACCATCGCCGCCGCCGCCAACCAGACCAACGGCGCCAATGCGGCCATGGTCTACGGCACCGATGGCGGCATCGCGCCTTCCGGGCTTGTCGTGCTCGAGGACGACAAGCATGTGCAGCCGGTCTATCAGCCCGCCCCGATCATCCGGGAAGAGGTTTTGAAGAAAAACCCGAAAATCGAGGAGCTGCTGAAGCCGGTTTTCGCAAAGCTCGATCTCACGACCCTTCAGGAACTCAACGGCCGTGTGCAGCTCGGAGGTGAACCGGCAAAGGCGGTCGCTGAGGAGTTTCTCAAGACCAACGGTTTTCTGAAATAGGCGCGGGTATTTGCCGGGCATGAGTGCAGCAAATGAGACGATCCGGGCAAATGGCACGAAGGGCTTGCTTGCCCATATCGACAAGCTCGGACTGGTCATTGCGGCAATCGGCTTGTCGGGTTTGCTCCTGCCTTTTGCGAACTTTCGGGCAAACCGCATCGTTCACGGTGAGCCGCGCCATGTTTTCGACGCCCTGCCGACCGAACTGGCGCTGGCGCTTGCCGCTATCGTGGCGGGAGGGCTGCTGATCGGGCTTGTTCGCAGCAACAATTGGCTGCGGCTCGTGGCGGCTCTGTTCTGTCTTGCGACTGTGCTGGCGGCGATCGGGCTCACCGCGACATATCTCTCGCCCGAAGGAAACAATTACGCACGCGTTTCTCCGGCTTCCGGCTTCTGGCTATTGTTTTTTGCCAGCGCCCTTTATGTCGCCGATGGGCTGGTGCGGCTGCGGGCCGGTCCGTTCCTGCGTGTGGGACTGCTGGTCGTTGCAGGTCTGCTTCTGGCGCTTCTGCTTTCGTCGGGCCTGTGGGACAGCATCTCCTTCATGAAGGAATATCAAGGCCGGGCGGACAGCTTCTGGAATGAAGCACAACGGCACATAGCGCTGGCACTGGGCTCGCTCCTCGCGGCCACGGTGGTGGGCATTCCGCTCGGACTTGTCTGCCATCGCGTGCCCAAACTGCGCGCTTTCGTTCTGAACAGCCTCAATATCGTGCAGACCATTCCGTCGATGGCGCTGTTCGGCATCCTGATTGCGCCGCTGAGCTGGGTCGCCACCCAGTTTCCATGGGTCGGCGCCCTCGGCATTCGTGGCATCGGCGCGGCACCGGCATTCGTCGCGCTTTTTCTCTATTCGCTGCTGCCAATCGTGGCCAACACCGTGGCAGGGCTGGCGCAGGTGCCGGAGCCGGTGACGGATGCCGCGCGCGGCATGGGCATGACCCGCCTGCAACGCCTCTTCAAGACCGAGTTTCCGCTGGCATTTCCCGTTATCCTCACCGGCATACGCATCGTCATGGTGCAGAATATCGGCCTGACGACCATCGCGGCGCTGATCGGCGGCGGCGGCTTCGGAACTTTCGTCTTTCAGGGGATCGGCCAGACGGCGATGGACCTCGTCCTGTTGGGCGCCCTGCCGACCGTTCTTCTCGCCTTTGCAGCCGCCGTCATCCTCGATGCCGCGATAGAAATCACGGAGAAAGGCAGCTCCCTATGATCGAGTTCGACCATATCACGAAGCGCTATAACGGGCGCGCAGCGGTCGACGCCGTGTGCTTCACCATCGAGCCGCACAGCATCGCCGCCATTGTCGGGACGTCGGGATCGGGCAAAACCACCCTGCTGCGGATGGTCAATCGTCTGGTCGAGCCGACCGATGGAGAAATCCGCATCGATGGGCGCAGCATCATGGATGAACCCGGCCATGTCCTGCGGCGGCGGATCGGCTATGTCATCCAGCAGAACGGGCTTTTTCCGCACCGCACCGTGGCGGAGAATATTGCAACAGTTCCGCTGCTGCTCGGATGGGATAAACCGCGCATCGACAGACGCGTCGATGAATTGCTGGACCTCTTCCAGCTCGAGGCTGCCGACTATCGCGACCGCTATCCGCACGAACTTTCCGGAGGGCAGCAGCAGCGCGTCGGCGTGGCGCGAGCGCTTGCCGCCGGGCCGAACATTCTTCTCATGGACGAGCCCTTCGGGGCACTCGATCCGGTTATCCGGGCCAAGGCGCAGGAAGACCTGAAGGCGATCCAGAAGCGGCTCGGCACGACCATAATCCTTGTCACGCACGACATGGAGGAAGCGATCTCGCTGGGCGACCGGATCGCCGTCATGGATGATGGAAAACTGCTGCAATATGGTCCACCGGCGGAAATCCTTGCTCGTCCGGCAACCGATTTCGTCGAGCGTCTTGTCGGTACGGGCGAACGGCCCTTCCGTCTCCTTTCGCTGATGGACCTGAAAACCGTGCTCCAGCCGGGTGATGCGAGCGGTGAAACCCTGCCGGTAACGGCATCGCAACGCGATGCGCTTGCCGCACTCCTGTGGTCCGGGCGCAAGGCGCTTCCCGTTCTCGACGCGGAAGGACGCCCTCTCGGCCGGGTCACGCTCGACAGGCTTCTGCATCAGGCAGAGCGTCCGGCATGAGATTGCTCGTGTCCATTGTCCCGCGCCTCATGCTTCTGGGCATCCTGCTCCTGTTCCTGGCGCGGCCCCGGCTGTTCGAGCCGCTGTTTCGCCCGCTCGTCGATGAAGGCGTGCCAGCCATCTATGATCGCGCCAGCTTCGTGACATTGACCTTGCAGCATCTGGGCCTCGTGGCGCTCGCAACACTGGCCGCGACACTCGTGGCCGTCTCGTTGGCGATCTTCGTGACCAGAAAGCACGGCGCGGAGTTTCTGCCGCTTTCACGCAGCCTCGTGAACATAGGGCAGACTTTTCCTCCGGTCGCGGTGCTGGCGCTGGCCGTTCCCATCTTCGGTTTCGGGGACAAGCCGACCCTGATCGCCCTCTTCCTCTATGGCCTGCTTCCGATCTTTGAAAACACGCTGACAGGGCTGACCACCTTGCCATCGCCGGTTGTCGAAGCCGCGCGCGGCATGGGGATGACCAGCGCCCAAAGGCTAGTGAAAATCGAGGTTCCGCTGGCCATGCCGGTCATTCTGGCGGGCATCAGGCTTTCCGCCGTGATCAGCCTTGCGACTGCCACCATCGGGTCCACGGTCGCTGCCAGAACCCTTGGCGAAGTCATCATTGCCGGGCTGATTTCCAACAATCTCGCCTTCGTTTTGCAGGGCGGGCTCGTCGTGGCCGCACTTGCCATACTCATCTTCGATGGGTTTCAGGCAATTGAGCATTATCTCCTGAAACGTACCGGACGAACCGGAACCGCTCTTTGAAAGATGCCTCTGCATTCCTATATCCTTGGCTGGAACCAGCCAGCGAGGAACGGGATGAACATCGGGCAGGCAGCTGCAGCATCTGGCATATCGGCGAAGATGATCCGCCATTATGAAACAATCGGGCTCATCGAAGCCGCCGAGAGGACCGGTTCGGGTTACCGCGTCTATACGCAGAAAGATGTCGAAACCCTGCGCTTCATCCGCCGCAGCCGCGATCTCGGTTTTCAGGTTGAGCAGATCAAGGAACTGCTGGCGCTCTGGCGTGACCGCAACCGCGCATCGGCTGACGTGAAGAAGGTGGCGCTTGGGCATGTCGAGGAGCTGGAAGCCAAGATGCGCCAGTTGCAGGAAATGGCCGATACGCTGCGCTACCTCGCCAAGAACTGCCACGGCGACAACCGTCCCGATTGCCCGATCATCCACCAGCTTGCCGAAAACAGTGCCGAGGGCCGCAAACGTCCGGCTCCGCGCAAAGGCGAATTGCTGCACGGCAAGATCTGAGACCGTCAAATGAAAACGCCGGAATTGCTCCCGGCGTTTTTCATTCATATCGCTGCCTCAGCTCTTCGGCAGCGTATAGGCGATTACATAATCGCCCGGTTTGGTCCCGACCGAACCATGCCCGCCCGCCACCATCAGGACGAACTGCTGGTCGCCGACCGTATAGGTCATCGGGGTCGACTGGCCGCCAGCCGGAAGGCGGGCCTCCCAGAGCTGCTTGCCGGAAGTCAGGTCATAGGCGCGCAGATAGTCGTCCACCGCCGCGCCCAGGAAGACGACGCCGCCCGCGGTGATCATCGGGCCGCCGATACCCGGGACGCCTACCTTCAACGGAAGCGGAACCGGCGACATGTCGCGGATCGTCCCGTTGCGATGCTTGTAGGCAATCTTGCCGGTGCGCAGGTCCACCCCGGCGACATAGCCCCATGGCGGCGTCTGGCAGGGAATGCCGAGCGGACCGAGGAACGGCCCCATGAACACGCCATAGGGCGCGCCATCATTGCGGTTCAGGCCCTGCTCGCTTCCCTTTTCATCCTGTCCTTTCGGCGGAATATCGGCGCGTGGAACCAAACGGGAGGTGAAGGCGAGATAGGTCGGCATGCCGAACATCACCTGCCGGACCGGATCGACCGCCACGCTACCCCAGTTGAACACGCCGAAATTGCCGGGATAGACAATCGTTCCCCGCAATGAAGGCGGCGTGTAGCGGCCTTCGTAAAACAACTGGTGGAACTTGATGCGGCAGGCGAGCTGATCGAACATCGTCACGCCCCACATGTCGCTTTCGCGCAAGGGCGGCGGGCTGAAAGTCAGATCGGAGATCGGCTGCGTGGGAGCCGTATGGTCTTCCGGTATAGCGCCTGTCGGCGCCGGGATTTCCCTGACCGGAATGATCGGTTCGCCGGTGCGCCGATCGAGGACATAGAGATCGCCCTGCTTGGTCGGGCCGACCAGCGCCGGGACACCGTTGATATCCAGCAGGACCGGCTGGGCCGGAACGTCCATGTCCCACAGATCATGGTGGACCGTCTGGCGCACCCAGCGAACCTGTCCGGTGTTCACGTCGAGCGCAACGATGGAGGAGGAATATTTCTCCACATTCTCGCTGCGGTCCATGCCAAGCTGGTCCGGCACCTTATTGCCGAGCGGCACAAAGACCAGTCCGAGCTTTTCATCCACACTCGAAACGGACCAGCTGTTCGGCGAGTTCGTCGTATAGTGCTCGCCTTCGGGGAGCGGCGTGGTCACATCCGGATTGCCGGAATCCCAATTCCACAACAGCTGCCCGGTGCGGATATCGAAGGCGCGAATGACGCCCGACTGTTCCTGCGTCGAGTAATTGTCATTGACGGCGCCGCCGACGATGATCTTGTCCCCGACAACGACCGGGGGCGAGGTGGAGTAATAATAGCCTGCCGGATTATATTTCATGCCATGGCTGAGATCGAGCGTCCCGCCATTGGCGAAATCCGTGCAGATTTCCCCGGTTGCCGTATCCAGCGCAATCAACCTTGCATCGGACGTCGGCAGATAGACCCGCTCGGCGCATTTCGCGCCTGCCGTTGCCGTTGCATCCTTCCAGTAGCTGACGCCGCGGCAGGTCTGGTGCTGGCGGTCCGTATTGAAGCCGACCTTCGGGTCGAACTTCCACTTTTCCTTGCCGGTCGCCGCATCCAGCGCAATCGCCCAGTTATGCGGGGTGCACAGATAGAGCGAATCGCCAATCTTGAGCGGCGTGACCTGATAGGTCGTTTCGCCCACGTCCTGCGGCTGCTTCACGTCGCCGGTCTGGTACTGCCAGGCAACCTGGAGTTTGGCGACGTTCTCCGGCGTTACCTGCGTCAGCGGCGAATAGCGCTGGCCGTAAGGCGTTCGACCGTATTGATGCCATTCGCCATCGGGCACGTTGCCGCCGAGATCGGGCGTCGCAGCCACTTTTTCCGTCGGCAGGTCGCCTGCGATATTGTAGGTGTCCTGCGTTATCGCATAACCGGCAACCAGGATTGCGATCACCGATGCCACGGCCAGCGGCAGGCCGCTGTCGCCTGCCCCCTTGTTCAGTGGCCTCCTGATCCATGGCGTCAGCAGCCAGAATCCAAGCAGCACGATGACGCCGCCGCGTGCGCCGAGCTGCCACCAGTCGAAGCCGACTTCATAAACGGCCCAGCCAAGCGATCCGAGAATGACGAGAGCGTAAACCCATAGTGCGGCGCCGCTACGCCGCGAAAGCAGAACGGCGGTCAGCAGAAAGCCGATCGCCGAAAGTATATAATACCAGCTGCCGCCCAGCAGGGCGAGCCAGATGCCGCCTGCTCCGAGCGAAAACCCGATCAAAAGAAGTACGAGAGAAGTTAACCAGATAAGCAAGATGTTACCCCCTTCCAGTACAATCGGCGTTCCGTCGCCGATGCGGGAAAACCGTGCGGACCAACCGCTCACCAATTTCGAGGCATTCCTGATATGGCCAGATATGGTTGCAAGTCTCGCAGCATTCGGTCTGCCGGACAACTCCCTACTGCGTGCCTATCCACATAGGCGAACATGGAAAAAATCCAGAGCGGCAGGTGTATCTTTCTATTGTCCGATTAGGAGGCGCGATCAGGACAAATGAGCGCCGCCCGTGATTAAGGCAAAGTGGCGGCAAAGGGGGTTTGCGCACTCAAAAGGCGCAAAACTGCACACAAACATGCATTTTTTCGCTCGACAATTGTGGCGAAGGAATGGCGAAAATGTGCGACCTGTGTCTTTTACGCGGCTTTTTCGGGATATCAGGCAGAGCCGCGCATGATGAGATGGCTGTCCAGACGCCGGATTTCCTTCTCGACTGCCGCCCCGCTTTCCTGCGCATTGATCCGCGAGAAAAGCATGTCGAGACCCAGTTGCGCGATTTGCCGGTAGTCCTGCGCGACCGTCGTCAGCGGCGGACAGGTGAAGCGGCTGAGAGGATGGTCGTCGTGACCGGCGACCCGAAGATCGCAGCCTTCTTCGCGCCCGACATGTCGCCGCCGTTCGAATGCTGCGGAAATGACGCCAAAGGCCAGGCGATCATTGGCGCATAAAACGGTTCGCGTCGGAAACCCGCCGCGATCCAGAATCCGGCCTGCTTCCTGATAGCCCAGTTCCTCGAAATTCCAGTTCTTGGCCGTGATGGGAAGCACGATCGGCTCAACGCCCAGCCTCTCCATGGTTTCGATATAGGCCGAACGCCGTTCCAGCGCGTTCTGGTTTACCGCCGGCATTTCGAGGAAGCAGGGATGTTCGCCCGTTCGGTAGAGATATTCGGTAATGTTGCCGATGCTCTGGCGATTATCGGTGCCGACAAAGGGTTGATCGTCGCCGATACGGCTGTCGAGGAAAACCGCAGGCGTCGAATCCGACAGGCTGGAAAGCAGCTTCGCATCCGTCTCGAAACCGAGCGGAGCCATCAGAACGCCCGCGATCTTGAGAGACATGAGCGTGCGCATCGCCCGCGCCTCGAGTTTCCTCTCGCCATGCGACGACAGAACGATCGGCCAGTAGCCTTCCGCCAGGCAGCGCATTTCGATCTGGCGGATGATTTCCGCATAGAACGGATCGGAAATATGGGGGACGATGACGCCGATATTCTTGGGCTTCTTGCGGTTGAGGCTGACCGCGAAGATGTTGGGCTGATAGTTGTAATCCTTCAGCGCCTTTTCGATACGAAGGCGCGTCGAGGGCTTTACGCTTTCTGGATTGTCGAAATATTTCGAGACCGTGGGACGGGACAATCCGCTTGCGGCTGCGAACTCTTCCATCGTCCTGATCTTCTGTTCGGTCATGCCCTGCTTTTCCCCTCGGGGTATCATAGCGATTTTACGGCGCCATCCAATTTGTTTTCATGCGTAAATTTTTTTCCGTTGAGACGCAACAAATTTCGGCGGGCGGTCCTTCGGCGATCCACGCTTTCCTGTTCTTGCGGCGGCTCATCCGCGCTGATGACGTTCAAATTCAATCGTTATAATTTTTACACGTGAAAAATTTTATATTGACACGTTGAACAAGCTCTATCATGTCTAGGGAAGCTCTTCTTGAGCTGGAGGCCCTGCCCTTCGGGAGGTTTGAAGTTGGCGACAACTGATGAACCTGCAGGAAAAACCCTTGTTCATGTCCCTACAGAAGGACGCCCCGGCGAGCGCCGGTCATTCGGAGGAAATCATGTTTCGCAAATCGCTCAGCCGTATTCTCTTTTCCGGCGTAGCCCTGGCCATGATGGCAGGCGCTGCATCTGCCGAAGGCATCGGCGCATCGCTTCTCACCCAGCAGCATCCGTTCTACATCTCGCTCGCAGACGCGATGAAGAAGGAAGCGCAGGCAGAGAATGTGCCGCTGGAAATCGCCATCGCCAATCAGGACCTGAGCAAGCAGCTCGCCGATGTGGAAGATTTCATCACCAAGGGCGTCGACGTCATCGTCATCTCGCCGGTTGACAGCAAGGGCGTTCGCTCGGCCATCAACAAGGCCCAGAAGGCAGGAATCAAGGTCATTACCGTCGATGTTCCGGCCAACAATGTCGATGTGACCTCCTTCGTCGGCACGGACAATTTCGCAGGCGGCGAGAAGGCCGCCGAACTGATGGCGAAGTCCATCGGTGAAAAGGGCAATGTCGCCGTTATCGATTACCCGACGGTCCAGTCGGTCGTCGATCGCATCGAAGGCTTCAAGAAGGGCATCGCCAAATATCCGGACATCAAGATCGTTGCGATCCAGCCGGGCATCACCCGTCCGGAAGCCCTTTCGGCTGCTCAGAACATCCTGCAGGCCAACCCGGATATCGTCGGCATCTTCGGCTTCGGCGACGACGCCGCACTGGCCGCTGCCTCGGCGGTGAAGTCGGCCAAGCTTGAAAGCCAGGTCAAGGTCATCGGTTTCGACGGCATGGAAGAAGCCCGCAACGCCGTGAAGAACGACCCGGTCATGGTTGGCGTCATTGCCCAGTATCCCGACCAGATGGGCAAGGTTGCGGTTGAAACCGCTGCCAAGGTCATCAAGGGTGAGGAAGTTCCGGCCAAGCAGCCGATCGTTCCGGGTGTCGTCACCAAGGACGGCGAAACCAAGTAACACCGCGTGAAACAGCGACGCTCCTCCCAGTCGCTGTTTCCATTCTGCGTGCGGCGGCCCGGCGAACACCACGCGCCTGCCGCCGCCGCATCCCTTTTGATCGCGGATTTCGTTCGAGCGAAGTTCCGCCGATAGACTGACAACGGAGAATGGAGGCCCCAAGAGTGACAGATACTGTGACAGCCGCCAAATCCGAACGAAAAGCCGTTTCGGACACCGTTCTCGAGATTCGCGATGTGGCAAAATCCTTCGGCCCGGTGGTCGCGCTGAAGCGTATGAACCTGACCGTTCGTCGCGGCCGCGTCCATACGTTGCTCGGTGAGAACGGCGCCGGCAAATCCACGCTGATGAAGATCCTCGCCGGCGTGTTCAAGCCGACTTCAGGAACGATACAGCTCAAAGGCGCGTCTTATGCGCCGAAAGACCCGCGCGATGCCCGCGCAAACGGCATTGCCATCGTCTTTCAGGAACTGAGCCTGTCGCGCAATCTCAGCGTCGCCGAAAACATCTTCGCCAATCACGAGCCAAGCCGCTTCGGCTTCATCCGGGAGCGCGAGCTGAACGCCGCCGCCGAAAAGCTTATCCATGAGCTTGGCCTGCCGGTCGATGCGCGCGCGAAGGTCGGCGACCTGTCGATTGCCCAGCGCCAGCTCGTTGAAATCGCCAAGGGCCTCAGCCAGCCCGCAGACGTCGTCATTCTGGACGAGCCGACCTCGTCGCTTTCCGACAGCGAAGCGGAAATCCTGTTCTCGATCATCGAGCGCCTGAAAGCACGCGGCACCGCCGTCATCTACATCTCGCACCGCATGGAAGAAATCATGCGGCTTTCCGACGATATTACGGTCGTGCGCGACGGCGAATATGTCACGACCACCGAAAAGAGCGAGACCACCATCGAGCGGCTGATCGCCCTCATGGTCGGCCGTGAGATGAACGACATCTATCCGCCGCGCGTCGCGCCAAGACCATCGGCGAGCGTGGCGCCCATCCTAGAAACGAAGAACCTTTCGGTCGCGGGCAAGTTTCACGATGTTTCCATCGGTGTGAAGCCCGGTGAGGTTCTGGGCCTTTTCGGACTGGTCGGCTCCGGCCGTTCCGACGTCATGAAGGCGCTGTTCGGGATGCTGCGGCCAACGGGTGAAATCCGCCTCGACGGAAAGCCTGTTGCCCTCTCCTCGCCTTCCGACGCCATTCGCAACGGCATTGCTTTCGTGACCGAAAACCGCAAGGAAGAAGGCCTCGTTCTTCCGCACAGCGTGGAACGCAACATCAACATGGTCGGGCTCGGCCAGCTGGCAGGCCCGCTCGGGCTCATGCGTTCCAGTGCGGAGCGTTCTGCCGCCAGGGCGGAAGTGCTGCGGCTTGCCATCAAGACAGCTTCGCTGGATACGGTTGCCGGATCGCTCAGCGGCGGCAACCAGCAGAAGATCGTGCTGGCAAAATGGCTCCAGACAAAGCCGCGCATTCTCATTCTCGATGAGCCGACACGCGGCGTCGATGTCGGCGCGAAATTCGAAATCTACCGCATCATCCGTGAACTTGCCGCCAATGGCGCGGCGATCCTGATGGTTTCCTCCGAACTGCCGGAAGTGCTGGGCCTCAGCGACCGCGTGGCCGTCATGCACAACAGGCATGTCGCCGCCATCGTCGATGCCGATGGCCTTACGCCGGAAACCGTCATGAGCTACGCAGCAGGAATGCATCAATGAGCAACGCAGATATTCAGAAGAAAGCCGTGGACGCCGAAGTCCGCCGTTCGCTTTTCAGCTCCCCGCTGGTGCGCCAATATGGCGGCATCATCATCTCGCTGGCCGTGCTCTGCGTGGTCTTCGCGGTGCTCAATCCGCGCTTTCTCGCCTTTAACAATTTCATGAACATCATGCAGCAGGTGGCGGTGATCGCCGTCGCCGCCTATGGCATGACCTATGTGATCCTGCTCGGTGAAATCGATCTTTCCATCGGTTCGATCATCGCCGTATCCGGCATGGTGGCGGCACAGGCCTTCGCCATGGGCTTCGGCTTCGTGCCGACGGTCGTTTTCACCCTTGCGGCGGGTGCCATCATGGGCGGGCTGAACGGTGTGCTTTCGGCAAAGCTGATGCTGCCATCCTTCATCGTCACGGTCGCGACCATGGGCATCTATCGCGGCATGGTCAGCCTGCCGACCAATGGCGCGCCCGAAATCATCGACAATGATGCATGGCTTGCCATCGGTTCGGAAAGCTGGCTCGGCCTGCCGATCATCATCTGGATCGTCGGCGTCCTGTTCATCTTCAACTATATCCTCCTGTCGAAGACGGTCTTCGGTCGCCGCATCTATCTGTCGGGTGGCAACAAGGAAGCAGCGATCTATTCCGGTATCCGCGTCGACCGCATCAAGATCATCGTCTTCATGCTTTCCGGCGTCATGGCGGCGATCAGCGGCATCCTGCTTTCGTCGCGCCTGTCCTCGGCGCAGACCAATGCGGGCATGGGTTACGAACTCGACGCCATTGCCGCGGTCGTGCTTGGCGGCACCTCGCTTGCCGGCGGCGTCGGCACCATGGTCGGAACCATTCTTGGCGCGCTCATCATCGGCGTCATCAACAACGGCATGAACATGCTGTCCGTGCCCTATTTCTATCAGCTCATCGTCAAGGGCGTGGTCATTCTGGTCGCCGTCTGGCTCGACGTGCGCTCGAAATCCATGCGCACGTAATCGCGGTGCCCCATATGAAGAAGATCATCACCATCGGCGAGATCGTCGTCGAAATCATGGCCGTGGAAACCGGTAACGGTTTCAAGTCCGCCATCCCATTGATCGGCCCGTTCGCTTCCGGCGCGCCCGCGATCTTCATCGATCAGGCCGCCCGGATGGGCCAGCCATGCGGCATGGTCAGCGCGGTCGGCAATGACGATTTCGGCGCGCTCAATGTCGAGCGCCTGCAAAGAGACGGCGTGGATGTTTCGGCCATCGGCGTGCATCCGACAGCGGCGACCGGCAGCGCCTTCGTGCGCTATCGCCCGGACGGCAATCGCGATTTCATCTTCAATATCAAGCACAGCGCATGCAGCGCCATCGGCCTGACACCGGAAGCCGAAAGGCTGATCGAGACCGCCGATCACCTGCATATCATGGGTTCGGCGCTCTTCTCCGAAGGCATTGTCTCGGCGATCCACGAGGCGACGATCCGCATCAAGGCGAAGGGCGGCACCGTGTCCTTCGACCCGAATATCCGCAAGGAAATGCTGGAATTGCCCGGAATGCGCCAGGCATTGGCCCATGCGTTGGAGAATACCGACCTGTTCATGCCGAGCGGCCCGGAAATTTTCCTCTTCACCAGAGCGACCGAGGAAAAGGCCGCCGTGGAAGAACTGCTGGCGCGCGGCATCAAGGCCGTCGTCATCAAGCGCGGCGCGGAAGGCGCCAGCTATTTCGACCAGTCCGGCGAGGTTTTCGCGCCAGCGTTCAAGGTCGATGAAATCGACCCGACCGGCGCGGGCGACAGTTTTGGCGCGGCATTCGTCACCTGCTGGCTGCGCGACATGGCACCGAAGGACGCTCTCGTCATCGCCAATGCCACCGGCGCGCGCGCCGTTGGCGTCAAGGGGCCGATGGAGGGCACCTCGACCATGGCTGAAATCGATGCCTTCCTTCAGAAATACGGAGTTCCAGCATGAGCAGCACGAAAGTTCTGAGCGCACTTCCCGCACGTTACGCCAGCGGGGTTCGTGGCGGCATCACGTCGATCTGCTCTGCGCATCCTCTGGTGATCGAAGCAGCCCTGCTCGAAGGCGTGGCGACCGGCACGGATGTGCTGATCGAGGCCACCTGCAATCAGGTCAATCAGGATGGCGGCTATACCGGCATGACGCCTGCCGACTTCCGCCGTTTTGTGGAAGAAATCGCCACCCGCGTCGGCTTCGACACCAGGCGGCTCATTCTGGGCGGCGACCATCTTGGTCCCAACCCGTGGAAGCACCTGCCCGCCGAGGAAGCCCTTGCGAAGTCGGACGTCATGATCGACGCTTTCGTGCGCGCGGGCTTTACCAAGATCCATCTCGACACGTCGATGGGCTGCGCGGGCGAGCCGGTCGCCCTGCCCGATGCCGTGACCGCCGAGCGCGCGGCGCGGCTTGCAAAAGTTTCGGAAACTGCCGCCCGTGAAGCCGGCTACGATCTGCCGGTCTACATCATCGGCACCGAAGTGCCGATCCCCGGCGGCGCGATGGAAGAAATCGAAGAGCTGGAACTGACCAGGCCGGACGCGGCGGTCGAAACCGTCGCCATTCACCGCAAGGCTTTCGCAGCACTCGGACTGGACGATGCCTTTGCCCGCGCCATCGGCGTCGTGGTGCAGCCGGGTGTCGAGTTCGGCAACGAGAATGTCGTGTTCTACAATAGCGAGAAGGCGACGGCGCTGAGCGGCGTTCTCGGCGAAATGCCGCAATTCGTGTTCGAAGCCCATTCGACCGACTATCAGCCGGTGGAAGCGCTTTCCGATCTGGTTCACGACGGTTTCGCCATTTTGAAAGTCGGGCCGGGCCTGACTTTCGCGCTGCGCGAGGCGCTCTATGGCCTCGACCAGATTGCGGCTTTCCTTGACAAGCTGCCGGAAGAGGAAACCCTGCGCGGCAAGATGGAAGCGTTGCTTCTGGCCGAGCCGAAGAACTGGGAAAAATATTACCACGGCGATGGCGAGGAACTGCGTCTGCAGCGCCATTTCTCCTATAGCGACCGCATTCGCTATTACTGGCCGCATCCGGTGGCGACGGCTGCCGTGGACGCGCTTTTGAAGCGTCTGGAAGGCCGCAAGATACCGGAAACACTGATCAGCCAATATCTCGGCACGCTCTATCCGGCAGTCGCGGCTGGAGCGGTCGAAGCAACGCCGCATGCCTTGATGGTAGAAGCCGTCCGCAATGTTGTGCGGACATACGGCAAGGCTGTAGGCACCCACTAAAACAAAGGCGCGGTCAATACCGCGCCTTTCTTGTTCACGCCTCTATCGGGCTTTTGAAGGCCTTGAGCCGCAAGGCGTTGCTCAGGACAAAAATGCTCGAGAAAGCCATGGCGCCTGCCGCCAGAACCGGCGACAACAGCGTGCCGGTGAAGGGATAGAGAACACCCGCCGCGACGGGGATCAGTGCAACGTTATAGGCGAAGGCCCAGAACAGGTTCTCGCCGATATTGCGGATCGTCGCCTTCGATATGGCGATGGCATTGACCACGCCGCGCAGATCCCCCGACATCAGCACCACGTCAGCACTTTCAATCGCGATATCCGTTCCGGTGCCAATGGCGATACCGACATCGGCAGCGGCGAGTGCGGGCGCGTCGTTGATGCCATCGCCGACAAAGGCGATCCGCTTGCCGCCCGCCGAAAGGCGTTTCAGCGCCTCGACCTTGCCGTCCGGCAGCACTTCCGCAACCACTTCATCAATGCCCAGACGTTTGGCGATGGCCTCAGCCGTGCGGCGATTGTCGCCGGTGATCATCGCGACCTTCAGCCCCTGCTCGTGAAGGGCGGCAATCGCCGCTGGCGTGGTTTCCTTCATCGGATCGGCGACGGTGAGGATCGCCGCCAGCTTGCCGTCAATGGCCGCATAGAGCGGGGACTGTCCTTCATCGCCGAGGCGCTTCGCATCATCGGCAAAGGCAGCAACATCAGCCCCAAGCTTCGCCATGTAACGGTCGGCACCGATGGCCACCTCATGGCCGGAAACCTGCGCCTTCAAGCCGAAACCGGGGACTGCTTCAAAAGCCGATACGTCCGCGAGCTTCAATCCCTTCGCCTTCGCGGCTTCCACAATCGCGTCGGCGATCGGGTGTTCGGAGCGGGCTTCCACCGCTGCCACAAGCGCCAGAAGCTCGTCCCTGTCGAAGCCCTCGACCGTTGCGAAATGCGCGAGTGCGGGTTTACCTTGCGTCAGCGTGCCAGTCTTGTCGACGGCGATTACGGAAGCGTCGCGCAAGGTCTGCAAGGCATCACCACGGCGGAACAGGACGCCGAACTCGGCTGCGCGACCGGTGCCAACCATGATCGATGTCGGTGTGGCGAGGCCCATGGCGCACGGGCAGGCAATGATGAGAACCGCAATGGCGTTCACCAGCGCGTAACCCAGCATGCCCGTGCCGCCAATCGCCAGCCACAGGGCGAAGGTCAGGGCGGCGGCGACCATAACCGAGGGGACGAACCAGCCCGTCACCTTGTCGACCATGGCCTGAATGGGCAGCTTGTCGGCCTGCGCGTCCTCGACCATGCGGATGATCTGCGAAATCACCATGTCGCGGCCAACCTTGGTGGCGCGGAAGGTGAAGGCGCCGGTCTTGTTGATCGTGCCGCCCACCACTTCCGCGCCTTTTTCCTTGGCGACGGGCACAGGCTCGCCGGTGATCATCGATTCATCGACATAGGACGAACCTTCGATCACTTCGCCATCGACCGGCACTTTCTCGCCGGGACGAACCTGTACGACATCGCCTGCGCGCACATCTTCGAGCGGCACATCGACCGTTTCGCCGTCACGCACCACACGCGCCGATTTCGCCTGCAAGCCAACCAGCCGGCTGATAGCCGCACTGGTGCGCCCCTTGGCGCGCGCTTCCAGAAAACGCCCGATCAGGATCAGCGTGACGATGACGGCGGCGGCTTCAAAATAAATGTTTACCGTGCCTTCAGGCAGCACCGCCGGGAAAAAGGTCGCGACGACGGAGAAGCCCCAGGCCGCGAGCGTACCCACCACCACGAGCGAATTCATATCCGGCGTGCCGCGCAGGAGCGTCGGGATTCCCTTCCTGAAAAAGCGCAAACCGGGGCCAAACAGGACCAGCGTCGTGAGCACGAGTTGCAGATACCAGCTGTTCTGCATGCCGATGCGGTCCATGACGAACATATGAACCGCAGGGATGAGATGCGACCCCATTTCCAGCACGAAGACGGGCAATGTCAGAAGGGCGGCAAGGATGACGCTTTTCTTCAGCTCTGCCGCTTCCGCATCCCGCTTTTCGGACTGGGTTTCCTGCCTGTCGCTGCCTTGCCCGTCATCAAGCGACCGCGCCTCATAGCCGGCAGCTTCAACGGCCTTGACAAGCTCGTTGACCGACACCTGCCCGGCCAGATCGACATGCGCCCGCTCCGTTGCAAGGTTGACGCTGGCGCGGGTCACGCCCGGCACGCCGTTCAAAGCCTTCTCGACCTTGCTGACGCAGGACGCGCAGCTCATGCCCTCGATGGCCAGATCGATGCTGGCGGCTGGCACTTCATAACCCGCCTTGCGAATGGCATCGATCACCGACGGCAAATCCGGCGCGCCTTTGAAAGTCACGTCGGCGCGTTCAGTTGCGAGATTGACGGACACCTTGTCGACGCCAGGAACCTTGGCGACAGCTTTTTCCACGGACGACACGCATGAAGCGCAACTCATCCCTTCGACAGGGACAGGAAAGCTGATGGTTTCGTGATTTACAGGCTTGTTCATGGCAATCCCTTTCACCGCCCGGGAAGGGCATAATTCGAGAGTTGCTCCTTAAATAGTCCTTCCCACCGTTGGAAGGTCAAGCCTTTTCGACACAAGTTCCATATGGATATTGCGTTTGTCGCGAATGCGGCTCCCCACCCTTTCGGGAGATGTTTCTAGATCGGCAAGGTATTATGCGCCGCGACCAGCCCCAGCCCGGCATTGCTGCGATTCTGGATAAAGGAGTGCACGTCGCCCGCAGGCATTGGCCGACCGGTGAGGAAACCCTGAACCTCGCCAAACCGTTCCGACTTCAAGCGTTCAAGCTGCTGTGCGGTTTCCACGCCTTCTGCCGTGGTGACAATATTGAAACCGGCGCCAAGCGTCGCCACGGCCTGAATGATGGCGAGGTCACGCGTATCGACCTCGATGCCCGAAACGAAACTGCGGTCGATCTTGATCTTGTCGAACGGGAAGGAACGCAGATAGCTGAGCGACGAATAGCCGGTTCCAAAATCGTCCATCGCAATACGGACACCCAGCCGCCGAAGCTCGAACAGCAGCTCGATATTGTTCTTGCTGTTCGAGAGGAAGACCGATTCCGTGATTTCAAGCTCGAGCCTGTCTGGCGAAAGCCGCGCCGCTTCAAGCGCATCGGTAACCGATTGCAGGAGCGTCGTCTGGCTGAACTGGACCGGCGAGAGATTGACGGAAACCTTGATATCCTCCGGCCAGAGGACAGCTTCCCGGCAGGCCGCCCTCAAGACCCAGTCGCCAATCGGCCCGATCAGCCCGGTTTCTTCCGCCAGGGGAATGAACTCGGCCGGAGAAACCATGCCGCGCTCGGGATGACGCCAGCGGATCAGTGCCTCAAAGCCGGAAATCCTGCCGCTTTCAAGGTTGAAGATCGGCTGGTAGTGAAGCTCGAACTGTTCATCCAGCAATGCCTGCCGAAGCTCCCCGGTCATGACGTGACGCTTCTCGGCCGCCAGACGCAGGGAATGCTGATAAAAACGGAATGTGCGGCGTCCACCGGATTTTGACGCGTAAAGTGCCAGATCGGCGTTGCGCATCAACGCATCGGGATTGTCGCCATGCAGCGGCGCCTGGGAAATGCCCATGCTGCACGTTACAAATTCCGAATTGCCGACCAGTTTGAACGAGTCCTGAAAAGCCGAAAGCACGCGGTCGGCGAACATCGCGATCTGCCCCAGCGTGCCGCTGCGATAGACGATTGCAAACTCATCGCCGCCCAGCCGCGCGATGAATTCGTCCGGGGTCGTAATCTGTTTCAGCCGGCGCGCGACTTCCTGCAGAAGCTGGTCGCCCGCCTGATGGCCGATACTGTCGTTGATGTTCTTGAAATGATCGATATCGAGATAGAACAATGCGAAAGGCTCGGAATCGCCGCCCTTCTTCAGCAGGCTCTCGACGTGATGGGCGAAATAGGCCCGGTTCGGCAGGCCGGTCAGGCTGTCGTGCATGGCGATATGCGCCATGCGCTCCTCGATTTCGCGCCGCTCGGTCACATCCTCGAGAAGGCCGATCAAATAGCGAGGCTCGTCGCCTTCGACCGGCGGAATGGAGCATCTTATGATCCGCATCGTGCGCGAGGTTCCGTCCTTGCGCTCGACCTTCCGTTCGACGCTCAGCACGTCCCGGCGCCGCATCGCCATGCGGTCCTGCTCGAGAATGACGGCTGCCTCGCGCTTTGGGAAAAGATCGAGGTCGGTAGCGCCGAGGGCTTCTTCTATCGGCTGTCCGCTCGCCACGGATGCCGCCTGATTGAAGAGCACGTAACGACCATTATCCTGCATGTCCTTGACGAACACACCAAGCGGCAAGTTGTTGACGAGGCTGTCCAGCAAGGTCTGCGCGTGACTTGCCTGACGATTGGCCTCCGTCACTTCCGTCCTGTCCTGAACGATGGCGAGAATGGCTTCCTTGCCGTCGAACAGCACCTGACGTCCGTAAGTCAGAACATCAATGGTTTCACCATTGGCGCGCAGATGCTGCCAGCGCTCCGGGCGCTCAAGGTCGCTGCGATCACGAATGGCGGCAAGCATCCGGTCCCGCTCGGTTTGCGGGCGAATATCGAGCACGGTCATGGCCGGGATTTCGTCGGCTGTATAACCATAAAGCCGGTATGCGGCGTCATTCATCACGATGAAACGCAGCGTTTCCGGGTCATAAACCCACATGGGTGTCGGATGCGTCGTAAAAAGGATGCGGAAGTCCTGTTCGGACGTGCGCGCCATCGTACCTTCCGCCGAAGCCGAAGCGCCCCCCCGCTTCCTCATCGCATTCCCCTCATCCTACTGATCCTACAGGATTATACGGCTCCACTCCACGAGCGGCCCGTCTCGTTTGTTAGCACTATGAGCAACCCGATTCAGATGCACCCCGAGCATAGATTAAAGCCGAGAATTTTAATAAACCATATACAAATTGGGGGTCGATTTAAGGAATTTCTTTAAAATCAGACTTTTTCCATCGCTTGACCGTCTTCAACTTCCGGCCTATGCCTATAGGCGCAAAAATTCGTTGGGGTGCCTTCGAAGCAATATCAGGAAAAGTGCCAAGCGGTTTTCCGTCCGGTATTGCGACACAAAAGGCTGAGAGGTGCGTTCTCGCGCCAACCCATTGAACCTGATCCGGGTAATACCTGCGTAGGGAACGGAGTTTGGCGCGTCGCGGACGGGGCAACACCCCAAATGGAGTCTCGGCTCCGACCAGGTTCATGACGTCTCATCTTCCGTTCGGAATGAGAGACGATATGATGGACCAACAGAACAGTTTCTCCCGAACCAAATCAACGAGCGACCCGTCGCGATCCGTGCCGATATGCGTCACGATCGCCGGTTCCGACAGTAGCGGCGGCGCTGGCATTCAGGCCGACCTCAAGACATTTTCTGCACTCGGTGTCTATGGCGCAAGCGTCATCGCCGCGGTGACCGTGCAGAACACCCGCACGGTCAGCGCCGTGCACGACATCCCGCCCGCCATCGTTGCAGGACAGATCGACGCCGTTTTCAGCGATCTCGACGTGGCGGCGGTGAAGATCGGCATGGTCTCCGTGCCCGAAACCATCGAGGCCATCGCGCGCGGCCTTGCCCATTTTTCCGGCCCCATCGTTCTCGATCCGGTCATGGTGGCAAAGTCGGGCGCCGCGCTCCTGAGTGAAAACGCCATTGCATTGCTGCGCGAGAGGCTGGTGCCGCTCGCCACCTTGCTGACACCCAACCGGCCCGAAGCAGCCTGCCTGCTCGACGCCGGAGTGGCGCGCGACGACGCCGAAGCTGAGGCGCAGGGGCGCGCGCTGCTGGAACTTGGCGCAAAGGCCGTCTTGATGAAGGGCGGACATGCGGAAGGCGAAACCTGCGTCGATCTGCTGGTTCGCCGGGACCAGCCGACGCTCCGTGTCGAAGCACTGCGTATCCTGACCGCCAACACCCATGGCACAGGCTGCACGCTCTCTTCGGCCATTGCCGCGGAACTGGCCCGGAACCTGCCGCTGGAAAAGGCGGTGCTGAGCGCGCATGCCTATCTGCAAGCGGCAATCCGCGCCGCCGACAGCCTGAAGATCGGACATGGCCACGGGCCGGTGCATCATTTCCACGGCCTCTGGAAAACCCGGACCGAGGAGATTGCCTGATGCGCGTCACCATTATCGGAGCGGGTGTGGCCGGTCTTGCCACCGCCGCCGAGTTCACCGATCAGGGCCATGCTGTGACAGTCATTGCCCGCAGCCCGCAGATCGGCGCCGATTGCTGTTCGTGGCTTGCGGGCGGCATGCTGGCGCCATGGTGCGAGGGCGAAAGCGCCGAAGAACCCGTCGTGCGGCTTGGGCAGGAAGCACTCGGCTGGTGGGAAAAGCACGTCTCCGGAGTCAAGCGTGAAGGCACGCTCGTCCTGTCGCACACGCGCGATGCCAGCGAGTTGCGTCGCTTCGTCCGCCGGACGGAAGCCTTCGACACAATCGATCAAGCACGCATTGATGCGCTGGAACCCGATCTGGCCGGACGTTTCCGGCAGGGTCTGTTCTTCGCGCGTGAAGGGCATCTCGACCCGCGCAGAACATTGATCGAGCTGGCCGGAAACCTGCAACGAAAAGGTGTCGTCTTCCATCTCGGTACGGAAGCGGACGCAGGGACAATCGACGCGGATATCGTGGTCGATGCCCGGGGCCTTGCCGCACGGGATGCGCTGCCCGACCTGCGCGGCGTCAAGGGGGAAATGCTGGTTGTCCGATCCCGCGACATCAATCTTTCGCGGCCCGTGCGGCTCCTGCATCCGCGCATTCCGCTTTACATCGTGCCGCGCGGCGACGGCGTGCACATGATCGGCGCGACCATGATCGAAAGCGGCGAGCGGTCCGGGATCAGCGTGCGCTCCACTCTGGAACTCCTGAGTGCCGCCTATGCCCTGCATCCGGCCTTCGGCGAGGCGGAAATTCTCGAAACCGGGGTCGATGCGCGCCCGGCCTTTCCGGACAACCTGCCTCGCGTCAGACGGCGCGGCAAAACCATCTATGTCAACGGGCTTTACCGCCACGGCTTCCTGCTCTCGCCGGCGATGGCGCGCATGGCGGTCGCCGCTGCGACCGCACCCGAAACCAGGCCCGAATTTGTGGAGGACTATGCATGACAATCGTGCTGAACGGTGAAGTCGTCACCACGACAGCCGCCAATTTGGCGGCGCTGCTCATCGAAATCGAACTGGATGAAGCGGTTGTCGCAACGGCGCTCAACGGCGAATTCGTGGCCAGCGACGAGCGCGAAGCCGCGATCCTGTCGGCTGGCGACCGCATCGAAGTTCTGGCCCCGATGCAGGGAGGCTGAGATGCTGGAATTTTATGGCAAGAAGTTTGAAAGCCGCCTGCTGCTGGGCACGGCGCTATATCCGTCACCGGCCATATTGGCCGATGCGGTGCGCGCCTCGCAAAGCGGTATCGTCACCGTGTCGCTCAGGCGTGAAAGCGGCGAGGCCCGCGCCGGACAGGATTTCTGGGCGCTGATCCGGGAACTGGGCGTGCAGGTTCTGCCGAACACGGCGGGCTGTCACACGGCCCGCGAAGCTGTCACCACGGCAAAAATGGCGCGGGAAATCTTCGGCACCAACTGGATCAAGCTCGAAGTCATCGGCGACCATGACACATTGCAGCCCGACCCGTTCGGCCTTGTGGAAGCGGCGCGCGCGCTATGCGACGACGGTTTCGAGGTCTTTCCCTATATGAATGACGATCTGGTCGTCGCGGAAAAGCTTCTCGAAGCCGGTTGCAAAGTGCTGATGCCGTGGGGCGCGCCCATCGGCTCGGGCCGCGGCCTGAACAATCCTTATGCGCTCAAAACCATGCGGGCGCATTTCCCCGACATTCCGCTTGTCGTCGATGCAGGCATCGGCGTGCCTTCCCATGCAGCGGCAGCAATGGAGTTGGGCTATGACGCCGTGCTCATCAACACCGCCGTCGCCAAGGCTGGCGATCCGGTCGTCATGGCACGCGGTTTCGCGCTTGCCGTTGAAGCCGGTCGGCTCGCCTTCGAGGCGGACGCCATCGAAGCCCGCGACATGGCCGCACCATCCACCCCTCTTCTCGGAAAGGCATTTTTGTAATGGCCCTCGATCCGTTCTACCCGATCTTCGACAGCGCCAGATGGCTGGAGCGCATGGTGCCGCTTGGCGTCAGGCTGGTGCAGTTGCGCGTCAAGGACAAGAGCGAACCGGAACTGCGCGGTGAAATCCGCGCCGCCCGGGAGATATGCCTTGCCCATGACTGCCAGCTGATCGTCAACGACTATTGGAAACTGGCGCTGGAGGAAGGCTGCGACTTCATCCATCTCGGACAGGAAGACCTCGACGATGCCGATCTCGATGCCATTCGCGCCGGTGGCCTAAAGCTCGGCGTTTCAAGCCATGACGAGGCGGAGCTGGACCGCGCCTTGTCGTTGAAGCCTGACTATATCGCGCTTGGCCCCGTCTATCCGACCATCCTGAAAAAGATGAAATGGCACGAGCAGGGCCTGCCTCGCCTCGGCCAATGGAAGGCGCGCATCGGCGACATTCCGCTGGTGGGCATCGGCGGTATGAGCGTGGAGCGCGCGCCGGGCGTTTTCGAAGCAGGCGCCGACATCGTTTCCGTCGTCACCGACATCACACTCAATGCCGACCCTGAAAGCCGCCTGCGCCAATGGATCGAAACCACGCGCGCTTATGCAGGCCATGCTCTGGAGCAAACCCTATGAAAAAGACTGCCTTTGCCGCCCTGTTCGGCCTCGCCCTCACCACTGCCACTTCGGCTCACGCCGATGACAAGCTGAAGCTCATTCTCGACTGGTATGTGAACCCCGATCATGGCCCGATCATCGTTGCCGACAAGCTCGGCTACTTCAAGGATGCGGGGCTGGACGTGGAAATCGTCGCCCCTGCCGATGCCTCGACCCCGACCAAGATGGTCGCGGCGGGGCAGGCCGATCTCGCCGTCTCCTATCAGCAGCAGGTGCATCTTCAGGTCCATGAGGGGCTGCCGCTCGTCCGTGTCGGCACATTGATCGACTCGCCGCTCAACTGCCTGATGGCCCGCGACGACGGCTCGGTGAATTCCATTGCCGATCTCAAGGGCAAGAAGATCGGCTATTCGGTCGCGGGCGTGGAGGAAACGCTCCTCGGCACCATTCTCGGACAGCATGGCGTGAAGCTTTCCGACGTCGAGCTCATCAATGTGAATTTCTCGCTTGCGCCGTCGCTGATGTCGAAGCAAGTCGATGCGGTGATGGGTGCCTATCGCAATGTCGAACTGAACCAGATGGCCGTCGAAGGCGTGCCGGGCAAATGCTTCTTCGTCGAGGAAGAAGGCGTGCCGGTTTATGACGAGCTGGTCTATGTCGCAGCCACGACCGGGCTCGACGCGGCGGAAAAGGACAAGATTTCCCGCTTCCTGTCGGCCACCGAGAAGGCCGCGCAATATATCGTCAATCACCCGGACAAGGGTTTCGAGCTGTTCTCGTCCTACAGCACCGAACTCAAGGACGAATTGAACCAGCGCGCCTGGAAAGACACCGTCGCGCGCTTTTCACGCGCACCTGCCAGCCTCGATACCGGCCGCTGGCGTCGCTATGAGGCTTATCTCAAGGAGCACAATCTGGTGCCCTCCATCCTGCCGGTCGAAAAATTCGCCATCGACGTCAATGCCGAAGGGAGCAAGTCATGAGCCAGCCGCAGCCGCATTATTCATCCGAACTGTTCACGCGCCTTCGCGCAGCGACGCTTGATGACTGGAAGCCCTATATCGAGCATGAATTCGTGCGGGGCCTTGGCGATGGCACGTTACCCAAGGCGGCCTTCCTGCATTATCTGCGTCAGGATTATGTCTATCTGCATCACTATGCCCGCGCTTTCGCGCTCGGTGTGGTCAAGGCGAATACATTGCAGGAAACCCGGCTCTGCGCCCAGATCATGCATCGGCTGACGGTGACGGAGCTGCCGCTTCATGTCGGCATCTGCGGCCGCGAAGGCATCAGCGAGGACGCGCTTTACGCCACGAAGGAAGAGCCGGAAAACCTCGCCTACACGCGCTATGTGCTCGATTGCGGACAGGCGGGCGATTTCCTCGACCTGCTGACCGCGCTCGTGCCCTGCGCGCATGGCTATGGCGAGATCGGCCTCAATCTCGCTGTGACGGCCCGCCCCGGCACGCCCTATCAGGAGTGGATCGATACCTATGCGGGGCCTGATTATCAGGACATGTGCCACACGGTGGGCAAGCTGTTCGATCAGGCCGCGAGGGACCGCATCGGCGATGACTTCGAGAAAAGCCCGCGCTGGCCAAGGCTCTGCCAGATATTTGCCACCGCAAGCAGGCTCGAAGCGGAGTTCTGGTCGATGGGGTTGAAGGCCGGATAGTGACCGAAGCGCTCTCGAACCGAAGCCGAATGAAACGCGCTGCCGATGGTCTGCTATCGGCAGCGGTGGCGCTCGCCATCTGGCAGGCGGTGGTGAGCATCGGCCAGATGCCGCGCTTCATCCTGCCGGGTCCGCTTGATGTTGTGCAGGCGCTGATCGGCAATGCCGGGCTGATTGCCGAGAACGCCATCGCCACCATCGGCGAAGTGCTGGGCGGTCTTGCCCTTGGCAGTGCGGTCGGCATTGCGACCGCCATCTGCCTGATGATGTCACCGCTGGCGCAGCGCCTCGTCATGCCCGCCATGGTGTTCAGCCAGGCGATCCCGATCTTCGCGCTCGCCCCCATCCTGACCTTGTGGCTCGGCTATGGCCCTGCATCGAAGATTGCGGTCACGGTGCTGATGATCTTCTTTCCCGTCGTTTCGACCTTCTTCGATGGTATGCGGCGCACTGACAGCAGCCTGATCGACGCGGCGGAAATCCTGGGGGCCGGGCGCATGGCGATCCTGTTTCGCATCCGCATCCCCTCCGCCTTTCCTTCGCTGGCGTCGGGCCTGAGCCTCGCTGCGGTCTATGCCCCCATCGGCGCCGTAGTGGGCGAATGGGTGGGGGCATCCAAGGGGCTCGGCTATCTGATGCTGCTCGCCAATGGACGCGCCAAGGTGGACCTGATGTTCGCCTGCCTGTTCGTTCTGGCGGCTTTCACCATGCTGCTGCACGGCACGGTGTCGCATTTCGCCCGCAAACTTGCCGCCTGGCCGCGAAAAGCCGCATAAAAAAACCGGCGGGAAATCGCCGGTTTTCATGTTTGTTCAAACTGCCATCAGGCCAGCGTATAGGCCGTCTTCACCGTCGTGTAGAACTCGGCGGCGTAGCGGCCCTGCTCGCGCGGACCGTAGCTCGAACCCTTGCGCCCGCCGAACGGCACATGGAAATCGACGCCCGCGGTCGGCAGATTGACCATCACCATGCCCGCTTCCGAATTGCGCTTGAAATGCGTGGCGTGCTTCAGGCTCGTCGTGCAGATGCCCGACGACAGGCCGAAATTCGTATCGTTGGCGGTGGCAAGCGCTTCTTCATAATCCTTGACGCGGATGACGGAAGCGACCGGGCCGAAGATTTCCTCGCGGCTGATGCGCATCTGGTTGGTGGCTTCCGTGAACAGCGCGGGCTGGAGATAGAAGCCCGGCGTTTCGCGGTTGAGGCGTTCGCCGCCAAAGGCAAGCTTCGCGCCTTCCTTGCGGCCGATCTCGATATAGTCCATGTCCTGCTTGAGCTGGCTTTCATCGACCACCGGGCCGATATGGGTGCCCTGCTTCAGCGCATTGTCGACCACAACGGTCTTCAGCTTTTCAATGGCGGCGGCAACGAACTTGTCGTGGATGCCTTCCGTGACGATGATGCGCGAGGAAGCCGTGCAGCGCTGGCCGGTAGAGAAGAAGGCGGAATTGACGACCGATTCCACAGCCACATTGAGATCGGCGTCATCGAGAACCACGACCGGGTTCTTGCCGCCCATTTCGAGCTGGAAGCGACGATTGTGCTCGATGGATGCAGCCGCAACGCGCTTGCCCGTGCCGGTGGAACCGGTGAAGGTGACGGCATTGACGTCGGCGCTGTCCAGAATGGTCTGGCCGACCACGGAACCCTTGCCCATGACGAGATTGAGCACGCCCTTCGGAAGACCGGCGCGATGCAGGATATCGACAATCGCCCAGGAACAGCCCGGCACGAGGTCAGCCGGCTTGAAGACGATCGTGTTGCCATAGCAGAGCGCCGGCGCAATCTTCCATGCCGGAATGGCGATCGGGAAGTTCCACGGCGTGATGATGCCGACGACGCCGACAGGTTCGCGGGTGATTTCGACGCCGATGCCCGGGCGCGCAGAAGGCAGAACTTCGCCTGCCAGACGCAGGGCTTCGCCGGCGAAGAAATCGAAAATCTGGCTGGCGCGGATGGTTTCGCCGATGCCCTCGGCCAGCGTCTTGCCTTCCTCACGCGACAGAAGACGGCCAAGCTCGTCCTTGCGCGCCAGAATCTCGTCTGCGGTTTTACGCAGGATCGCATGGCGCTCCAGAATGCCGGAACGCGACCATGCCGGGAAAGCGGCTTTCGCGGCGGCAATGGCTGCCTTGGTGTCTTCAGCCGTTGCGCGCGCATAGGTTCCAACGACATCATTGGTGTCCGAAGGATTGATGTTGGCGATCCCGTCGCCGCCGACCCATTCGCCCGCGATCAGATTTTGATGTACCGTCATGAACTCTCCCTGTGCGCCGCACGGCTCTGATATATCTCAGAACGACCCTTCACCCATGAGCGGCGGAATTGCAAGACCGGAGCCGTCCTGTAACGCAAAAAGTGAAAATAAGCCCCGGGCCAAGGCCTTGAAAGGCCCGCCTTGCAAATTTGTCACAGTCAATGACCAGTTGGAAAAATTGTCATTTTTCGCCTTGGCAAATATTTTTGCTCATTTATTGTGCACCTATCCGCAACACTGGCAAGAGGTATGAGATGCGTGTCTATTACCCATTCCCGATGGTGCCCAGTGTTCGCGCGGGCGCTTCCAAGCTTTAAGTCCTTGGCCCGCGATGCAGGCTGAGGCCTGAACGCCCTCCCTAAAGGGGCACATTCCAAAACTTCCAAATTTGCCGCAGCCCTCACCGGCTGCTTGTTTTGTCTTTGTTTTCACGCATCGTCCGACGCTGAACCGCTTCGCACTTTTGCTGAAAATGCTTTTAAAGGAACCAGAATCCGCCCGAACGCGGCCTGGTATTGTAGATATGACTCGGTTTCGCATCAATTTCCGGGGACCTGCTTTCCGCAACGTCCTCGGCTACACTTTCGGCCACTGGCGAAGTCAGCCCGTGCGGCTGACGCTGATGATAATCGGCATGCTGCTCGCAACAGCCGCAGATGTTCTGACCCCGCTCTATTCCGGGCGGCTGGTCGACGCGCTTTCATTGGGCAATGACGGCGCATGGGATGCGGCCATTCATGCGCTGATCGTCCTGCTTGCGCTGGGTGCATTGGCGCTGATCACGCGCCAGCTGACCTTCTATGTCATCACCGACTTCACCTTGAAGATCATGAGCGACATGGCAGCCAGCTCGTTCCGCAGGCTGCAGCGGTTCTCGACCGACTGGCATGCCAATGCCTTTGCCGGATCGACCGTGCGCAAGGTCTCGCGGGCCATGTGGGCGCTCGACCTGCTCAACGATACGCTGATCGTGGCCCTGCTGCCATCGGTCCTGATGCTGCTCGGCTCGGTCGCACTTCTATCGTGGTACTGGCCGCTGATGGGCCTGCTGGTTGCCATCGGTTCGGTGCTGTTCATCGTCTGCACCATCGTGATCTCGCTCGGCTTCGTCGCCCCTGCGGCAACACTTGCCAATAGCTGGGACACGCGCATGGGCGGCGCTTTGGCCGATGCCATTTCGTGCAATGCGGTTGTGAAGGCGTTCGGTGCGGAAAGCCGCGAGGATATGCGTCTTGCCAAGGTCGTCACCAAGTGGCGCGGCCGCACACGCCGCACATGGCTGATCGGTACGCTGAACGGTTTCATCCAGGGTGCGAACCTTCTGGTGATGCGCGGCGTCGTCATTGCCTTTGCGCTCTATCTGTGGAGCCAGGGCAAGGCAACGGCGGGCGATATCACCTTCGTCCTGACCGCCTTCTTCATGTTGCAGGGCTATCTGCGCGATGTGGGCATGCATATCCGCAACCTGCAGCGCTCGGTCAACGACATGGAGGAACTGGTCGATATCGAGGCGCAGCCTTACGGTATTGCCGACAAGCCGGGTGCTCCGGCCATCAAAATTGGAAATGGCGAGATCACTTTCGATCACGTCACCTTCCATTATGGCAGTCACGAATCCGCCCTCTATCGCGACTTCTCGGTCAAGATCGAGGCTGGCGAGCGCGTCGGTCTGGTCGGTCATTCGGGTTCGGGCAAGACGACCTTCGTCAAGCTGATCCAGCGGCTTTACGATGTCAGCGGCGGCGCTATCCGCATTGACGGGCAGAACATTGCCGATGTCACACAGGCATCGCTCCGATCGCAGATCGCCATCGTGCAGCAGGAGCCGATCCTGTTTCACCGGACGCTGGCCGAGAACATCGCCTATGCCCGCCCCGGTGCGACGCAGGCCGAGATCGAGGAAGCTGCGAAGCTTGCGAGCGCGCACGACTTCATCAGCCGCCTGCCGAAAGGCTATGCAACGCTTGTCGGTGAACGCGGTGTGAAGCTTTCGGGTGGTGAGCGCCAGCGTGTCGCCATTGCCCGTGCGTTTCTGGCAAATGCACCGATCCTCATTCTGGACGAGGCGACGTCGAGCCTCGATTCGGAATCGGAGGTGCTGATCCAGCAGGCGATGGAACGGCTGATGGTGGGCCGCACGACGCTTGTCATCGCACACCGGCTTTCGACGGTTCGGGCGCTTGACCGGCTGCTGGTCTTCGACAAGGGCAAGATCCTCGAAGAAGGCGACCATGATGCGCTTATCCGCAAGCCGGAAGGCATCTACCGCCGCCTGTTCGAGCGTCAGGCGCTGGAACTGACCAAGGGGCTGGAAGACGTCTTTTCGTAATCCAGTCTCCCATGTCGCCACCGACAGGGCCGGATGATTCCGGCCCTGTCTTCATTTCATATTCCCTATCTGTTTGTTTTTTCGCATGTCTTCGACCCGAAACCGCTTTCCGCTTTCGGGAGACATGCTCCATTCATCATCCGTTCAGATCACGGTGCGTATCACTCGCGGCCCAAGCGTGGCCCAAACGTGAGTTGACATTTCCATGACAGAAATGTGACAGGATTTTTGTGAAGTCTCGGAGTTGGTGAGTAAAAACATGCCGGGTGTGATGGAAAATACCGCAGCGCGTCGCTGGAGCGATGCCGCGATTTTCGGGCCTGCCCGTATTGCCTGGCCGCTGCGTCTGGCCGCCATTGCGCTTGCTTCCATGGTGCTTTCGACCCTGCTGGTTTTCGCCATCGAATGGATCGTGCGCGGCTCGTTCACCGATACGATGCAGTTCTTCCGCACACCGCACAAGCCCGCATGGACGACCGTGGCGCTTTTCGTCGTCGTGCTCACCGCAAGCGACGCCATTTTCGGGCGCATCCATTATGGCTTCATCGTCGTCGGGCCGCTGGCGCTGATTGCCGCCACGACCGCCCGTGAAAAAAGCCTTTATCTCGGCGATCCGCTCTACCCGAGCGATTTTCTCTATGCCCGTCAGATCGTGGATCTTCTGCCGCTGCTGGTGCGCGACCGGCCATGGAGCGCGGTGGGCATAGCCCTGCTGCTCATCGCCTCGGCAGCCTTGATGATCACCGTGACGCTGTTCTGGTGGCGGCGTTTCGACCCGATCCCGTGGAAGGGGCGGATGCTGCGTCTTGCCTTCGCGCTGCCGCTGCTCGCCTGGTTCGCGGTCATTTCTGATTATGCGAGTTTTTCGCTGGCCCGGGACCGTCTGCGCATTCTGCCCATCATGTGGGACCAGAAGGAAAATTACGCGCATAACGGCTTCACCATGGCTTTCATCCTGAATGTGCCGATGGCAACCGTCTTCGCGCCGGAAGGTTATTCCCCGGAGGCGATTGCCGCCATCGAACCGCCCGCGCAGCTCATCCCTGCCGCATTCGACAGCCGCAAGCCGGACGTCATCATGGTGATGAGCGAATCCTTCTGGGATCCGACGCGCCTTCCCGGCGTGGCCTTCAGCGCCGATCCGATCCCGACAGTGCGTGCGGAACAGTCCGGCCATGTCTTCTCGCCGGAATTCGGCGGCATGACGGCCAATGTCGAGTTTGAAGCATTGACCGGGTTTTCCAAGGCGTTCCTGCCTTCGGGCAGCATTCCGTACCAGCAATATATCCGTCGCCCGCTTCCCTCGCTTGCAAGCTTTTTCAAGGATCAGGGTTACGCCACGCGGGCCATCCATCCCTATCGCCAATGGTTCTGGAACCGTGGTCCCGTCTATGAAAGCATGGGCTTCGACCGGTTCATGTCAGAGGAAAACATGCCGCCGCTGGAAAAGCGCGGTGCGCTGGCGTCCGACGCTGCCTTGACCGATGAAATCATCCGCGAAGCCGATTCCATGGATGCGCCGTTCTTCTTCTTCGCCGTTTCTCTTCAGGGACATGGCCCATATGAGGCCAACCGCTATCCAGATTCCAAACTCGAGGTGCAGACCGACGCCAGCGAGCATACCCGCCAGTCGATCCGTTCCTATTCGCAAGGAGCGATGGATGCCGATGCAAGCCTTGCAAGGCTGATGGAGTGGGCATCCAAGCGTGACCGCGAAACCATTCTCGTCTTCTTCGGCGACCATCTGCCGCCACTCGGCCCCGTCTATGTCGAGACCGGCTTCATGGCAAACCGGGTTGCAAGCCGCACCGCATCTGCCGAAGATATGATGCTGCAGCACGAAACCCCGCTGGTTCTCTGGTCAAACAAGCGTGGGGCCGAACGGGGAACGGGCACGATCAGCCCCGCCTTCCTGCCGCTGCACATTCTGGACATGGCCGGGATGCAGCACCCCTATTACACCGGCTTCCTGCGCCAGTTGCACGAGCGCTACCGGGTCGTTGACAATCATGCAGTGTTTGACCGGTCGGAGAATGCCGAAGAGGGCTGGCAACAACGGCCGCCCTTCCCGCCGCTGCTGCGCGATTATCAGATGCTGCAATATGACATGATCTTCGGCAGCAATTTCGCCCGCGAGCGCTTCTTCCCCCCGCATCCCGAACAGAGTTAGACAGGTCTATACCGGCGCCTTGCCGGACGACTGGCGAATGACGAGTTTATAATCAATCTGCCGCGAAGCCGACAAATGGCCGGTTTCGATCTGTTTCAAGAGCATGTCCGCCGCGTCGCGCGTCATCTCGAAAATCGGCTGGCGGACAGTGGTGATCTGCGGCGAGACCATGCTGGCGATAGCGCTGTCATCGAAGCCCACCACCGTCAGCTGGTCGGGTATCGCAAGATTATGGTCATAGGCGACCTGCATGACGGCAGCCGCCATATCGTCGTTTGACGCAAACACCGCCGTCGGCGGCTCATCGAGCGAAAGCAATTTCTTTCCGGCAGCAAGGCCGCTTGTGAAACTGAAACCACCCTGCACCTCGTAATCCGGGTTACGCCCGATCCCCGCCTGCTCCAGCGCGCGCCGATAGCCCGCCAGGCGCAGTTCCGCCGAACGATGGGTTGGATCGCCAATGACGATGGCGATCCGGCGGTGGCCGAGTTTCAGAAGATATTCCATGAGATCGAAGGCGGCAGCCCCGTCATCAATCGTGACGCTGTCGGTCGGATGGACATTCACATCGCCCGCCACCCGCGCAAACGGCATTGCCGATGCCGTCAGTTCGGCGAGGATTTCAGGATCGTCCGACATGGGCGGCGTCACGATGATGCCGTCGAGGCCGGAGGCGTGCGCCGTTTCGATCAGCGCGCCGCGAATATCATCCCGATTTTCGACGGGAAAGATCAGCAGGCGGTATCGCGTGTCGCGCAGCCGTTCCAGCGCGCCCATCTGCAATTCGGTGACGTAGCTGGCGCTCGGATTTTCGAAGAAAAGACCGATCAGGTGAGACCGGCGTTCGACAAGGTTGCGGGCGGCGGCATTGGGGCGGTATCGCAACTCGCTTCCGGCCTGCCGGACCTTTTCGCGGATGGCCTCGCGCACATTCGGTTCGTCATTATAGACGCGCGAAACTGTCTTGATCGACACACCGGCAAGGCGTGCCACATCATGAATGGTTGCTCGTTTTCCTGCTGCGGCCATATCGGATCGTCTCCCTCCCTCTCCGATCTATCCTTCTGTTTTCACGCATTATCCGACGCAAAACCGCTTCGCACTTTTGCTGGAAATGCTCTAACCGCTTCGCCGCAAAACGAAAAGAGAAATCAGGGAATTGAGCAGACCCGCGATCGCGTCAGAAAGCGAACCTCGCGGCCATTGTCGAGCGAAAACATGCCTCCGCGTCCGGGGACGACATCGATGATGAGTTCGGTATGTTTCCAGGCTTCATATTGCGGGCCGCTGATATAGACCGGAGCACCACCGATTTCTCCGAGCTTCACGTCCGTGTCGCCCACCATGAATTCGCCTTGCGGATAGCACATCGGCGATGACCCATCGCAACAACCACCCGACTGGTGGAACATGATCGGCCCATATTCGGCCTGCAATTCCCGGATGAGATCAAGTGCGGCCTGTGTGGCGCTCACCTGTCCGTGGTCCGTATCGGGGCTTTTCTCCGCCATATCCTCCTCCCGGGACGACGAGCGGGCACTTGTGCAATGCCCGCCCGGATGTGCATTCTACCGCACCCTTGATGCGGCACGGGGCATTATTGCGTGAGGTCCATGACCACGCGGCCTTCGATATTGCCCTGCCGCATATCGTCAAAGATGGAGTTGATATCCTCCAGCTTTTCGGTGCGGATGGTGGCTCGCACCTTGCCATCACCGGCAAAATCGAGCGACTCCTGCAGATCGAGCCGGGTGCCGACAATCGATCCGCGCACTGTAACGCCGTTCAGCACCATATTGAAGATGGAAAGCGGGAAGTCGCCGGGCGGCAGGCCGTTCAGCGAGACAGTGCCGCCGCGCGACACCATGCCCAGCGCCTGTTCGAAGGCGATCGGCGAAACCGCCGTAACCAGCACGCCCTGCGCGCCGCCGTCGGTTTCCTTCTTGATATAGGCCGCCGGATCGTTATGCGTCTTGGCGTTGACGGTTACAGTTGCGCCGAGCCTGCGCGCAAGATCGAGCTTTTTGTCGTCGATATCGACAGCAGCAACATTGAGCCCCATGGCCCTGGCATACTGCACCGCCATATGGCCCAGTCCGCCCACGCCGGAGATAACAACCCAGTCGCCAGGCTTCGTATCCGTAACCTTGAGACCCTTGTAGACCGTTACGCCCGCACACAGGACCGGCGCGATTTCGTTGAAATCGATGCTCTTCGGCAAATGGCCGACGAAATTGGGATCGGCAACCACATATTCGGCAAAGCCGCCATTGACCGAATAGCCCGTATTCTCCTGTGCCTCGCAGAGCGTTTCCCAGCCGCCCAGGCAATGGCGGCAATGCCCGCATGCGGTGTAGAGCCATGGAACGCCGACCCGGTCGCCTTCCTTCACGTGTTTGACACCGCTACCCACGGCAGAGACGTAACCGACGCCCTCATGGCCCGGAATGAACGGCGGATTGGGCTTGACCGGCCAATCGCCCTCGGCTGCGTGCAGATCGGTATGGCAAACGCCCGACGCCTGAATGGCGACCTGTATCTGGCCGGGGCCGGGTTCGGGCACCGGCACTTCTTCAATCGTCAGGGGCTTTCCGAATGCGCGCACCACGGCGGCTTTCATTGTCTTTGCCATGAAGTTTCTCCTTCGTTGTCGAACTGAGCTGGCTTCCTGGGGGACGGAAGAAATGTGAAAATTCGCAGTCATGGACAAAAGGTCGCCCGGGCGTTTCCGCCCAGGCCCCTTGGGAGGGTATTGGGAATCGTTAAAGTCGACGCAATACTGGCATGAAGAGCGATCCCGACCCTTGATTGAACGCAATGCGAAGACGTTTTCTCCGCATTGCGTCTGCCGGGAGTTCTAGAAGAAGCCCAGCTTCTTCGGGCTGTAGCTCACAAGCATGTTCTTGGTGTTCTGATAATGGTCGAGCATCTTCAGATGGTTTTCGCGACCGATACCCGACTGCTTGTAACCGCCGAATGCCGCATGGGCCGGATAGGCGTGGTAGCAGTTGGTCCACACACGGCCAGCCTGAATGGCCCGTCCGAAGCGATAGGCGCGGGTCCCGTCGCGGGTCCATATGCCGGCGCCGAGGCCGTAAAGCGTATCGTTGGCAATCGATAGCGCTTCGGCGTCGTCCTTGAAGGTAGCGACGGACACGACCGGACCGAAGATTTCCTCCTGGAAGATGCGCATCTTGTTGTTGCCCTTGAACACCGTCGGCTTGACGTAATAGCCACCGGCGAGATCGCCCGGCAGAATATTGCGCTCGCCGCCGGTCAGCACTTCGGCGCCTTCCTGACGGCCGATATCGAGATAGCTCAGGATTTTTTCCAGCTGCTCGCTGGATGCCTGCGCACCGATCATCGTGGCCGGATCGAGCGGGTCGCCCTGCACGATGGCCTCCACGCGCTTCAGCGCTTTCTCCATGAACTTGTCGTAGATCGATTCATGGACAAGCGCGCGGCTCGGACAGGTGCAGACTTCGCCCTGGTTGAGCGCGAACATCACGAAGCCTTCGATGGCCTTGTCGAGGAAATCATCATCTTCCGCGGCAACATCCTTGAAGAAGATATTCGGCGACTTGCCGCCCAGTTCCAGCGTAACCGGAATGAGGTTCTGGCTGGCATATTGCATGATCAGGCGTCCGGTCGTCGTTTCGCCGGTGAAGGCGATCTTGGCGATGCGCGGGCTCGAGGCGAGCGGCTTGCCTGCCTCGAGGCCGAAGCCGTTGACGACATTGACGACACCGGGCGGCAACAGATCGCCGATCAGCTCCATAAGCACCAGGATCGAAGCCGGAGTCTGCTCGGCCGGTTTCAGAACGACGCAGTTGCCTGCCGCAAGGGCGGGCGCAAGTTTCCACGTCGCCATGAGGATCGGGAAGTTCCAGGGAATGATCTGGCCGACGACACCGAGCGGTTCATGAAAATGATAGGCGACCGTGTCGTGATCGATTTCCGAAATGCCGCCTTCCTGGGCGCGAATGACGCCTGCGAAATAGCGGAAATGGTCTATAGCGAGCGGCAGGTCGGCATTGGTGGTTTCACGGATCGGCTTGCCGTTGTCCCACGTTTCGGCAGCCGCCAGCGCGGGCAGGTTTTCCTCAATCCGGTCGGCGATGCGATTGAGGATGAGCGCGCGTTCAGCCGCGCTCGTCTTGCCCCAGGCATCCTTGGCGGCATGCGCTGCGTCGAGCGCCGCTTCAATGTCAGCGGCATCCGAACGGGCTATTTCGCAAAGCACCTGTCCGTTGACGGGCGACGTGTTGTCGAAATAGCGCCCCGATTTAGGCTCGACCCATTTGCCGCCGATGAAGTTTCCGTAACGCTTTGCAAAAGCCGGCTTCACGGTCCGGCTGAATTCAACCTTGTTCATGACATCCTCCCAGAAACAACGCTGCTCCTACAGCGCTTCATGGTTGAGGATCGCGCGGGAGCGGGGAAGAGTCATCCCACGCATTCAAGCTCGCAAGATCATGTGTCGCAATATTGAGACAGTTTCGCCCGCCTATTTCAGCGTGGCTTCATCAATGGGCGCGAATGATCTTCAGACGGTTCAGCTTGCGGTGCAGCGTCGCCCGGCTGATGCCCAGAAGCTGCGCCGCAAAGGAAATATTACCCTCCGCGCGGGCCAGTGCCCGCAGGATCACCCCGCGCTCCGATTCCGCCATGTCCTCGCGCGGGTCGGCGGGCGTCCCCAGAAGATCTGCGGCGGGCAAGGGGCCTGCCAGTGCATCATCGTCAAGCTCCAGGGCAAGGCGCGCCGCGCGCGTCGCGCCGACGACGAGGTCGTCCTTGTCGACGGCGATCAGCGCGCCACCGGTGCGGTCCGGGCTTGGCGCCAGCATGATGCGCGCATCGGGAAAAGCCTGACGGAAATTTTCAGCCTCGATGCGGCGCGCAGCGTCGATAACGGCCACCGATATAAGCTGCGCAAAAGCCTCGGTCAGATCGGCGCGGCAGGAGGAGACATCAAGTGCTGCCATCAGGCGTCCCTGATGGTCATGGATGGGAGCGACCGTGCAGGAAAGCCCGATATTGCGCGTATGGAAATGCTGGTCGCGATGGATCGTCAGCGGGCGCTGTTCAACGATGCAGGTGCCGATGCCGTTGGTGCCTTCGCTCTGTTCGCTCCAGACAGCACCGGTCCAAAGCCCCCAACGGTAGAAGGTGTCGTCATCGCCCGGCGCGCCGCGCCGTTCGACCGGCACGCCTTCGCTGTCGGCCAGCAACACACAGCAGCCAACGCCGCCGACGGCCAGATAAAGGCGGTCCATACTGGCTTGCGCTATGCTGACGAGGCGTTCGATCCGTTGATGGGCGGTTCGGAACTCGCCATCGGAAAGTGTGCGCACCGATCCCGGTTCGGCAGGGTCGAGCCCGTGCAGTTCCGCCGAGCGCCGCCACGAGGCGACGAGAGCAGACCGTGCAGCCCCACCCGCCGTCGTGATTGCGGATTGGATGCGGTCAGCATGTGTCCGGTCGTGCGGTGTGCCCATCTTTTCCTCCCAGGAAGGCTGGAACCCGCTATATGGGAGAATAATGACTGCTCAAAACACAACTGGCAAGTGCGGCTAGAGCGGCTCCTATTCTAACAGAATCGCCGGAACCGCTCTAACTATTTGTTTTATCGCATTATCCAACGCAAAACCGTTTCACACTTTTGCTGGAAATGCTCTAAAGATCGAGAGGGGTCAGGCGACGCGCGCTGGCTTCAGATATTCCTCAAGCGAGGAAACATCCGCCGCATTGAGGCGAAGACCCAGTTTCGTGCGCCGCCACAAGATATCCTCGGCGCTGACTGCCCACTCATTTTCCTGAAGATACCGCACTTCGGCTTCGTAAAGGTCGGCGCCGAAATATTGTCCGAGGTCGGTCAGGGAAGCGGCACCCTTGAGCAGGCTGTGGATGCGCGTTCCATATTGCCGGAACAGCCGTCGCGCATGGGCCGGGGCGAGGAAGGAATAAGCGGCGTTTACCTTCTGCAACTCACGCTCGAACTCGACATCCACGAAATCGCCGCCGGGCAACGGGGCGGCATGGGTCCATGGCGCTCCCTTCTGCCCCAGCCGCTGCTCGATCTTCTCCAGCATATGTTCGGCAAGCCGGCGCGCCGTGGTCAGCTTGCCGCCGAACACATTGATCAGGGGAGCAAGCCCATCGGGCGCATCCTCTTTCAGCACGTAATCGCGGGTCGCTTCCTGCGCCTTGCTCGCGCCGTCATCATAAAGCGGACGCACACCGGAATAGGTCCACACGATATCCGCGCGACTGACGGGTTCCTTGAAATATTCGCTGGCGGCCGCACAGAGATAGTCGGTTTCGCTGTCGGTGATCGCGACCTTGGCCGGATCGCCCTCATAATCCTGATCGGTCGTGCCGATCAGGGTAAAATCATCTTCATAAGGAATGGCGAAGATGATGCGCCCGTCATTGTTCTGGAAGAAATAGGAGCGCGGATCGGAAAATTTCCTGCGCACCACGATATGGCTGCCCTGAACGAGGCGGACATTGTGAAGCTGGCGATCTCCCTCCACGCCCTGCAGCACCTTGTCGGCCCACGGACCGGCGGCATTGACCAGCAGGCGGGCGCGAACTTCCTCGCGCTCGTGCGTGTCGGTATCTTCCAATGTGATGGTCCAGCATTCCCGGTCACGGCGGGCCGCCACGACCCTGGTCCGGGTGCGGATCATCGCGCCGCGATCCGCCGCATCCCGGGCGGTCAGGGCAACGAAGCGCGCATCGTCGACCCAGCAGTCCGAATATTCAAATGCCTTGGTAAAAAGCGGCTTCAAGGGCGCGGCCGCCGGATCGGAGCGCATATCGAGCGTCCGCGTGGCGGCAAGTTTTTTGCGTCCGCCCAGATGGTCGTAGAGGAACAGCCCCAGTCTCAGCAGCCATGCAGGGCGCACTCCGCCCTTGTGATAAGGCAGCACGAACCGCATCGGATGAATGATGTGCGGTGCATTGGCCCACAGCACTTCCCGCTCCATAAGCGCCTCGCGCACCAGACGAAATTCATAATGCTCGAGATAGCGCAATCCGCCATGGATGAGTTTGGTGGCCCGCGAGGATGTGCCGCTGGCCAGGTCGTTCATCTCGGCCAGGCCAACCGAAAATCCCCGGCCAATCGCGTCGCGCGCGATACCGCATCCATTGATGCCGCCGCCGATTACAAAAATGTCGAATAGTTTCTCTTGCGCCATGGCGAACCCCGAAGACCACTCTCCGAAAACCAAAGCGAATATAATTCATTTAATACGAAAGCAAATCGAAAATAAACGAAACTAGGACTCTTTTTCCGCTGTCGGGCTTTCGCCAAGGGTTTCAATCAGTTCGACCTCGTTTTCCCGGCACAGGTTCCGCAACTGGTCCGACGGGCAGTGATCGGTAATGAATGTGTCGATCTGCGATATATGGCCGATGCGCACCGGCGCCGTGCGCTCCAGCTTTGTGGCGTCGGTCACGAGGATGACATGCCGGGCATTGGCAATGATGGCCTGCGCCACTTTCACTTCGCGGAAATCGAAATCGAGCAGCGCCCCGTCTTCGTCCATGGCCGAGGCTCCGATGATCGCGTAATCGACCTTGAACTGCCGGATGAAATCAACGGCGGCTTCGCCGACGATCCCCCCGTCCGACGGACGCACGACACCGCCCGCGACCACTACCTCGATCGAGGCGTGAACCCGCAATGTATTGGCAACATTGATATTATTGGTGATGACCATAAGATTGTCATGGTCGACCAGTGCCTGGCTGACGGCCTCGGTCGTGGTGCCGATATTGATGAACAATGAAGCGCCATCGGGAATGATCTCCGCGGCAGCGCGCCCGATCGCTTCCTTCTCATGCGCCGCGATGCGACGCCGCGCCTCATATTCCATGTTCTCGACACCGGACGGATAGAGCGCCCCACCATGGATGCGGCGCAGCATCCGAGCCCGGCAGAGGTCGTTCAGGTCCTTGCGCACCGTTTGCGGCGTCACCTCGAATGCCGCGGCAAGATCGTCCACCAGAACCTGCCCCTGTTTGCGAGCGAGCTCTAGAATTGCGTTGTGACGGGGAGTGAGCTGCATTGTTGTCCTGAGGCTGGCATTATTCTGATCGCGTCCGGATAATTTCGCGGTTTTTCAATAGAAAGCAACCACTTCAGCCGGAACAATTTTCGACATAGGCCGCCTTTCTTCAGCGGCTGAAGCAGAATGGCCGGTTTGCCCAGCGCGAAAACGCGGGAAAAATCTGCACGTCAGGCAAGCGGGACCGGGTGCCGGCGCTCCCAATGTGGAGTAACGACACCGGACCAAACGAGAAATGATGATTTAATCGAGATCGAATTTTTCGCCATACATCCGGTGCAGCTTGCAAGCCACTTCCGTACGGTTTGCGGCGCCGATCTTCTTCATGATGTTATGGACATGCGCCTTCACTGTACCCTCGCTCATGCCGAGCTCGAAGGCGATGATCTTGTTCGACTTGCCGATCCGGATCGCATGGACAACCTCGATCTCGCGCGCGGTGAGCAGTTCTCCCAGAACGTCGTCGTCGATATCGGCCGGCGCGGTCTGAAAAACCATGGAAGCGGGCACATACATGCCGCCGGCGGTGGCAAGATGAATGGCCTCGACACAGACTTTTATATCGACCGAGGTGGGAATATAGCCGCGAGCGCCGATTTCCATGGCACGCACGACCTGAGCCCACTCCTCGCGTTCAGCGAGAAACACGACCGGCACCGGACGCCAGAGCTCGATCACAGCCTGCAGCTTTTCTGAGAAAAATGGGTCCGCCAGTCGCTTCGAACCTATATTGATCAGAACAACAGCAATATCCTCGGTTGGATCTGCCAGTTCGATCGTCGCTTGTGTTTCCACGGGAAGCTTGAGCCCGTTCAGCACAAGCCCGTTATAAAGACATTGCCGTTCAAGATTGCTCTTGCATACCAGCAACAGGCGCCGTTCCCGTACGGCCTCAATACCCGAAGCACCCCCCCTGTCATCCCCGTGCTCCGGAGCAGTCCAAATGCTATCCCCTCTTACTTCCAACATGTGATGCTCCCGGCATACTCAAGTTGCTCTATGTTTATGCATCCTACTATTACTTTCGTCAGAGACGAGTGTTTTCCAATGCTTACATGGATAGAGCCCTAACCATGACCAGCGTGAATATTGCTATCGGGAAATAATCGTGTCATTAACTTATGTTAGCAATGCATAAAATTTATGACCACTTGTAAGAAAGACTTGAACGGCAGGAGATATAGCCTCTATATCTTTGGTTTAGTTGATTTCCGATTTTACTGAAATTTGAGAAGCTCAAGACGGAATTTGAGTAACTCTTGCTCAAGGATATTCATGCTCACTGGCAGAAATATCCCTCGATTATTCATGTGTTCTTCCAAGCGGAAGATCGCCCTGTAGTTTTCAGAAAATGTTTGGAGCGCATTTCGATTTGCTTAGATGAGATCAGCGCCCTAACTGTTCGTCTTAATGCGCATTCTCGCCGAAAGGCCGTTTCACACATATCAAAATTTGCTCCAACGGGTTAAAAATGCACAGTGGCAGACAGACCACAGACCCATCGACTGAAGCGCTCATTGGTTTATTGGAGGCCTCTCCAATTTTCGCCAAGCTCGGAGCGCGGGAGATAGACGCGCTTTCTTCTCTCACCATTATCGAAGGCGACTTTGCCGCCGATGCCGCGATCATCAGGCAGGGAGAACAAATCAGAAGCCTCCATCTCGTGCGTTCCGGCTGGGGATGTGTCTATCGCGATCTGGCCAGCGGCGAGAGGCAGATCATCGACTTCCCCATGCGAAGCGATTTTCTGGGGCTGCGAACGGCGGACGGTTACAGCTATAACACCATCACGGCAATCACGCCCATGTCGGTGTTCGAAATTCCGCTCGTCTCTCTCGAGGCCTCCATTGAATACGCGCCGCGCCTCAGCCTGATCTTCATAGAGCTTCTCGCGCGCCAGCGATCCCTGCTTATCGAGCATCTTACCAATATCGGGTGCCGGGCTGCCTTCGTCCGCACCGCGCATCTGTTTCTCGAACTTTCCGACCGCGTGCAATCTTCGGGGATGGGCGATGCAAATTCCTTCTACTGCCCGCTGACACAATATCAGCTTGCCGATGCACTGGGGCTGACGCCAATTCATCTCAACCGGATGCTGCGCGACTTGCGGGAAGAAGGGCTGATCCTGTTCCGCTCAAACCGGGTGGAAATTCTGGACCGGAAGCGCGTGGCCGCCCTTGCCCAGTACGACGGAGAGTTCATGCGGATGTCGGTTTTCGGGAAAGAAGAATGACAACCGATGTAAGTACTCTATCCCACAGACCCCACATTAATTGTAGGTGCTGTTGTTTCCCGCTTTATTTCCGCTTTGGCGCTCTCCTCGGCAGTTCACCCTCTGGCCGAGGCGGATATGGCTTCAAGTTTTTAGGCGGCGACCATGAGTTGACCTTCGGTAGCGACTTTTTGATGCCTCGCTGATGAAGGTAAAGACCTGCTGTCAAGTACGCGTCCTCAAGCGCTCCGTGCCGCTTTCCGATACGTGATAAACCTATTCGGGCCAAGCAGTCATCGAGCTTGGCGGACTGGCCAGACCATATTTCTCGGGACCGCTCCATGGTGCAGAATACCGGATGGGGGAGCATATCCACTTCCGCCTTCCGAAACTCCCGTTGCACATAGCGCATATCGAAATCTGCGTTATGTGCCACGATTTCATCCGCCCAATCGAACCACTTACGGATTGGAGCGGCAAGATCAGAAAACAAGTCCTGATATCGTGTCATCCAATTATCGTAGCCATGCACGGCTTCCGCCTGCGGATGGCTGTCTTTCCTTGGATCGAATATCAGATGTAGAGACTGGTGAAGAAGTTCATCACCTTCGATTTTGACCGCCCCTATGGTCACGATCCGGTCGTATGGCAACAGTCCAGTCGTTTCAGTATCGACTACAATTACTCGCTTCTTGCGTGTATGGACCGCTGGGTTTGATAACTCGTCCATGCCTCCCCCCTATTTTTCGGGAATGAAGCATATTTCAGGTTGCATAATGGTGTAGCTTTTCGCCGCAGCATAGAAAAATCGCCCCGTAGGGCGCCATCTTGCATTTCAATGGGAGAAGATCACCAAGCCGAAACCAATAATCGGGGAATATCCAAGTTTCTCAGTAACTTGAAAGATGGTCGGAGTGAGAGGATTCGAACCTCCGACCCCCTCGTCCCGAACGAGGTGCGCTACCAGGCTGCGCTACACTCCGTGACCATGTGGCCTTGACCATTGAGGCGGCTTATAACGCTCCAGATTTCAAGCCGCAAGAGCATCTTGTCGTTTTTTTGAATGCCGAACCCGAAAAGCTGGAAAGAGCTTCAAACGGTCTCGAAAACCGGCAGCGTCCCGCCGCCAAACGCCACAAAATTGGGGTTGGCAAAACCGCCGACACCTTCGCTGGCGCGCTGGCCATAGGAGAGCGGTATCCCCTCGAAAGTGGTCGTTAGACCACCTGCGGCGCGCAGCACGGCATCGCCTGCCGCCGTATCCCACTCCATGGTGGGACCAAAACGCGGGTAAATATCGGCTTCGCCGCTGGCAATAAGGCAGAACTTCAGCGACGAACCGATGGAAACGCAGTTGGTAATCCGGTTGTCGTTCAAGAATTTTTCCGTTTCCGGGTTTTTATGGGACCGGCTGCAGACCGCCACCTGCTCGGCTCCATGAACGCGCACCCCTATCCCCCGCCGTGTTCCCAGCGCGTGATCCTTGGTCGTGGTTATTTCTTCCGCACCGCTGCCGGTTCCGACAAACAAGCGATTGCGAACGGGTGCATAAACGATGCCCAGAACCGGAGCGCCATCCTCGATCAGGCCAATATTCACCGTGAAATCGCCGTTGCGCAGCAGGAATTCACGGGTTCCATCCAGAGGATCGACCAGTAGAAACCGCCGTCCCAGTTGCGCGGGCAGGCGTCCCGCCGCCACTTCCTCTTCAGCCACAACCGGAATATCCGGGGCGACCGAAGCCAGTGCGGAAAGGATGATGGCCTCCGCGTCACGATCTGCTTCCGTGACCGGAGAAGAATCTTTCTTGCTGTGAACCGCGCAACCATTGGCATAGTGCTTCATGATCGTGCGGCCCGCCTCCAATGCGGCTTCCAGCAGCACGGCAAGCATTGCTTCGGCGCTCGGATCGGCTTTCGGGGAGGCTGAAATCTTCATTTGCTCAGATTGACCAGGTATCGCTGCCATAACTGCCGATGATACCACGTTCGGCAAGATACTTTTCTACTTCCGCGACGAGTTCGTCAACGTCCCGGCCCGTCGTGTTCAGCCGGAGCTCGGGCGATACCGGCGGCTCATACGGAGAATCGATGCCCGTAAAAGCCTTTATCTCGCCACGCAGGGCCTGCGCATAAAGCCCTTTCGGATCGCGGGCAATGCATTCCTCTATCGGCGTATCGACGAAGATTTCGACAAATTCACCTTCAGGCAGCCGGGAACGAATGCGATCCCGCTCGGCCCGAAAAGGCGAGATGAAGGAGACGAGCACCACCAGACCTGCATCGGTCATCAAGCGGGCGACCTCACCGACACGGCGGATATTTTCTGCCCTGTCTTCCTCGGAAAAACCCAGATCGCTGTTGAGCCCGTGGCGAACATTGTCGCCGTCGAGCAGATAGGTGTGCTTGCCGAGCGCATGCAGCCGTTGTTCCAGCCGGTTGGCGATGGTGGATTTGCCGGAGCCGGACAGGCCGGTAAACCAAAGCACAGCCGGTTTCTGAAATTTCTGTGCCGCGCGCGTCTGCTTGTCGAGATCGAAGGACTGCAGGTGCACATTCGTCGCTTGACGAAGCGCGCTGTCGATCATTCCAGCCCCAACGGTCGCATTGGTAAGCCGGTCGATCAGGACGAATGCCCCCGTTACGCGATTGTCGGCGTATGGGTCGAATGCAATCTGATCCACGGTCTGGAGATGGCAAAGCCCGATCTCGTTGAGGTCGAGGCGGGATGCATCCTTCCGGGTGAAGCTGTCAACGTCGGTCCTGTACACGATCTCATTGATCGTTACCGGCGTCTGATCGGTCTCGGTGCGCAGCAGATAGGAGCGGCCGGGATGCAAGGCATCCTCACCGAACCAGACTATATTGGCGGAGAAACGATCCGCCACTTCCGGCCGCGATTCCGTCCCCACCAGCATATTGCCGCGCGAGACCTCGATCTCATCCTCGAGCACCAAAGTGACAGCCTGTCCTTCGGAAGCCCGTGTCAGATCGCCGTCATAGGTGGCAATGCGCTTCACGCGGGATGCCTTGCCTGATTTGGCTACCACGACGGCATCGCCGACGCTGATCGAACCGGATGCGACGGTGCCGGAGAAACCGCGAAAATCGAGATTGGGCCGGTTCACATATTGCACCGGGAACCGAAAGGGCTTTGCCGCCACTTCCATGTCGATGCGCACGGTTTCCAGATGTTCGAGCAGATGCGGCCCCTGATACCAGCCCATGCGGGCGGATGGCAGGGTGACATTGTCGCCAAAGCGTGCCGAAAGCGGGATCGGCTGGATGCTGGCAAAGCCAAGCTCCTTTGCGAAGCCCATATAATCGGCAACGATGCGCTCAAAGGCCTCTTGCGAGAAATCGACGAGATCGATCTTGTTCACCGCCAGAACGATGTGGCGAATACCGAGCGCCGACGCAATGAAGGAATGGCGGCGTGTCTGGGTCAGCACACCCTGACGGGCATCGACCAGCACGATGGCAAGATCGGCTGTCGATGCGCCGGTCGCCATGTTGCGCGTATATTGCGCATGACCCGGCGTGTCAGCGACGATGAACTTGCGGCGGGGCGTCGAAAAGAAGCGATAGGCGACGTCGATGGTGATGCCCTGCTCCCGCTCGGCCTCCAGACCGTCCACCAGAAGCGCGAAGTCGAAATCGTCATCGGTCGTTCCGAACTTGCGGCTGTCGTTCTTCAATGACGCTAGCTGGTCCTCGAAGATCAGTTTCGTGTCGTAAAGCAGACGCCCGATGAGCGTTGACTTTCCATCATCCACCGAGCCGCAGGTGAGGAAGCGCAGCAGTGTCTTGCGTTCCTGATCGGCCAGAAAATCGCTGACTGCGGCATTGGTCGCAACAGGCTTGATTATAGCATTCATCAGAAATAGCCCTCGCGCTTCTTCTTCTCCATCGACCCGGCCTCGTCGCGATCGATGGCGCGACCTTGTCGCTCGGATGTACGGGCGATCAACATTTCCTCGACAATCCCGGAGAGGTCCGCCGCACTGGATTCAATTGCGCCGGTCAGCGGATAGCAGCCAAGCGTGCGGAATCGCACCAGACGGTTTTCCACCTGTTCGCCCGGACGCAATTTCATGCGCTCGTCATCGACCATGATCAGCATGCCATCGCGCTCGACCACCGGGCGATGCGCTGCAAAATAAAGCGGGACGATGGGGATGCTCTCTTGCAGGATATATTGCCAGATATCGAGTTCGGTCCAGTTCGAGAGCGGAAAGACGCGGATCGATTCTCCAGCGGAAACCCGCGTATTGTAAATCTTCCACATTTCAGGCCGCTGATTCTTCGGGTCCCAACCGTGCTGTGCGTTACGGAAGGAAAAGATACGCTCCTTGGCGCGTGATTTTTCTTCGTCGCGGCGGGCGCCGCCAAAAGCAGCATCGAACTTGTACTTGTCCAGCGCCTGCCGCAAGGCAACCGTTTTCATCACATGGGTATGGACATTCGACCCGTGGCTGAAAGGGCCGATGCCCTCGCGCACGCCATCCTCGTTGATATGCACGAGCAGCTCAAAACCCTTTTCGCGGGCCTGCGCATCGCGAAACTCGGTCATTTCGCGGAACTTCCAAGTCGTATCGACATGCAGAAAGGGAAATGGCGGCGGCGCCGGATAGAATGCCTTCATCGCCAGATGCAGCATCACCGACGAATCCTTGCCGACCGAGTAAAGCATCACAGGGTTGGAAAATGTTGCCGCAACCTCACGAAAAATATGGATCGCCTCCGCTTCGAGGCGCTGCAGATGCGTCAGGTTCTTGGTCAGGGATGCATGATGCACGACTACTTACTCCCGGCAACCGGATGGGGTCCAGAGCAGTTCCATCCAAACGGAGTTTGGAACCGCTCTATCTCTTTGTTTTTTCGCATTATCCAACGCAAAACCGCTTTGCGCTTTTGGCTGGAAATGCTCGAACGCGGGAGGGATGCCCAAGGTCAGAAAACGGGCCTTCATCCGGCGCAGATGCGGCAAAAGCCACAGTGCGCGCATTGTCGTGAAATGATGCGGGAAAGTGAAAGAAACCTATCGCGTATTGCAACTGGCTTGCGCGAAAAACTTACCGTATTTGCAAGCGGGGCCGGAACAAACTTGCGCGTGCTCGCAAAAGCCGATTTTCCGCCAAGTTACGGAAAATCCTACAATTTTTGTGCTATTAAACAAATTTTCCGTTCCGGAGCCGCCCGTCCGCCGGACGGCTCCAGAGCAAATTATTATCTGGCGAGGCTTGCCTGAACATCGTTCAGCGCCGCCTCCAGTGCGGACACCATCGTATCGATCTGCTGATCGTTGATGATGAGCGGCGGGCAGAAGGCGAGCGTGTCGCCCATTGCGCGCGAAATCACGCCGCGTTCCTGCAGGGCTGCATTGGCCTGTGCGCCCAACGCGCCTGCTTGTTCAAGGCCTGTCTTGGCCTGCTTGTCTGTGACAAGCTCGACACCGGCAATAAGACCGACGCCGCGCACTTCGCCGACCAGCGGGTGATCCTGCAAATCACGCAGGCGCTTCTGCATATAGGCGCCGCGGTCCCGCGCATTGGCAACCAGTTGGCGCTCTTCGATGATCGCAAGGTTTTCCAATGCCACAGCCGCCGCCACCGGATGGCCCGATGCGGTGAAGCCGGTGCCAAGTGTGCCGATCTTGTGGCTCTCTTCGGCAATCGGCGCGTAGACGCGCTCGTTGATGAGGAATGCGGAGATTGGCAGATAGGATGACGAAAGCTGCTTCGACATGACCAGGATGTCCGGCTTGATGTCAAACGTCTGGCTGCCGAACAGGTTGCCTGTCCGCCCGAAACCGCAAATGACTTCGTCGGCGACCAGCAGAATGTCGTAGCGCTTGAGAACAGCCTGTACCTTTTCCCAATAGGTTCTGGGCGGCACGACCACGCCGCCAGCGCCCATCACCGGCTCGCCGATGAAAGCGGCAATGGTGTGCGGACCTTCCGCGAGAATCAGTTGTTCCAGTTCATCGGCCAGCCGCGTTGCGAACTGCTCCTCGGTCTCACCCGCCTGCCCTTCGCGATAATGATGCGGACAGCCCGTATGCAATATCCGGTCGATCGGCAGGTCGAAGGAGCGGTGATTGTTGGGCAGGCCTGTCAGGCTGGCTGAGGCAATCGTCACGCCGTGATAACCGCGCTTGCGCGAGATGATTTTCTTGCGCTCCGGTTCGCCCAGCGCGTTGGAACGATACCAGATCAGCTTGATGACGGTATCGTTGGCTTCGGAACCTGAATTGGTGAAATAAGCCTTGCTCATCGGCACGGGAGCCATCGAAACGAGCTTTTCTGCCAGATCGATGACGGGACCATGCGAACGATAGGAGAAGGTATGATAGAAGGGCAGCTTCTTCATCTGCCGCGCAGCCGCTTCCGCCAGACGCGGCTCCGAAAAGCCGACGCCGACACTCCAAAGCCCGGCCATCGCCTCGATGTAACGCTTGCCCGTTACATCCTCGACATAAATGCCGTCGCCGCGCTCGATGACAAGCGGGCCCTCCGCCTCAAGTCGGACAGCATCGGTGTAGGAATGCAGATGGTAACGGATATCGCGGGCTTCGAGAGAGTTTGGCTGAGCAGTCATTCATTGATCCTCCGGAAAGATAATGAATTTGTAGCCCGTTTCAGAAAAAGCGCAAACCGGAAGCTGCTGAAAAATGCCCTTCGGAACAAACCGCCGAGGGACTTAGGAAATATTTAGAGAAGTCCGAACGTGCGCGCCTTGGCGACCGCCTGAACCTTATTGACCGCAACCAGCTTTGTAAGCACGTTGCTGATGTGAAAATTCACCGTGCGTGTGGATATATTGAGGATCGTGCCGATGATTTCGGCAGTTTTCCCTTCACTCGTCCAGCGCAGGATTTCCCGCTCACGCATCGTCAGGTTCACTTCCGACACGCAGTTCATGGTTGGAACATCGAGATGTTCATACATGGCCAGATGCAGCATATTGGCTACGGTCTGCAATTGACGCCGCAACATTGAAATCTCGCCGGACGACAGCGCCGGACCGCTTCTGAGAAAGGACAGCATTCCAAACACGCCTTGCGCGGCCCAGCACGGTTGCGAAATACCGACCCTGATGCCGAATCGCTGGGCATCTGTCCATATCTGCGGAGCCTCCGCAAACAGCTTCGATGACCAGACCAGCGGCTCGATGCTGTTCAACGCCTTGCGAACCAACGGATCTATGTCCGCATATTTTCTGTCGGCATAATGATCGGTCCATTCCTGGGGCAACGAGCCAAAACTAAGCCATTTGACCACGCCGTTCAGCAGTGGAATGCGCATGAGATAGGCCGTGTGTGCAAATCCGCACTGTCTGGCATAGGTGTTTATGTATTCAAGGAGCTGTCCGGCATCGTCAGCAGATTGCATGGATTCATAAATTTGTTCCCATTTCATTGCAGACATCCCAATTAAAGACTAATTTTGAATTTATTAAAATGTAGCGCCCTTACACAAAACAGTTGCGCAGTGGATGGCTATCACAACCATCAGTTTCTGACTATATAGCAAAATAGTCTCATATGAACTCAAAGCGATAAATTGTGAATATTTTTATCACAACAGTCAGTTACTAAATTAGCACTAAATGAAATACTTTGACTTCCCATACAGCCGTGAGCAGGTCTGCGCTTCCGCTGCCGGAATAGCCAAAAACCTCCAACTGTTTCTTGTAAGCACTTCCGAATGGAACCCGTTTCATACGCCGCTGGAAATGCTCCTGCACCGCCGAACCTGAAACCGATTTGCATTCAGGAACAGTAGAGCCCTCTGACAGGTTCGGCAAACCTGTCAGAATGACTAGTATTTGAGATATGATTAATAAACGCCGATGAGCGAGAGGTCCGCGACGGCCGGTCAGGCCGCCGCATCCTCGTCTTTTCCAGCACCCGGCAAATAATTGAGTATAGGACCGAGCCAGCGCTCCACTTCCTCGACCGCCATGCCCTTGCGCGCAGCATAATCCTCGACCTGATCGCGCTCCACCTTGGCCACGCCGAAATAGTAGCTTTCCGGATGGCCGATATAGAGACCCGATACCGAGGACCCAGGCCACATGGCGTAGCTTTCGGTCAGTTCCACGCCCGTATTCGCAGTCGCGTCCAAAAGGCGGAAAAGTGTCGTCTTTTCGGTATGGTCCGGCTGGGCCGGATAACCCGGAGCCGGACGAATGCCCTTATACGGCTCTCCGATCAGCTCTTCCGGCGTATAGGTTTCGTCGGAAGCATAGGCCCAGAACTCCTTGCGCACCCGCTCGTGCATCAATTCGGCAAAGGCTTCCGCGAAGCGGTCAGCCAGTGCCTTCACCAGAATGGCCGAGTAATCATCGTTGGCGCGCTCAAAACGTTCGGCTATCGCCACTTCTCCAATGCCCGCAGTCACGACGAAGCCGCCGACATAATCCTGCTTTCCGCTCTCGACCGGCGCCACGAAATCGGACATGGCCACGTTTGGACGACCATCGCGCTTGCTCAATTGCTGGCGCAGCGTGAAGAAGGTGGCAAGTTCCTGCTTCCGGCTTTCATCGGTGAAAAGACGAATATCGTCCCCTACCGCATTGGCTGGCCAGAAGCCGACGACAGCTTTCGGCGCGAACCATTTTTCGTCGATGATCTTTTTCAGCATCGCCTGCGCATCGGCCCAGAGCTGGCGAGCGGCCTCGCCCTGCTTTTCATCTTCCAGAATCGCCGGATAGCGGCCCTTCAGTTCCCATGTCTGGAAGAAAGGCGTCCAGTCGATATAGCGGGCGATCTCCGTCAGGTCGTAATCATCGAAGGTTCTTGTGCCGGTAAAAGTCGGCTTTGTCGGTACGAAGCTCTCCCAGTCGAGCTTGTGTGCATTGGCGCGAGCGCGGGCAAGCGGCAGGCGCTGCTTTTCCGCTTCGTTGCGGGCATGGGCGGCTGCTACCTTGGCATATTCCCCGCGCAGGCCATCAATATAGGCCTGCTTGCCTTCCGGCGACAGCAGGCTGGATACCACGCCGACGGCGCGGCTGGCATCGATGACATAAACAGCCTGCCCACGTTCGTAGCGCGGATGGATTTTCACCGCCGTATGAACACGGCTGGTCGTGGCGCCGCCGATCAGCAGCGGAATGTCGAAACCTTCCCGTTCCATTTCCGCAGCGACATGCACCATTTCATCAAGCGACGGCGTGATGAGGCCCGAAAGGCCGATCACATCCACTTTTTCGTCACGCGCCACCTGCAAAATCTTCTGCGAAGGCACCATGACGCCGAGATCGATGATCTCGTAATTGTTGCAGGCCAGCACGACGCCAACGATATTCTTGCCGATATCGTGCACATCGCCCTTGACCGTTGCCATCAGCACCTTGCCGGCGCTCTGACGTTCACCGCCACCGATGCCATTTTCGGCGTTAAGGCGTTTTTCCTCTTCCATGTAAGGCAGGAGCACGGCCACGGCCTGCTTCATCACGCGGGCGGACTTCACCACCTGCGGCAAGAACATCTTGCCCGCGCCGAACAGATCGCCAACCACGTTCATGCCGGCCATCAGCGGGCCTTCGATGACATGCAGGGGGCGTTCGGCAGACTGGCGCGCTTCTTCCGTATCGGCTTCGATATATTCGGTAATGCCGTTGACCAGCGCATGTTCAAGACGCTTTTCAACCGGCCATTCGCGCCATGTCAGATCCTGCGCCTTGGCTTCCTTCGAGCCGGAGTCGCGGAACCGCTCGGCGATTTCCAGCAGGCGCTCGGTCGAATCGGAGCGGCGATTGAGCACCACATCCTCGCAAGCCTCTCGCAGCTCGGGATCGATCGTGTCGTAGACCGCCAGCTGCCCGGCATTGACGATGCCCACATCCATGCCCGCCTGGATGGCATGATAGAGGAACACGGCATGCATCGCCTCACGGACCGGCTCATTGCCTCGGAACGAGAAGGACAGGTTCGACACCCCGCCCGACACATGCACATGCGGCAGGGTGGCGATGATCTGCCGGGTCGCCTCGATAAAGTCGACGCCGTAATTATTGTGTTCCTCGATACCGGTCGCGACGGCAAAGATATTCGGATCGAAGATGATGTCTTCCGGTGCAAAACCGACCTGTTCCGTCAGGATTTTGTAAGCGCGGGTACAGATTTCGACCTTGCGGGCTTCCGTGTCGGCCTGCCCGGTTTCATCGAAAGCCATCACGACCACCGCCGCGCCATAGGCACGGACAAGCCTGGCGTGATGAATGAAGGCTTCCTCGCCTTCCTTCATCGAGATGGAATTGACCACCGCCTTGCCCTGAACGCATTTCAGGCCAGCCTCGATCACCTCCCATTTGGAGCTGTCGATCATGATCGGCACGCGGGCAATATCCGGCTCGGCGGCAATCAGATTGAGGAATTCGACCATCGCCTTTTCGGAATCGATCAGGCCCTCATCCATATTGATGTCGATGATCTGCGCGCCATTGGCGACCTGATCCCGCGCGACATCGAGGGCTGCAGAGAAATCACCGGCCTTGATCAGCTTGCGGAAACGCGCGGAACCGGTCACGTTGGTGCGCTCGCCCACATTGACGAAGGGAATGTCCTTAGTCAGCGTGAATGGCTCAAGGCCGGACAGACGCATCAGCGGCGCAACTTTGACGGGCTTGCGTGGCGGGTGTTTTGCGACAGCCTCGGCGATGGCGCGGATGTGTTCCGGCGTCGAACCGCAGCAACCGCCAACCACATTGACCAGACCGTCACGGGCAAAGCCCTCGATCTGTGCGGCCATTGCTTCCGGCGTTTCATCATACTGGCCGAACTCGTTCGGCAGACCGGCATTCGGATAGGCGCAGACAAAGGTATCGGCAATCGACGACAATTCGTCGAGATGCGCACGCATGGCATTGGCACCCAGCGCACAGTTGAGACCGATAGTGAATGGCTTGGCATGACGCAGCGAATGCCAGAATGCGGTCGGCGTCTGGCCCGACAGCGTGCGGCCGGAAAGATCGGTGATCGTGCCGGAAATCATTACCGGTAGAAAAATGCCTTTTTCCGCAAACACTTCTTCACAAGCAAAGACGGCCGCCTTGGCATTGAGCGTATCGAAGATGGTTTCAATCAGGATGATGTCGGAGCCGCCGTCGATCAGCCCCCTGATCTGCTCGGCATAGGCAATGCGCAGGTCGTCGAAGGTGACAGCACGAAAACCGGGATTATTGACATCCGGCGACAGGCTTGCGGTGCGGTTTGTCGGCCCGAGAGCACCGGCAACGAAGCGGCGGCGACCATCCTTCTGCTCGGCACGCAGGGCGGCGCGGCGGGCAAGGCGCGCGCCATCCCGGTTCAACTCATAGACCTGATCTTCCATGCCGTAATCGGCCTGCGCAATCCTCGTGGAGGAGAAGGTGTTGGTTTCGAGAATATCCGCGCCCGCAATGGCGTAGGCGTAGTGGATTTCCTCGATAGCCTTGGGCTGCGTCAGTGTCAGAAGGTCGTTGTTGCCCTGAAGCTGGCAATCGCAGGCACCGAAACGCTCACCGCGAAAATGCTCTTCATGAAAACCAAGCCCCTGGATCTGGGTTCCCATCGCGCCATCGAGGATCAGGATGCGCTCACGCGCCGCCTTGGTGAGAGCTGCCAGTACTTCGGAGCCATCCGGCTGCGCTGCCGTTGCACCAAAAAGACCTTCGAGGGAAGAGGCCATAAAACACCGCCTGTATTCTGTCTGTTACCAGGCAACGGGGCCGGTTCGCGACGTCAAACCGGAATTGCCTGCCATACGCATCTTGCGAAGGTCGCTTAATGACATAAACATATCTTTATGTCAATTCGGAAGCCGTTCTCCAATCGCGTTGCCGGGACATCAACGATCTGTTGCTGGGTCCAAGAAATTGTGACTGCAGTGGGCCACCGCTCTGCCATAATGTCGGGCGTAAAATGGGCGCAGGGACGAAATGTATTGTTTATTTTTGCGCGCATCCTGACCGAAGGCGGTTTCGCATTCTCGGGATGCGCTGTGAGGAGAGACCAATGAAAAAGTTTGCTTATTCCCTGTTTGCCGCCTGCCTGTCACTCGGCCTGGGACTATCCGCAGCTTCCGGGACTGCGAATGCGACGCAACCATCTCTAATGGCGACGCCATCCGCACAGAATTCGGCGCCGAATGTGCATCAGGTCCAGTATTACGATTACCGGGGCGATCGTCGCTACTGGCGCGAACATCGCCGCCACTGGCGGCATGACTACCCGCGTTACCGTCCACACTATCGCTATGACCGACGCTATTGGGGACCGCCGCCTGCCTACCGCTACCGCGCAGCGCCGGTCTATCGCGGCGGCAACCCGCATGTGCGCTGGTGCTACAATCGTTATCGCTCCTATCGAGCCTATGATAACACGTTCCAGCCCAATTACGGGCCGCGGCGCCAGTGCTATTCGCCATATCTCTAAAACGAACAAGCCCCGGTTTCCCGGGGCTTTTTCTAAATGAACCGGCTCAAAAATCAGGTAACATAAGCACCGATGGAAGCCGCGACGAGGCCGATCGCGATCGCAATCATCACGCCATAGACGCGCGGCTTGTCGAAAAGAACGGCGAAAGCTGAAAACCAGCCGACGACCGCCGCGCCAAGCGCGAATAAAAAGCCCGGCTTGTCGCCGTGGTACAGGTTGGCCGCCATGAGACCGCCGATGATCAGCGCGCCAAAAACGATCATCAACCCTGTGGCATATCGCTCGTAATCGTCCATTTAAATTCCTCGGTTCCGCTCCCGCCGTGACAGGTGCCGGAAACTTTCGTCAATCCATTTGGCCATTTAAGGGCATTGGCCGGTCGCTTTCACACAATCATTATTCGTGTCGTTCTTCAACCATTTCGCTGCGCCATTTTTGGCAATTGTTGCGACTTTTCACGTGAACGTTCCTGTAGCGGCCCGATAAGCGGCCCGATAAACGGCATTGTCGTGATCAAAACCGTGCTAACATCACAGCCATGGAATCGTCAGGCGTCACCATTTTCGAAACAGAAATCGGACCGTGCGGCATAGCGTGGCGCGGGCAGAAAATCGTTGGCGTCGAAATCGGAGATGCCGACGAAAAGGAAACCCGGTATCGTCTGCGCGAGCGGTTTCCCGGGGCAGACGATAAAGAGGCGCCGGCTTTCGTTACCCGGGCAGTCGAGGGTGTGCGTGCGCTTCTGGCCGGAGCCGATGTTGATTTTTCGGGCACGCCGCTGGCGCTCGATGCCCAACCCGACCTCAACCGGCAGGTTTATGAAATCATCCTCGAACTGAAAACGGGCGAGACCACGACCTACGGCGCAATTGCCCGGCGGATCGGTGATGTGAGTCTCTCACAGGCTGTCGGCTATGCGCTGGGCAAGAATCCGTTTCCGATCATCGTTCCCTGTCACCGGGTGCTCGGCTCCAATGGCAAGGTCGGTGGCTTTTCGGCGGCGGGTGGCACGGCGACGAAACTGAAGCTTCTCAATATCGAGCGGGCGAGAACGTCCAGCGAGCCCGATCTTTTTGGCGGCCTGCCATTGCAGGAGAGGCCGCAGGCCGACTGGTAGTTATCATCTGCGAACGCAAAACCGCTTCGCACTTGGCTCGAAAGTGCTTCAGCCCTTGTCCGTCACCACATCTGCGGAAAAACGCAATTCGCGCATGGGACGCACAAGCTGTGTCGTGGCGTCGTAAGTCGGATGCCTTTTGAAAGCGAAAAGCGCTTCCTCATCCTTGAACTCGGCATAGACAACCAGATCGATGCGGTCGCACATCGGGTCGACCTTGGAATTCGGCAGGACTTCAAAAAGGTCAGCGTGGGGAATGGTGGCAAGTTGCTCCAATCCCCTTTTGACAGTCTCGATATCCTGATCTTGCCTGACGCTGAAGAAAACAATGTGCCGGATCACGCCGCGACTCCCTGAAATTGGTGAGGCGTGTCTAGCGCATCAAGGCGCGCAGAAAAATGGCAAATTTGAGCGATGCGCCTAACTTGCCTTGACGCGACGCCAGGCAAACCCGCCCTCTTCCGGAATGGAACCGCGACCCGGCTGATAATAGCCGGGGGTATCGACAAGCCGGTTTTCATCAAGCCGCTTCTGCGCGACCTTGTTTGTCACCTGCAATGTGTCGAAGCCCGTGCGCAGCATCAGGCTCGCCTGATCGATCAGCACGTCACCAACGGCGCGCAATTCGCCCGTAAAGCCTTCACGCCGTAAAATCTCGGCCTTGGAATAGGAGCGTCCGTCATTGAAAGCCGGGAACTGCAAGGCGATCAACGGTATGCTGCCAAGATCGTCCAGAAGCGGATCGATTGCTTCGCCCGGCGCAACAGTAACGCCGATCCGGCGGTTGGAGGCGCGGCGGCGCTCCTCATCCAGTCCGAGCCAGATGGCCAGCGGAATGATGACAGCCGAAGCATCGCCCGCTGCGTCCAGATCGTCGGCAAAGACATAGTCGTCCTCGCGAAAGCCATCGGCAGACCAGAGTTTTGTTTCGTTGATTTCACTCATTTGCGGTCCGTGGCTCCCAATGTTTTAAGGCTGTCGGCAAGACCCGTCAGATGGATGCCGCATTCCGTCTTTTCCGATCCGGCCCAGCGTCCGGCACGTTGATCCTCGCCATCGCTCACGGGGCGCGTGCATGGCATGCAGCCGATGGAGCGATAGCCCTGCGCCGTGAGCGGATGCGGCGGCAGTTCGTGCTTTTCGGCATAGGCCTTCAAGTCCGCCGCCTGCCAGCGCGCCAGCGGATTGATGCGGATGCGCGGGCCGACCGATTCAAATACCGGCAAACTTTCACGGGTCGATGCCTGAAACTGCTTGCGGCCTGTCATCCAGGCCCGATAGGGCGCGACCGCCCGCGCCATCGGCTCGACCTTGCGGATGAAGCAGCAGCGGTCCTTGTCGGTCATCGACAGGGCGCCGAACGGATCTTCGCTTTTGAGACTTTGCTCGACGGGAAGAATGTCCTGCACATCGGTCAGGCCAAGCCTGTCCACCAGATCGTGCCGATAATCGAGCGTCGCCCGGAAGTGCTTTCCCGTATCCAGAAACAGGACCGGGGTCGCCGGGTCGATTTCCGAAATCATGTGCAGAAGCACCGCGGATTCCGCGCCGAAGGAAGACACGACCGCGATCTGCCCCCCATAGAGTTCATGCGTGGCAAGCGCGATCACTTCCTGCGGGGAAGATGCGCCGTGGCTAGCCTCAAGAAGGCGGGCTTCGGCGGCAGCACTTTCTTCGGCATCAAGCTGCACGGCTGATTTCTCCATAAAGCGCGCGTTTGAAGGGCTCCATGCCGACGCGGCGATAGGCGGCAAGGAAGGTCTCGTCCGCGCTCTCGCGCAAGGCGAGATAGGTGTCCACCACCGTCTCGATGGCATCCACCACGTCTTCCGAGGAGAAACCGCGACCGGTGATCTCACCAATGGCCGAATGCTCGTCCGCCGAACCGCCAAGCGTGATCTGATAGAGTTCCTCACCCTTCTTCTCGACGCCCAGAATCCCGATATGGCCGACATGATGATGGCCGCAGGCATTGATGCAGCCCGAAATCTTGATCTTCAGATCGCCGATTTCAAGCTGGCGCTGCTGGTCGCCGAAGCGCTCGGAAATGCGCTGCGCCACCGGAATGGAACGCGCATTGGCAAGCGCGCAATAGTCGAGACCCGGGCAGGCGATGATGTCGGTGATGAGACCGGCATTGGGTGTCACCAGACCATCCGATTGCAACAGATCGTAGACGGCGGCGAGATCGGCCTTGGCGACATGCGGCAGAACCAGATTCTGCTCGTGGCTGACCCGGATTTCATCGAAGGAATAAGTTGCAGCAATATCCGCGACCAGCTCCATCTGTTCAGCGCTTGCGTCACCCGGAATGCCGCCAATTGGCTTCAGCGAAATGGTGACGACCGCGTAATCCGGGTGCTTGTGCGGCGTGACATTGCGGGCAACCCAACTCGCGAAAGCCGGATCGGCCTTTTGCGTGACGGCCAGTATCTCCCAGCCTTCCGGCCGCTGCGGCAGGTTCGGCATACGGAAATAGCTTTCGATGGCGTCAATATCGCGCTGCGGCAGCTTCAACTCACCGTAACGGATGTCTTCCCATTCGGCATCGATCTCGCGGGTCAGTTCTTCCACGCCCGTTTCGTGGACGAGAATCTTGATGCGCGCCTTGTACTTGTTATCGCGGCGACCATGCAGATTATAGACGCGGACGATTGCCGTCACATAGGTCAGCATGTCCTCGATGGGCAGGAAGTCGCGGATTTTCTTCGCCACCATCGGCGTGCGGCCCTGACCCCCGCCAATGTAGACGGCCAGCCCCAGATCGCCTGCCTCGTTCTTCTTCAGCTGCAAGCCGATGTCATGCACCTGAATGGCGGCGCGGTCATGCTCCGAGCCGACAATGGCGATCTTGAACTTGCGGGGCAGATAGGAAAATTCCGGATGCAGCGAAGACCACTGGCGCAGGATTTCCGCGAATGGGCGTGGGTCGGCAACCTCATCGGCGGCAGCGCCTGCGAAATGATCGGCAGTCACGTTGCGAATGCAATTGCCCGAGGTCTGGATAGCGTGCATCTCGACTTCCGCCAGTTCTTCAAGAATGCGCGGCACGTCCTTCAATGCAGGCCAGTTGTACTGGATATTCTGGCGCGTGGTGAAATGGCCGAACCCACGATCGTAGACGCGCGCGATGTGGCCGAGCTTGCGCAACTGGCGGCTCGACAGCGTGCCATAGGGAATGGCCACGCGCAGCATGTAGGCATGCAATTGCAGATAAAGACCGTTCATCAGGCGCAACGGCTTGAACTGATCCTCAGTCAATTCGCCCGCCAGACGGCGCTCGACCTGATCCTTGAACTGGGCAACACGGGCCGCAACGAAATCGCGGTCGAATTCATCATAACGATACATAGGCTAGGTCCAAATCCGCAATCAGGAAGCGCGCTTCAATTCAGGCTTGTCGAGAGGCAAATCGCCGAAGGTCACGATGGTCGGGCCGGAGAGACGGATGCGTTCGCGCAAGCGGATCGGGTAAAGCCCCTCCTCGCGTTCCTCGACATCGATCACGTTCACATCCACGACCAGATTGGCTTTCGCGGCAATCTTCCCAGCGTCTTCAAGCGCCTCGACGGCCTCCGCATGACGGGCGACCAGCGCGCCGTCGATGGTTTCCTGCCAGGAGCCATCGGCACCAAGCCACACAGCCTGCCCGTCGATGAGGCGGTTTGCAGTGAGAACTTTTACGACCATTTCCAAACTCCAAACTTTTGTTAACCGCGCATCCTGCGCTCTAACTTTTTGTTTTTGAGCGCATCTTGTCCGAAAACCGCTGCACACTTTTCGGGATGCGCTCTTAGGCTGCGACGGAAACCGGCTTGAGCGCCAGCGCTTCGGCCTTGTCGATTGCTGCACCAGCGACCGCATCGCCAATGATCACCAAGACCGGGCCGGAAAGCTCCTTGCGGCTTTCGAGATCCGGCAGATCCTTCAACGTTCCGTGGAACAGGCGCTTGTCCTGACGGCTCGCATTTTCCACGACTGCCACGGCAGTATCTTCATGCAGGCCCGCCGCAATCAGGCGCGCGGCAACGGAAGCCGCGACCGTCGACCCCATATAGACGGCGATGGTTGCACCGGAGACGGCAAGCTTTGCCCAGCCCGGCAGCACATCGCCGGTCATGTCGTGGCCGGTCGTAAACACCAGCGAGGACGCGACGCCGCGCAGCGTCAGCGGCAGTTCCATATCAGCTGCGGCGGCGAAGGCCGAAGTAATGCCGGGCACGATCTCGAAGCCGATACCGGCGGCACGCAATGCCGCCATTTCTTCGCCTGCGCGTCCAAACACCAGCGGATCGCCGGATTTCAGTCTCACGACGCGCTTGCCTTCCCGGCCGAGCGTTACCAGCAGGCGGTTGATCTCTTCCTGGCTCTTGGAATGGCAGCCCTTGCGCTTGCCGACGGCAAGGCGTTCCGCGTCACGGCGGCCCATGGCAATGACACCCTCCGGCACCAGGGCATCATGCACGATCACGTCGGCTTCCATCAAAGCGCGGTGCGCCCGCAGGGTCAAAAGGTCCTCGGCGCCGGGACCGGCACCCACCAGCCAGACATAGCCGGATGCGTCCAGCGGCCACTCGATGAGATCATTTGCAGCGCGATAAGCCCCTTCACGGTCGCCATCTTCAATGGCGCGCGAAACGCTGCCCGAAAAGAAACCGCGCCAGAAGCTGCGACGCGCCAGCCCTTTCGGCAGCACGCGCTCGACCAGCGGACGCCAGCTTTCGGCAAAATGCGCAAGCTCGCCGAGGCGGGGCGAAAAGGCGGCATCGATCCGCGCACGCACCATCTGCGCCAGTACCGGGGCCGAACCTTCGGTGCCGATGGCGATTGCGATGGGGGCGCGGTTGACGATGGCTGGCGTCAGAAAATCGCAAAGCGCAGGCCGGTCCACCACATTCACCGGAACCTTCTGCGCTTTGGCCAATGCAGCGACGGCGCGATCCTGTGCTTCATCGCCGGTCGCGACGAAGACGAGCTTTGCGCCTTCCAGGTGCTCGCTGGCAAAGGGAGCTGCGACATGCTCCACATCATGCGCGGCGATGAAATCGGCCAGATGGCGTTCCGTTTCCTCCGCGACGATACGAATGCGGGCGGAGGTCTGCGCCACGAGGCGCGCCTTGTTCAAGGCTTCCTCGCCGCCGCCAACGACGACAACCACCTCGTCCGAAACCCGGAAGAAGGCGGGAAAATCAGCCAGCAGACGCTTCTGCGAAAAAGACATGAGCACCATCCTTTGAAGCATTTCCAGCGAAAGCGGATACCGGTTGTCCGGAAAAGCATCAGGCAACAAGACGGTGCTATTATTCATGGAAGGGCCTTGCTTTATAAGAAACGCCCTTGCGCGCGAAAATCTCGCCGCGCATCACTTTTTCTCAAATCAGGCAATTGCAGGATTTTCATTCCCGGAAGCGGAGCAAATATACTCTACAATTTTTATAGGATTTACATAGACTTATAAGTAATTGCGGCTGGTGAAGAATGCTGGCACATGCTTCGGCCACCGCCTCGGCAGCACGGCGATCAGGTCGAAACGCAGCGACAGTCGGGCATGATCGGGCTGGCGTTGCAGCCAGAGATCGGCTGCGGCTTCGATACGGTGCATGGCTTGCGGCGTGACGGCCAGTTGCGCAGCTTCGAGGCTGTTCCGCGCCTTGACCTCGACGATGAGCACCAGATCGCCGCGCCGGGCGATCAGGTCGATCTCGCCAAGCCTTGTGCGATAACGCCGCGCGACGACCCGAAAACCCTTGAGGAGAAGCACCACCGAAGCAAAGCGCTCGGCGCTATGTCCGCGAAAGAAAGCAGTTCGCTTTTTCTCGCGGAGGTCCGTCATGGCTGATCCGATTTCAGTTGCATGAGGCGCTGATAGAGCACCGATTTCTGCCCGCCGGTCATACGCGCCGCCTCGCCTGCGGCCTTGGATGGCGGCAGTTCGGCGGCAAGCGACAGAAGCAGCCTGTCGATATCTTCTTCGCTTTGGGCAACAGCATCGCCGACAGGCGGGCCAACCAGCAGTACGACCTCGCCGCGAATACGATCCTCGCCATCGAACTTTTCCGCAAGTTCACCCAGCGATGCCGTGACAACGGTTTCATAGGCCTTGGTCAATTCGCGGCAAAGCGCGCCCGCGCGTTCCGCTCCGAAAGCGGCAGCCATGTCGGCCAGTGTCGCGGCCGTGCGGTTGGGCGACTCGTAGAACACCAGCGTTGCGTCGATATTTTTGAGGCTCTCAAGCTTCGACAATCGCTGTCCGTGCTTGGACGGCAGGAAGCCGCAGAACATGAAGGCATCGGTCGGCAGGCCGGAAGCGGCAAGTGCGGCCAGAACGGCGGAAGCACCCGGAACAGGCACGACACGGATGCCCGCCTCGCGCGCCTCCCCCACCAGCCGGAAACCGGGATCGGAAACAAGGGGGGTTCCCGCGTCGGAGACGAGCGCGACGCTTTTGCCCGCCGTCAGCGCAGCAATCAGCTTTTCACCGGCCTCTGCGGCATTGTGCTCGTGATAGCTGATCGGACGGCGCGCTATGCCATAGCGGTCGAGCAGGACGCGGGTGACACGGGTATCCTCGCAAGCCAGAATATCGACGGAAGCCAGCGTTTCAATGCCGCGCAGGGTCATATCGCCGAGATTGCCGATAGGGGTCGAGACGATATAAAGCGCAGGCTCCAGCGGTCGGGCACGCATCACCGTGCCGCCCACCACATATTCCCGCCGCTCACCGCCCGTTTCATCCGTCATCATGCGTCCTTCAGTGTCTGAATCAAGCGGCCAGATCGGCGACCAACGCATCCAGCACCAGCGCGCCATCCGGCGTTGCGCGGATGAAGCTGCCATCCATCGGTTCGATCATGCCTTCCGCGATCAGTTTCGCCAATCGCTTTTCGTCGACGGCATGGCCTGAAAGCCGCTCGTAACGGGCAAGGTCGATGCCTTCACGCAAGCGCAGGCCCATCATCAGGAACTCGTCGCCTTCCTGCTCGCCATCGAGATATTCTTCCTCGATAATGCCGTGGCCGTTGCGCTCGACCTTGTCCAGCCAGGTTTCCGGGTGTTTTTCGGTCATGGTGACGGTACGCACATCGTTTTCCACGAACCGCCCATGGGCGCCGGGACCGATGCCGACATATTGCCCGTAACGCCAATAGACGAGATTGTGCTGCGACTCGCGCCCGGGCACGGCGTGGTTGGAAATTTCATAGGCCGGAAGCCCGTGCTCAGCCGTCACCCTTTGCGTTTCCTCATAAAGGGCTGCGGCGTGATCCGGGTCGGGCGTCGTCAGCTTGCCCGCCTTCCAGAGATTGTAGAACTGCGTGCCTTCCTCGATCGTCAGCTGGTAAAGCGACAGGTGATCGGCAGCAAGGCCGATGGCTTCCTTCAGCTCCTCGCGCCACGCCTCTATGGTCTGGTTCGGGCGCGCATAGATCAGATCGAAGGACAGGCGCGGGAAAATCTCACGCGCCAGCCGGATTGCCGCCTTGGCTTCCTCGACCGAATGCATGCGCCCAAGACGGCGCAGATCGGGATCGTTGAGCGCCTGAATGCCGAGCGACACGCGATTGACGCCTGCCGCGCGATAGCCGCGAAAGCGATCCGCTTCCACGCTGGTGGGATTTGCCTCCAGCGTCACCTCGATATCCGGTGCAACGGACCAATGGGACGCAATCCCATCGAGAAGAGCGCCAACCGTTTCGGGCTGCATCAGCGACGGCGTGCCGCCGCCCAGAAAAATGCTGGTGATCGTGCGCGGGCCGGTGCGTTCGCGCAGGCATTCCATCTCACGAAGAAACGCCTCGGAAAAGCGGGCCTGATCGACCGGCTTGTGCCGAACATGGCTGTTGAAGTCGCAGTAGGGACATTTGGCCAGGCAGAAAGGCCAGTGCAAGTATACGCCGAACGCATCTTCCCCGTTTGCGCGCGCGATCGGTATCGCCCCGGCGGTATTTGCGCGGGCAGCGTCCATTGCCTGCAAAGGGGGAAACAGCTTGTTCATTTCGCAGGCGCCGCTTCCACATTGAGCGCTTTTTCGGCAAAAAGCTTGAAGGCGCGCGCACGGTGCGACAGGGCCGAAGCGTCGCCCGGTTTCCAGCCATGCTTCTCGTCGGCGGTCATTTCGCCGAAAGTCTTTTCATAGCCGTCAGGCAGGAAAATCGGGTCGAAACCGAAACCGGTATTGCCCCGCGGCGGCCAGACAATCGTGCCTTCGACCTCGCCACGGAAATATTCCGCCTCGCCATCGGGCCAGGCGAGACAGATGACCGATACAAACCGTGCCTTGCGCTGCTGCGGTTCAAGGGCGCCTTTTTCCTGCAGCAGGTTCTCCACCTTCTGCATCGCCATGTCGAAATCGCGGGTACCGTCCTCGGTCTCGGCCCAGTTTGCCGTGTAGACCCCCGGATCACCGTCAAGCGCATCGACCATCATGCCGGAATCGTCCGAAAGGGCGGGCAGTCCCGTTGCTTCGGCAGCCGCGAGCGCCTTGATATAGGCGTTTTCCTCGAAAGTCGTACCGGTTTCATCCGGCTCCGGCAGGCCAAGGGCAGCTACAGAACTGACCTCGAAACCGAACGGGCCGATCAGGCCGTCGAATTCCTTCAGCTTGCCCGCATTGTGCGAAGCAACGATCAGCTTGCCCTGTTCCAGTTTTCTCATTTTCAGTTCCATAGTTTGGGTTCGGCAATCTCCAGCGAATTGCCGGACGGATCACGGAAGTAAATTGAATGCGCGCCATTCGGCCAATCGAACTCGGCCTCTATCGCCACGCCATGTCTTGCCAGATGGCTGCGCCAGCCTTCCATCTCCTCCCGGCTTGCGGCAAAACAGACATGACCGGGCCCGCTGGTGCCGTGGGCCGGTACGGGCAAATGTCCGGCGGGCGGCGGCTTCAACGTTTCTTCCGCCTTGAAGAGAAGCAATATGCCCTCTCCGCAGCGGAAAAATGCATTGCGCTCGCTGACTTTGCCAACCGGCTCCAGTCCCATTGTTCCCTGATAGAACTCTATCGCCTCGGCGACATCGCGGACATAGAGAGCGGTTTCAAGAATACGTGCTGCGCGCATGGATGAGGTCTCCTCGATATATGGAGCAGACCTCGTTCCTATCAGGCGACAGCCATTTTCTGCAAGGACACAAGACGATCAATGCCGCCGCGAGCAAGCTTCATCAGGCTGGCGAATTCTTCTTCCGAGAAAGGCGCACCTTCCGCCGTTCCCTGAACTTCAACGATCCCGCCCTTGCCGGTCATCACGAAATTGCTGTCGGTTTCGGCGACAGAATCTTCCGCATAATCCAGATCGAGCACCGGCTCGCCTTCATAGATGCCGCAGGAAATCGCGGCGATATGGTCTTTCAGGACCTTCTCGACGCGCACCATCTGGCGTGCTTCCATCCAGCGCAGGCATTCATGAAGCGCCACCCAGCCGCCGGTGATAGCCGCCGTGCGGGTGCCGCCATCGGCCTGAATGACGTCGCAGTCCACGGTGATCTGCACTTCGCCGAGCGCCTGCATGTCGACAACGGCGCGGAGGCTTCGTCCGATCAGGCGCTGGATTTCCTGCGTGCGGCCACCCTGCTTGCCAGCGGCGGCTTCGCGGCGCATGCGGTCGCCGGTCGAGCGCGGCAGCATGCCGTATTCCGCCGTGACCCAGCCCTTGCCCGTATTGCGCATCCAGCCCGGCACCTTTTCTTCAAGGCTTGCGGTGCACAGGACATGCGTATCGCCAAACTTGACGAGGCAGGAGCCCTCGGCATGTTTGGAGATGCCGCGTTCGAAAGAGACGGCGCGCATTTCGTCAGCCGCACGCTTGGATGGACGCATTGAGAATTCCTCGATTCATTTACCTGTGCGGCTTTTTAGGCTTCCCACACACAAATAGAAAGGCGCTCTGCCCGAAAAACCGACAGAGATGTTGAGAGCCCTGTCACTATAACCTAAAGCCTTTGACGCTTTGGCTTGTGCCCTTATATTTGGCCTATGTCATTCGTAAACTTCGCGACCATAATATGATGAAAACGCCGGAACACCAGCTTCTGAGTTCGCTCGACCAGCGTTCGCGCGATATTTTCAGGCTGATTGTGGAAACCTATCTGAACGATGGCGATCCGCTCGGTTCACGCAACCTGTCGCGATTGCTGCCGCACACGCTTTCGCCTGCGACCATCCGCAATGTCATGAGCGACCTGGAGCATCTGGGCCTTATCTATGCGCCGCATGTCTCGGCCGGACGCCTGCCGACGCAGATCGGACTGCGCTTCTTTGTCGACGCATTTCTGGAAGTGGGCGACCTGCCGCCGGAGGAACGCTCCTCCATTGAAGCGCAGGTTCGTTCCGCCGGCATAAACAATTCGGTCGAAAGCGTCCTGACAGAAGCAAGTCAGGTTCTTTCCGGCCTGTCGCGCGGCGCGGGCCTCGTGCTGGCCACCAAGGCGGAAGGCGCGCTCAAACATATCGAATTCGTTCGTCTGGAGCCGACCCGGGCGCTTGCAGTTCTGGTCATGCAGAATGGCGACGTCGAAAACCGCGTCGTCAACCTGCCCGTCGGCATCAGCAATTCGCAACTGGTCGAGGCATCGAATTTTCTCAACGCGCATATTCATGGCCACACGCTTTCCGAAGCCAAGGCGGAGCTGAAAAAGCTGACGGAAGAAACGCGGCAGGAACTCGACCAGCTGTCGCAGGAACTGGTTGCCCAGGGACTGGCGGTCTGGAGCGGAGCCGGAACGGATCAGCCGGCGCGGCTGATCGTGCGCGGGCGCGCCAATCTTCTGGAAAACATCCATGCGCAGGAAGATATCGAGCGGCTGCGCCATCTCTTCGATGACCTTGAAACCAAGGATGGCATGGTCCAGCTGCTCGATCTTGCGGAGGCGGGTTCGGGCGTACGCATCTTCATCGGTTCGGAAAACAAGCTTTTCTCCCTTTCCGGCTCGTCGCTGGTGGTGGCCCCCTATCGCGACAGCGAGCAAAGGGTTATTGGTGCCCTGGGGGTCATCGGGCCGACACGGCTCAATTATGCGCGGATCGTCCCGATGGTGGACTATACCGCACAGATCGTGTCCCGGCTCCTGCGTTAACTGTGAGACTTGCCGGGACAAACCAAGGCACTGAAAATAGACCTTGATTTTATTGGCATGAAACTCGATATCCGCCCCAGACGATAGTTTGTTTTTCGCATTATCCGACGCAAAGGCTCATGCAGTTTTGCTGGAAATGCTCTATTCAAGACGGAAGTAGCATCATGGCTGACGAAAAAAACAAATCCCAGAACCCCGATCTTGAGCAGCGCGATATCAACAATCCCCGGGATCGTGAGGCGCTCAACCGTGCTGCCGACGAATTTCTGAAGGCGCGCAAGGCCGAAGCCCGTGCAGAAGCTGCCGAGGACGAAGCCGAAGCGGAAGTGGACGATACCGCGAACCGGATTGCCATGCTGGAAGCAGATAATGGCGAACTGAAAGACCAGTTGCTGCGCGCCGCCGCCGAAATGGAAAACCTGCGCAAGCGCACCCAGCGCGACGTACAGGATGCGCGCACCTATGCGGTGACCAATTTTGCCCGCGACATGCTGTCGGTTTCCGACAATCTGCGCCGTGCACTCGAGGCTATCCCTGCCGAAGCCATGGCAACCGATGCCAGCCTCAAGTCGCTCGCCGATGGCGTCGAAATGACCGAACGCGCCATGCTCCACGCTCTGGAACGCCACGGCGTCAAGAAGCTGGAACCGGAAGGCCAGAAATTCGACCCGAATTTCCATCAGGCCATGTTCGAAGTGCCGAATGCGGATCTGCCGAACAACACCGTCGTGCAGGTCGTGCAGGATGGTTACGCCATTGGCGACCGCGTTCTGCGCCCGGCCATGGTCGGCGTCTCCAAGGGTGGCCCGAAGGCTACTGCCGACAATGGCGCTGCCGCTCCCGAAGGCAATTCCTGATCCGAACAAAAACCGACGAGAATTGGAGCGGCGGCTTTGTCTGCCGCTCTTTTCATATCTGCGGTCTGGTTTCCGATAACATGCATATTGCTATATTGGGACACACCGGTGAAAAGTTGTCACAGAGCATGCTTCCCGAAAGTGGGCACCGGTTTCGGGGGATTCCGGCGTTTCGTTTAAACGGGACATGCTCCGGCATGTGCGGAGGAGAGCAACAGCGTGACGATTCCTGAGTTTTTGAATTTCGCAGGCGTTTTCGTTTTCGCTGCGACCGGTGCTCTTGCCGCCTCGCGCCGCCAGCTCGACATTATCGGCTTTCTGTTCCTTGCCAATATTACCGGTATTGGCGGCGGGACATTTCGCGATCTGGTGCTCGGCGCGCCGGTTTTCTGGGTCGTCGAGCCCGCCTATCTGCTGGCCGGCACGCTGGCCGCGATCGTCGTCTATTTCACCGCGCACATGGTGGAGTCGCGCTATCGCGTCCTGCTCTGGCTCGATGCCATCGGTATGGCCGCCTATACGGTATTGGGTGCCGCCAAGGGGCTGGCGCTCGGTTTCGGGCCGTCCGTCGCCATCGTGACCGGCATTTCCACGGCCACGCTTGGCGGCATATTGCGCGACATGGTGGCTGGCGAGCCTTCCGTGCTGATGCGCCGCGAGATTTATGTCACGGCTTCGCTTGCCGGTGCGTGCCTTTATGTCCTGCTTGCCTGGCTGCATGTCGAACCAGCCATATGCGCAGTGGCGGCGGCTTTGACCGCCTTCGTCATTCGCGGGGGCGCCCTTTATTTCGGCTGGACATTGCCCGTCTATAAAAGCCGTCCCGGGCGCACCGAAGAAGAGCTTCAGCGCGACCGGATAATCAGGCCGGAATAAGCCTTATACCAGCCCGGCCTGGCTTGCGGCTGCCTGCAGGCTGAGTTGCGGGCGCGGGCCCATCTGCTGGATGATCAGGCCTGCCGCCAGCGAACCGAGACGCGCGCAATCTTCAAGCGAACGGTCGTTCGTATAGCCGTACAGGAAACCGGCGGCGTAAAGATCGCCTGCCCCCGTCGTATCGACCAGCGCATCGATTTCGATGGCGGGAACGGTCAGGGTCTGGTCGGGCGTGACCACGACCGCGCCTTTTTCCGAACGGGTGATGATTGAAAGCGCGCAATCCATGCGCACGGAGGCAATCGCCGTTTCGAGCGATTTCGTCTTATAGAGTGACTTGGCCTCGTCCTCATTGGCGAAGACGATATCGACCGTGCGCGAGCGCATAAGCTCCAGAAATTCCTCGCGATACCGGTCCACGCAGAACGGATCGGAAAGCGTCATCGCCATCTGGCGGTTTTTCTCATGCGCGATCTTCGATGCAAGGACAATGGCTTCCTTGGCGCGCGGCGGGTCCCACAGATAGCCTTCGAAATAGGTCACTTTCGCATCGGACACCTTGGAGGTTTCGACATCCTCCGGGCCAAGTTCCACACAGGCGCCAAGAAAGGTATTCATCGAACGTTCGCCGTCCGGCGTCACGAAAATCATGGAACGGGCGGTCGGCGAGCCATTTTCCAACGGGCGCGTATCGAAGGCGACGCCCTGCGCGCGGATGTCATGCGCGAAAACACGGCCCAGATGATCGGTCGCGACCTTGCCGAAATAGGCCGATCGTCCGCCAAGACTTGCAACGCCTGCTGCGGTATTTCCGGCGCTGCCGCCGGACATTTCCGTCACCGGGCCCGCAATGCGACCATAAAGCAATTCGGCACGATCCGCGTCGATCAGGTTCATCGCGCCTTTGACGATACCGTTTGTTTCCAGAAAAGACTCATCAGTGCGCGAAATAATGTCGACAATGGCATTGCCGATGCAAAGGACGTCGAATGTGGCCATGAGCGCGAGAAGCTCCCCTTTTGATTGGTCTCCTGTCCGCCAGAAGCAGATCGGTCACGTGGGTGCCGGTTTAGCCGTTTGCAATCCCTTTGGCTACCCTGCAAGCTTCCCTACCGTGATCGTGCGGCTTGCTTCGGAATGGAGGCATACCTATTTCCATCTTTGTCCACAGTCGGAATTGGGGCCAAAATGATCCTGGATGCTGCCTTGAAGGCTCTGAAGCGCCTGACCACACCGGAATTGCGCGCAGTTTTCTGGAAGACCCTCGGTTTGACGCTGTTGCTGCTAATCGGTCTTTGGGCCGCAGTCCGTCAAATCTTTTTTACTTTTGCCTGGCCATGGATGGAGCAGATATTGCCCGGCATGCCGGATTGGGCAGGCTGGCTCGGCATCGTTGCCGCCATCGTTGCAGGTCTTGGCCTGGCGCTTGTGCTCGCATTGATGATTGCACCCGTTACAGCGCTGGTAGCAGGCCTGTTTCTCGATGATGTCGCCGAAGTAGTCGAACGCGAGGACTATCCCAACGATCCTCGCGGCACGCCGTTGCCGATCGGCCGTTCCATCGTCGTTTCGCTGAAGTTTCTCGGCATCGTCATTATCGGCAATATCGCCGCCCTACTGATGCTGTTCATACCCGGCATCAACCTGATCGCCTTCTTCGTCATCAATGCCTATCTGCTCGGGCGGGAATTTTTCGAGTTTGCGGCCATGCGCTATCGGTCCGAAGCTGAGGCGAAGGCGCTACGGTCACATTATGGCGTGACGGTCTTTCTGGCCGGGCTGCTGATTGCAGGCTTCATGGCGATCCCCATCGTCAACCTTCTCACCCCGCTTTTTGCGGCAACGATGATGGTCCATCTGCACAAGGCGATCTCGCAGCGCGAAAGCAAGCTCACGCCTGCGGCGGCAAGGGGATAAGCGGCGCGGGCACGTCGCAGGTTTTCGCCGGATATTTGCAGATATCCGCAATCACGCATTTCTCACATTCGGGCTTGCGCGCCTTGCACACATAACGGCCATGCAGGATGAGCCAGTGGTGTGCGTGAAGCATGTATTCGGCTGGAATGACCCGGACGAGGATGGCTTCCACGGCCTCCGGCGTCTTGCCGGGCGCAAGACCGATCCGGTTGCCGATGCGCAGGATATGCGTGTCCACCGCCATGGTCGGCTGGCCAAAAGCCATGTTCAGCACCACATTGGCCGTCTTGCGGCCAACGCCCGGCAATTTCACCAGTTCATCCCGGTCGCCGGGAACCTCGCCGCCGTGATCGCGGATCAGGGCTTCGGACAGGAGGATGACGTTTTTTGCCTTGTTGCGCCAAAGACCGATGGTACGGATATAGTCGCCGACTTTTTCCTCGCCGAGCGCCAGCATTTTGTGCGGCGTATCGGCAACGGCAAAGAGCCCCCGCGTCGCCTTGTTGACGCCTGCGTCGGTGGCCTGCGCCGAAAGAACGACGGCGACAAGAAGCGTGAATGCATTCACGTGCTCAAGCTCGCCCTTCGGCTCGGGTCTCTGGATGGAGAAACGGCGGAATATCTCGTGAATTTCATCCGCCGTATAAAGCGTGCCCCGCACCCGACGCTGGGAACGGGCAGGAGATGCGTTCACGGGCGATTTGATTTTGGCCTTTTCCATTCCGCCTCTATAATGGTTTCCCTATCGACAAAACAATCAGCAGCTTGACGCAGGCCGGATGCGGCGTTGCGAGATGATCTGAAAACGATGCACCACCCAGACGGCGCGGAACCCGACCGGTTCGACAAACCCATTTTCGAGGCCCTGCTCACGCCCTATCGTTCGCTGGGGCGGACGGGCTTTGCCGTGCTGATGGGAGCCCTGATCGGTTGCTGGATGTTCGTAGGCATTCTTTTCTGGTCCATCGGGGCCTGGCCCATCTTCGGGTTTTTCGGCCTTGATGTCCTGCTCATCTATCTGGCCTTCCGCTGGAATTATCGTGCCGCCCGGGCGCGGGAGGAAATCTCCGTATCGCGCTCCGCCCTGCATATTCGCAAATATGCGGCATCCGGCAAGGTGACCGCACATCGCTTCAATCCGTTCTGGACACGGTTCAAGGTTGCGCGAAAGCCTGACATTGGCATCACCGGCATGAGCGTCGAGAGCCGCGAGGCGAGCGTCGCGGTCGGCAAGTTCCTCAATCCCGACGATCGGGAAAGCTTCGCCACGGCTTTTGGCGCGGCTCTCGCCGAAGCGCGTCGGTAAGCGCTCCTAAAGTTCCCGGGTATCTTGCGCCTGAACTTCACCCTACGATGGAGTGAAGGAATCCGGATTGGCCCTTGAAGTCAGGCTTTTCACAAGCCATATCAGTTAGCGAAGAGTACGCCGTATGGGTTCTCTTCATAACGGTCGCTTCTCATCAAGGACTGATGCAATGACAAGAATGACACCGTTTTCGAGCCCTCTGCTGCTCGGATTCGACACGATGGAAAAGACGCTGGAACGGATCGCTAAATCCGGCGATGGTTATCCGCCCTATAATATTGAACGCCTGCGTGGCGAGACTGGCTCCGAACGTCTGCGCATCACCCTGGCGGTGGCCGGGTTTTCCAGCGACGACCTCGAAGTCATGACGGAAGACAATCAGCTCGTCATCCGCGGACGCCAGACCGACGATACCGAACGGGAATTTCTGCATCGCGGCATCGCCGCCCGGCAGTTCCAGCGCGTTTTCGTTCTGGCAGACGGTATGCGGGTTCTCGGTTGCGATCTGAAAAACGGCCTTTTGGCCATCGATCTCGACCGCCCGGAACCGGAGCGGCTGATCAAACGAATCAACATAGCGGTGAAAGACTGAAACTGTTCAGTTTTTGTTCAGCACAAGTCCGCTATATTGAAAATGTGAAGCTCTGAAGCGGCATGGTCGCAAATGACATGCCGACGAAATGGAGGCTACGACCATGAACCGACAGATATTCACCGAAAACGAATTCGCCCATCTCGGCGAAGGTGAAGTTGCCTATGTGCGCAAGATCCGTTCTGATGACCTTGCCCGCAGCTTCCCTGCCCTCCCACCGATCGAGCCGGGCCTGGAACTCTGGGCGCTGTTTGGCGCCAGCGGCGAGCCAATCGTGCTTTCCGATTTTCGCGCCACCGCGCTGCAGGGCGCACAGGAGCACGAACTGCGCACCGTGATGCTGCACTGATCTTTGGTGCGATAACGGCCATCGCCGGTATCGCGTCGCTGGCAGCATCTGCCTTCCCCGCACATCGTTTCTGCGAGCGGACAAACAAAACCGCCGTTCAAGCTGAACGGCGGTTTTGTTTACGAGAAACTATTTGAACTCAGGCCGCGTTGGACGCTGGCTGAGCGGTCAGGAATGAATAAAGCGCCTGCGCGTCATGCGTGCCGCGCAACTTCGCAACAGTATCGGCGTCGCGCAGCATACGGGCGATGCGCGAGAGAGCCTTCAGATGATCCGCGCCGGCATTTTCCGGCGCGAGAAGCAGAAAAACAAGATCGACAGGCTGATCGTCCAGCGCCTCGAAATCGACCGGGGTTTCCAGACGAGCGAAGATTCCGGCTATTTTGTTGATGTTCGCCAGCTTACCGTGCGGAATGGCAACGCCATTGCCCACCCCGGTGGAACCGAGGCGTTCACGCTGGAGAATTGTTTCGAAAACTTCGCGCTCAGGGAGACCGGTCAGTTCCGCAGCCTTCTCAGACAGAATCTGCAAAAGCTGCTTTTTGGAGCTGGCTTTCAGCGCAGGGATAATCGCCCCTGGCTGAATCAGATCACTAAGATCCATTCTCTCCGTTCCTTCTTCAATCAGGCCTTTTCAGCCCGGTTTTGGGAAGCGCACGCGGCCGCCGATCGCGGTCCGCTGCGTGCGCTTCAGGTTTGCCGTCAGGCGCGGGGCGCGGCCTGGCGGGTGACCATCGATGGATCGACCCAGCCGATATTGCCGTCCGCCCGACGGTAGACGATATTAACTTCATCATTGCCGGCATTGCGGAATACCAGAACCGGATTCTCGATGAGATCCAGTTCCACGACCGCCGACGCCACCGACATGGTGCGCAGGGCGACGGACGATTCCGCAACAATTGTCGGCGCGTAATCCGCCGGAAGATCCTCCTCTTCCTCCGGCAGGGGTGCCATAACACGATATGCAACGTCATCATAGATCGCATCCGGCTGCGTGGCAGGACGCGATTTCAGACGGCGCTTGTAGCGGCGAAGGCGGGTTTCGATCTTGTCCGCAGCCGCTTCGAAAGCCAGTTGCGGATCCTGTGCCTCGCCAGTGCTTTGCAGAGTCGCACCGCTATCGAGGTGCAGGGTGCAATCGGCACTGAAACGCGAACCGGACTTGGTGACCGTAACCTGTCCGGAAAAGCCATGATCGAAATATTTGCCGACCGCTTCATTAACCCGATCAATGATCCGGGTCGTGAAAGCTTCACCGACGTCCATATGCTTTCCAGATACACGCAGAGTCATTTGGCACACCTCATTTGCGTTACACCACAGAACCCAGTCTAATCACAAGGCGAGCGAAGCGCAAAGCGAACCAGCATCAAAGATGCTTTTCATCCAGTGCGTTTTCCAACCAGATCCATGATGCCGACGAGCTTCTCAGGCGCACTCTCCGCAGAGGTGTTGAAACACCTTCCGAAAAGCCTTTGAAGTCCTGGCTGCTCCCGGAAAAGCCCGTTGACGGGGTGGTTGCCACACATTTCTCTTACGTAACGCCCGGTTAGCGTCACCCGTTCGGATGACATGCCTTGGAACGCCACATTGTCCTTCCTTCAAACATATGCACAATCGCAATTTCTTCCAGAAATTACGCATTCCCGGACATTTCCCGCAGAAACATATGCTGGAAACGTCAATCTCATGCTTTCTCCCGAAAACCGGCCAATCCGGGAGATATGCTTCAATTCTGCTTTGGCGCGGCTTTCCGTATAACAAGCCGTATTACGGACCAGCGCCTCAGTTCACGCTGACCGCCTCTCGTGAAAGCCGGAAAACCGAGGCTTTAATTACGGGCCGCAGCGCGAGCCGGGCTTCTATTGGTTGAAATGGCGCTTGTCAATTGGCCCTCTTGCCACCTGGTCGCCCTGCAATGTCGATCTTTTCACAAATCGAGATCGAATTTTTCTGAATGAACAGCGCGACAAGTCAAAAATTTTAGAGCGTTCCTCCCCTGTTTTCACAGGAGAACGAAGCTTGAAATACATTTCGGGACCGCCTTGGCGGACGATCAGGAAGCCGACAATCTCGCCTTCTTTTCCCGCCTGCGTTGTACCGATGAGGCAATATTCATCGATTCCCGGTATTTTGCGACCGTTCTTCGCGCAATATCCACACCGTCCTTCTTGAGGGCATCCACGATGGCGTCATCGGAAAGCACGTCGTCAGGCTTTTCGGCGTCAATCATCTGGCGGATGCGATGGCGCACACTTTCGGATGAATGCGCGTCGCCTCCCTCGGACGAGGCGATGGAAGCATTGAAGAAATAGCGCAATTCAAACACGCCGCGTGGCGTCGCCATGAACTTGTTCGCGGTCACCCGGCTGATGGTGGATTCATGCATGCCGACCGCATCCGCGACAATGCGGAGGTTGAGCGGCTTCAAATGGGTCACTCCGTGGCGCAGAAAACCGTCCTGCTGCCGCACGATTTCCTGCGTGACCTTCAGGATAGTGCGGGCGCGCTGGTCAAGGCTGCGCACGAGCCAGTTCGCAGTCTGCATGCAGTCCGAGAGAAACGCCTTTTCCTCGGCTTTCACCGAGGCGTTCACCTCGGCATAATATTCATTGTTGACGATGAGGCGCGGCATGGCCGCGGCATTCAACTCGATGGCCCAGCCGTCATCGCGCGACGGCGTCACCAGCACGTCCGGCACGATGGCATCGGCGACCGAAATCTCGAACAATGCGCCCGGTTTTGGATCGAGCATGCGGATTTCGGTCAGCATATCGAGAATGTCGGCCTGATCGACGCCGCAAAGTTTCTTGAGCGTCGCGAAGTCGCGCCGCGCCAGAAGATCGAGATTGTCGATCAAAGCTTCCATCGCCGGATCGAACCGATCCTTGAGACGCAACTGTATCGTCAGGCACTCCCGCAGGTCACGAGCGAAAAGGCCATGGGGATCAAAGGTTTGCATGACACCGAGCACGCGCTCGATTTCGACCGTTTCCACGCCCAGGTTCTGGGCGAGCCCCACAATATCGACACGCAGATAGCCGCTCTCGTCCAGCGCGTCGGCAAGCGCGGTTGCGATGAACCGGTCCATCGTCGCGGAAAAAGTCAGCGCGATCTGTTCCGCCACATGCTCGCCCAGCGAAACCCGGCTCGCCGTGACCTGGTCGATGTCATAAGCGCTGGCTGAAACATATCCGTCGCCGCCAGCGGATTTCCATTGCGCGGCAAGGTCAGGCCCGATCTCATCGGAGCGACCCGGATCGTCGGGAAAGATGTTCTCAAGCGAACTGTCGAAGGTGGAAGAAAGGCTCTCCGCATCGCCGGAGACTTCCGTCTTGAACCAGTCGTCCTCCGACGCTTGGGACTCTATCTCTCCCTCATCGGCTTCTCCATCGTCGCGGACGGAATCCGAGCCTGCAAAATCATCATTTGCTGCCTCGATTCGGTCCAGAAGCGGATTTTTTTCAATTTCGGCGTCGAGAAACTGCTCCAGCTCCACATGCGTCATTTGCAGCAGTCTTATCGACTGCATCAACTGGGGAGTCATTACCAGCGATTGCGACTGACGGAAATCGAGCTTGGGCGACAATGCCATGCGACGCGTTATTCTCCCCGGTTTACCCCTGCCGACCTCCACGGACCGCATGTTCAGGCCGAACGGAATGAAAACTGGTATGAACCTTGCTTGTCAATTCAGAATGCGCGTTTTTCAAGCAAAAGGGGAAATTAGTCGCGGAAGGGATGGGCAAATGTGGAGGCGCACTGTTTCGCGCGCTCCCAGATCATGATGCGTCAACATGGGAATTTGGAGCGCCAGCCTGAATTCCTTCAGACCGATGGGCGCTCTAGAGAGTGAACTGGTCGCCGAGATAAAGCCTGCGCACGTCCGGGTTGGCAACGATTTCCGCAGGGCGTCCATGCGTCAGCACCTGACCGGCGTGAATAATGTAAGCGCGATCGATAAGGCCGAGCGTTTCGCGCACATTATGATCGGTGATCAGGACGCCGATGCCGCGGCTCGTCAGATGGCGGACAAGCTGCTGAATATCCGAAACGGCAATCGGATCGACGCCCGCAAAAGGCTCGTCCAGCAGCATGAAATTCGGGCGCGAGGCAAGCGCACGGGCAATTTCGAGACGGCGGCGTTCACCGCCGGAAAGCGAAATGGCGGGTGCCTTGCGCAAATGCGCGATGTGAAATTCTTCCAGAAGTGCGTCCAGTTCGGACGCGCGCTTGGAGCGATCCTTCTCCACCACTTCCAGCACGGCCTTGATGTTGTTTTCCACCGAAAGACCACGAAAAATGGACGCTTCCTGCGGCAGATAGCCAATGCCAAGACGCGAACGGCGATACATCGGCATCGATGTGACATCAAAACCGTCGATCTCGATGGAGCCCGCATCAGCCGGGACGAGACCGGTCACCATGTAGAAACAGGTAGTCTTGCCGGCACCGTTCGGCCCCAGAATGCCGACGGCTTCACCCGCCCGCACGCCAAACGACACGCCGTTGACGACCTGACGGCCGCGATAGCTCTTGCAGAGACCGCGTGCCACCAGCGTACCCTTGAGACGCGCCGACTTACCCGGCTGGCCGGGCATGGCTCCGGCAACATCGGATGGTGCGTTCACATTTTGCGATGCGTCTTGCGACCCGTCGGCCTTCTTGTTCCAGAACAATCCCACGCCTGCTCCGGTCAGTTCTGCTTGGGCGCAGCACCGCCCTGCTGTTGATCTTTCGGAGCCATGATGATCGATACGCGACCCTTGGACTGTCCCTTGCAGCTTTCGACATTGGCGCGTCCCGTATCGAGATGCGCGGTCAGCTTGCAGCCGGTCACGACATTGTCGCCATCGGTCAGCACCACCTTCTGCCCCTGGAGAACCATCACCTGGTTCTTGGCATCATAGCGGCCCGTATCGCCGGTTGCGACCTGGGTGCCAGACTTGAGATAGACTTTTCCAGAAATGTCGATGTGATCGATGCTCGACGAATCGAGGCCACCGACGCCAGCACTTGCCGGTTCCGGCGCCTGAGCGTCACCGTCCTTCTTGGCCTTGTTGTAATAGACCGTCATCTGGCCAGCCTTCAGCAGCGCATCGCCCTGCGAAACGGCAACATTGCCAGTGAAGACGGCAACGCCTTCCTTGTCGCGCATTTCAAGCTTGTCGGCGTCGATCTTTACGGGAGCCTTGCTGTTGGAAAGCTTCAGGCCGTTCACAGCCGCGCCTTCCTGCGCCAGAGAGGCTGCCGGGGCCGCGATCATGCCGAGCGCCAGAACTGCAAATCCCATCCGCAAAGTGCGGGCCATCGTACCCTTGTTCATCTTGCCCGTCTCGCGTTCCATATATCACCAGCTCCCCGAAGCATTCGACCATTCCTGGGCCGACATGCGGTCAGACGCAACATTAAGCACTTTGCGTCCAAATGGGAACATTCGGCATCGCAAAATGCGATCAAAAAAGCGGTTTAGAGCCTGTGGCATTCCGATTGCATCAGAATCACGCTCTAACAATTTGTTTTCGAGCACATTTCAATCCGAAACCGGCTTCGCAACGTACTCAAGCGCCCGCACAGATATGAATCGGTCCGAACGCTTCGCCTGTCCTCAAATCAGGCTTCCTTTTCAGGGAGCCTTGTTGGGCGAAACAACGCTGCCGTCAACGGTCATTCGAACCTTGTTCTCGAAAATCAGAACCTTGCCGTTGTCCTTGACCTGCATGCTGTCCGCCAGAATATGCGTGCTGCCGCTGCGGATGTCGACGGGCTTGTCGGTCGTGATCTGCCCGCTCTTCAGATTTACGTCCGCAGAATGCATCACCGCACGCAAACCATCATCCGTGGTAACAGTAAAGTCCTTATCAAGTTGCAAACGCCCATTGGCATTGTCGTAGACACCCGACGTCGCCTCGACCTTGGCCGTGCCCTTTTCACCAACCGGCAATTCGGCGGAAATGCCTTCCAGTGAAATCGCGCCGCTGTTCTTCGCATCCTGCGTCGCCTTGGCAGCGGTCATCGAATAGGGGCGGTTGTCCTTGGTGTATCCATTGAGGTGCGGGCTCGTCATGACAAGCTTGCCGCTTTCGCCGCCATTATTCACTTCCACCTTTATGGGCGTGTTCGGCGTCGCAAGAAACGTGTACCATGAGAACACGGCCGCCACGATAACAGCAGCCACCGGCAGCGCGGTCTTCAAGACGCGAACACGGACTGAATGGCGCTGTGCCGCATGGAAGAGCGCCTCTGCCTTCTCCGACGCCCCAAAACGCATGCCACCCTTGCCGCGACCCTGGGAGGTCACGTTCTGCGGCGCATGGCTGGGTGTCGTGTCGGCGGTCATGTTGCGTTCAGTTCCTCAATGCTTTCCTGGAATTCAATAATCGGCGCGCCTATGTCGCGCTTTTTCATTTCAATAAGGTTTATTTGGGGTGAAATAGACGGTCGCTCAATAGCTTCATACCGCACAAAACACCGCACCCGCCTCCCAACAGGACAGCAAGAACGGTTTATGTGCTTGATAATTCATCCCAATTTGCGCTCTACCAAGATTGGTAGAATGCTAATCAACTCTTTGATATCACAAATCTGGCCCAAATTACAGTCGGGTGTGGCGTCACCATGAAAGCTGAACCGGCAACAAACCGGGAATCGCGCGCGTCGTCATGACTATATATACCCGGTACGGGAGCATTTCGCGAAACAGGAACGATATCCGGCCAGTCCTATTTTTCGAAGAGACTTGCCGCATGCCTTCATTCAAGGCAAAAGGTGAACTGCAAGCGCGAACCACGCTATTTGAACGAACGGATGGACGGGAATGGCTCAAGACGCCGAAGCAATCATTGAACGCCGGAAATTGCGCAGAAAGCTGACAGTCTGGCGCGGAGCGTTCCTGCTTCTGATCGCAGCCCTGATCGCCGGTTTCGCTTCCTGGTCCATGCGCGGCACCAATTTCAGCCAGCCGCACATCGCCAAGGTTCGCATCGAAGGCACCATCTTCGAGAATGAGGAATTGCTGAAGCGCCTCGACAAGATCGCCAGGGACGATGCCGTCAAGGGTGTGATTCTGGTCCTCGATTCGCCGGGCGGAACGACGGTTGGCGGGGAAGCCATTTTTGAAGCCGTCCGCAAGATTGCCGAGAAGAAGCCGGTCGTGACCCAGGTGGGCACGCTCGCCGCGTCCGCGGGCTACATGATTGCCAGCGCATCCGATCATATCATCGCGCGGCAGACATCCATCGTCGGCTCCATCGGGGTCCTGTTTCAATATCCCGACCTCTCGAAGCTTCTCGATACGATCGGCGTGAAAGTCGAAACCATCAAGTCTTCGCCGCTCAAGGCGGAGCCCAACTATTTCAGCCCGGCCAGCGACGAAGCCAAGGGAATGATCAGCAATATGATCATGGATTCCTACGCCTGGTTCGTGGATATTGTCGAAAAACGCCGTTCATTTACGCATGAACAGGCGCTGGCGCTCGCCAATGGCGCCGTTTTCACCGGACGGCAGGCGCTGGACAAGAAGCTGATCGACGGGCTGGGCGGTGAAGAGGAAGCTGTTGCCTGGCTTGCAGGCAAGGGGCTCTCGAAGGATTTGCCTCGCCTGGAATGGAAGCCGGTCAACGACGATACCGGATTTTCGCTGCGCGACCTCATCATTCATGCCGGTGCGCGCCTCATCGGCGTGCCGCAGGAAGCCGATGGCATGTTGAAGCAGATTGCCAAGGAACGCATCTTTCTTGACGGACTTCTTTCGGTTTGGCACGTTGACGGTACGCCTGAAGCGAATTGACGCCGTCCGGGCAAACACACACAATATCCGGCTGATACCGGACGAAACAAACAGAAGAACAGGGGTTTAAAGCCGTGATCAAATCGGAACTCGTTCAGATTATCGCCAGCCGCAATCCGCATCTCTTCCAGCGCGATGTCGAAAACATCGTCGGCGCGGTATTCGACGAGATCACAAACGCCCTTGCCGAAGGCAATCGCGTGGAGCTGCGCGGCTTTGGCGCATTTTCCGTGAAAAACCGCCCTGCCCGCAGTGGGCGCAATCCGCGTACCGGCGAAACGGTGGATGTGGAAGAAAAGTGGGTTCCCTTCTTCAAGACCGGCAAGGAACTGCGCGACCGTCTGAACGGCGCAGTCTGATAGACGCTATGGCGGCAAAACGCATCATCGCCATCATCGTTCTTGTACCGCTCGCCGTGGTTCTGATTGCGTTGTCGGTTGCCAATCGCGCGTCGGTGCAATTCACGATCGATCCGTTCAATCCGGGCAATCCGGCCCTCTCCTATCAAGCACCGCTGTTCCTGTGGCTGTTTGGAGCACTTCTCCTCGGTGTCGTCATCGGCTCCCTGGTGACCTGGTTCACGCAGGGCAAGCATCGGCGCAAGGAACGGATGTACAAGCAGGAGGCGGCCCGCCTGCTTGAACGCAGCACAGCCGCCGAAAAGCGCAATATATCGGTCGCGAATTCCTGAAACGGCCTTTATTCTCGAACCCGGAAGCAAACTTCCGGGTTTTCGACCGCTGAAATATCCTTTGTGCGCGGTTGAACGTCGTTTTCCCCTTCCACACCGGCCCTGTTTATCCTACCTAGACCCCAATCATGATGATTGGAGTTTCGGGTGAAAGCGCCAAAGGGAAAAGGCAAAAAGCCGTCGGGCGGCAAGCAGGAGCGTGGTTTCGAGCGCACAAGACACGATGTGCCACGTCCGGAAAACAAGCTTGAGAGCAGGTTTGAAGGCAAGTCCGATAAGGGCTCATCCTTCAAAAAGCCGCGTCCCCAGTTCGCCAAGGCTGCACCCAGGCCTGCGGACGACAAACCCGCCGCTCCGCTTCGCGAAATCAAGCCCTATGCCGGCGCCCGCCCTGCTGAAAAGCTCCCGCTCATCCTCGAAACGGAACCGTCACCCGATTATGCGCTTCTCGACAGCGGCAATGGGTTGAAGCTCGAGCAATACGGCCCCTATCGGATTGTCCGCCCGGAAGGTCAGGCTATCTGGCTCCCGAACCTGCCTCAGAAAGAGTGGGATCAAGCGGATGCCGTCTTCACCGGCAATACCGATGAGGAAGGCATGGGCCGCTGGGCATTTCCAAAACTGCCGCTCGGTGAAACATGGCCGATGCAGCACGACGGCATTTCCTTTCATGGCCGTTTCACCTCATTCCGCCATGTCGGCGTGTTTCCCGAACAGGCCGCGCACTGGTCGTATATGGATGGGCTTATCCGGGACGGCGTAAAGTCCGGACGCAGCGTGAAAGTGCTCAATCTTTTTGGCTATACGGGCGTCGCCTCGCTGGTGGCGGCACGGGCCGGTGCGGAAGTGACCCATGTGGACGCATCCAAGAAAGCGATCCTGTGGGCGCGGGAAAACCAGGAAATGGCCGGGCTTTCCGACAAACCGATCCGCTGGATCTGCGAAGACGCGATGAAATTCGTGGCTCGCGAGGAACGCCGCGGCAGCTTCTACGACATCATCCTGCTTGATCCGCCTGCCTATGGGCGCGGACCGAGCGGCGAGGTCTGGCAATTGTTCGAGCATCTGCCCGCAATGGTCGATACATGCCGCTCTATCCTGACGCCGAAGCCGCTTGCAGTCATCCTGACCGCCTATTCGATCCGGGCTTCCTTCTTCGCCATTCATGAGCTGATGCGCGACCGTTTCACCGGTCTTGGCGGCACGGTCGAATCGGGCGAACTTATTCTGCGTGAACGTTCCGCCGACCAGTCGAAAGGGCGCGCGCTTTCCACATCCATGTTCAGCCGCTGGGTAGCAAAATGAGCCGTGACGACGATTTCTCAAAAGGCCAACGGACCGAATATTCGAAAGTCGGACAGGTCAAGGAAGTCACCAGCCTTACCAATCCCATTGTGAAGGACCTGCGCTCGCTGGCGCTGAAAAAATTCCGCGACCAGCAGGGCGTGTTCCTCGCCGAAGGGCTGAAGCTTGTCATCGACGCGCTGGAACAGGACTGGCGCATCAAGACGCTTGTCTTTGCGAAATCCGGCAAGGGCAACAAAATGGTTGAGCAGGTTGCCGCCCGCACCTTCGCCAAGGGCGGACTGGTGCTGGAAGTGACCGAGAAGATCATGGCCGCCATTACCCGCCGCGATAATCCGCAGATGGTGGTCGGCGTCTTCGAGCAGCAGTACCGCCCGCTTGCAAGCCTCAAGCCGAAGGGCAACGACGTCTATATCGCGCTCGACCGCGTGCGTGACCCGGGCAATCTTGGCACTGTCATCCGCACCGCGGATGCGGTCGGCGCCAAGGGCGTTATTCTGATCGGCGACACGACCGATCCCTATTCGCTGGAAACCGTGCGCGCCACCATGGGCTCGGTCTTTTCCATGCCGCTCTATAAGGTGAGCGAAGCCGATTTCCTCAACTGGCGCAGAGGCGTGTCCGGTCTCGTCGTCGGCACGCACCTGAAAGGCGCGGTCGACTATCGCACCATTCCCTATGCCAACAAGCCGGTCGTGCTGATGATGGGCAATGAGCAGCAGGGCCTGCCGGACAGCCTTGCCGGAGCCTGCGACAAGCTTGCCCGCATCCCGCAGGCGGGACGTGCCGATTCTCTCAATCTTGCCATCGCCACCGGCGTGATGCTCTACGAAATCCGTCGCGACGCGCTCACGCTTGATGAAAGGGCTTCCGGATGAAGCGGCACGCTGTCTGGTCCTCACTTTTTGTCGTCATTCTCACCATATTGATCGACCAGGGCGTCAAGCATCTGGTGGAAACACGGATGGGCTACGGCCAGCAGATCGACCTTCTGCCGTTCCTCGCATTGTTCCGCACGCACAATGAAGGCATCGCCTTTTCCATGCTGGCCTGGCTGCACGACTGGGGGCTGGTCGCGATCACGGCCGCAGTTATCCTGTTCGTGCTTTATCTGTGGTGGACCAACGCTCCGGACCGCATTTTCGCGCGTTGCGGTTTTGCGCTTGTCGTCGGGGGGGCTATCGGCAATCTGATCGACCGGGTGATGCATGGCTATGTCGTGGACTATATTCTGTTCCACCTGCCGACATGGTCATTCGCCGTGTTCAATCTCGCCGACACGTTCATAACCATCGGCGCTGGACTCATCATTCTGGAAGAATTTCTCGGCTGGCGGCGCGAGCGGGCGGCCCGCTGACAAGGCAGCTTGATCGGTTTCAGCCTTTCGCATAATTTAATCTCGTGAAATTATAAGATTTTTGAAGAGGATACGGTCCATCCACTTGAATTGACACATTGGTGACATGCTTCTGTCATCCTCGCGTAGCACTGAATCTGTAATGCTTCGGCCGAACTGGACGTCGTGTCCACGCAATCTTGTCCGAACATGGATTGGAATGGTTCCTGCTGAAATATCGGTGGGAAAGCCGTTCAGGAATACGTGAATAGACAAATCAGGAGCCATCATCATGACAGTACTGCTTGGAATGGACCAGCAAATCATTGATGATACCGTCATGTCAGGCTTAGAAGCACAACAGGCGCTGTTCGCGTCCGGCGGCGATCCCATCGTTCTGGGACGCATCGGATCGCTGGAAGTACGGCTTGCCAATTCACCTGAGGCCGTGGAAGCCGCGCAGGAATTGCGCTTTCGTGTCTTCTTCGACGAAATGGGTGCGCGCCGCGAAAGCATCGAGGCTGTAGAGCTTCGCGATGCCGACCGCTTCGACGCTATTTGTGATCATCTGCTTGTTTACGATACCGCCCTGCCCGTGCCGGAACACCAACAGATTGTCGGCACCTATCGTCTGATGCGCAGCGATCAGGCCGACAAAGCGCTCGGCTTCTATTCCGCCGATGAATATGACGTGCAGCGTCTGGCCCTTTCGCGCCCCAATCTTCGTCTGCTCGAACTGGGTCGCTCCTGCGTGAAGGCGGAATATCGCTCCAAGCGCACCGTCGAGCTGCTGTGGCAAGGCGCCTGGGCCTATTGCCGACGCCACTCCATCGATGTGATGTTCGGCTGCGCCTCCTTCCACGGGGCCGTGCCTGCCGCGCATGCGCTCGGCCTGTCGTTCCTGCATCACAACTGCCGGGCCACCCCGGACTGGGACGTGCGCGCCCTGCCGCACCGCTATCAGGCCATGGACCTGATGCCGAAGGAAGCCATCAACAACAAGGTTGCACTCTTCTCGATGCCGCCGCTGGTGAAAGGCTATCTGCGCCTTGGCGCGATGATTGGGGATGGTGCGGTGATCGATGAAGCATTCGGCACCACCGATGTGTTCATCATCCTGCCGATTGAGCGCATCTCCAGCCGCTACATTACTTATTACGGCGCTGAAGCGAACAGGTTTGTTTAGTCTGTAGATATTTCCCCTCGCCCTTCGAGACGGCCCTACGGGCCTCCTCAGGATGAGGGGAAATCATCTGGATACCCCTCGCCGAAAAACTCGACGCCCTCACCCTGAGGTGCGGAGCATAGCGAAGCCTCGAAGGGCGAGGGTCCAGATCTCACGCCTTTCCGGCCAGTTCCTTCAACTTATAAATCAGGTCCAGCGCTTCGCGCGGCGTCAGTTCGTCAGGGCTGATGCCTGCCACCGCCTTTGCCAGTTCGCTGTCCTTTGCCGTTGCCTGCGGCTTCGGCTTTTCCTGCTGCAAGACGACGGAGAACAGTGGCAGATCATCGATCAGCTTGTCCGCCTTGCCGGAAGTTTCACCGGCTTCCAGCTGGTGCAGAACATCGCGCGCACGATTGACGACCGCCTCGGGCAGACCGGCAAGACGCGCGACCTGCACGCCGTAGGAACGGTCGGCAGCCCCCTTTGCCACCTCATGCAGGAAGACGACATCGTTGTCCCATTCCTTCACCCGCATGGTGACGTTGAAAAGCCGCTCCAGCTTTTCCGAAAGTGCGGTCATTTCGTGGAAATGCGTAGCAAACAGCGCACGGCAGCGGTTCTTCTCATGCAGATATTCGACCGCAGCCCAGGCAATGGAAAGCCCGTCGAAAGTCGCCGTACCGCGCCCGATCTCGTCAAGAATCACCAACGAACGCTCGCCTGCCTGATTGAGGATCGCCGCCGTTTCCACCATTTCGACCATGAAGGTTGAACGCCCGCGCGCCAGATCGTCGGAAGCGCCGACACGGCTGAACAGGCGATCCACGACACCAATCTGCGCGGAACCGGCAGGGACGAAGGAACCCATCTGTGCGAGAATGGCAATCAAAGCGTTCTGGCGCAGGAATGTCGATTTACCGCCCATGTTCGGGCCGGTCAGAAGCCAGATCGCACCGTTTCCCCCATCCGTTTGCGGGGAGAGATCGCAATCATTGGCGACGAACGGATTGGCCGCCTGCCGTCGCAGGGCCTGTTCGACCACCGGATGACGGCCAGCCACGATATTAAAGGACAGGCTGTCATCGACCTGCGGGCGGCAATAGCCCTGCTCATCCGCCAGCACGGCAAGAGCTGCTGAAACGTCGAAAACCGCGAGCGCCGATGCAGCCGCTCGGATGCTGTCGGCATGGGAAACGGCTTCCGCCGTCAGTTCCTCGAACACGGCAAGCTCGATGGACAGGGCGCGGTCTGCGGCATTGGCGATCTTGCTTTCCAGTTCCGCCAGCTCGGTCGTGGTAAAGCGCATCGCATTGGCCATGGTCTGCCGGTGGATGAAACGGCCCTTGGCTTCGTCTGTGTCCGTCATCGCCCCGGCATTGTTGGCCGTCACCTCGATGAAATAGCCAAGCACATTGTTATGCTTGATCTTGAGCGACTTGATGCCGGTCTCTTCTATATAATCAGCCTGGAGACCGGCGATTACGCGGCGTGACTGATCGCGCAAGGCCCGCATTTCATCAAGCTCGGCATTATAGCCTGCCCGCACGAAACCGCCGTCGCGTTTGAGAAGCGGCAATTCGTCGGCCAGGGCCCGGTCAAGATGCGCGGTAAAGATGGCAGGCATGGCGCTGACGGCATCGCGGGCATGTGCCAGTTCGTCCGGCAGCAACGCACTTTCCAACAGATTTGCAATCGTGTGCGCAGCCTCGAAACCTCGCGCGAGGCTGCCCAGATCGCGCGGCCCGCCGCGTCCGACCGCAAGGCGCGAAAGCGCGCGCGGCATATCCGGCACGCCTTTCAGTTCCGCACGCATGGCTTCGCAGAGCGACGGCTCGCTCAGGAACCAGGAAACGGAATCAAGCCGCAGCGCAATTTCCTTCGGATTGGTGAGCGGCGCGGTCAGGCGCTCGGCGAGAAGCCGCGCCCCGCCGCCAGTCACCGTGCGATCAACTGCCTTCAACAGGCTGCCGTCGCGGTTGCCCGACATGGTGCGGGCAAGCTCCAGGCTGGCGCGTGTGGCCGGGTCGATGAAAAGCGTACCGCCCTCATGCTCGCGTTCCGGCCGCATCAGGGGGGGACGCTCGGAAATCTGCGTCTTTTCGATATAGGCAATCGCGCCGGAAATCGCCGACAGCTCGGAGCGGCTGAACTGACCGAAGCCATCCAGCGTCGCGACGTTGAAATAGCGCTGGATACGCGCTTCCGCAGCCGCGCTGTCGAAGAGCGTCGCCGGTTGCGGCGTCACCGCCTTGCCGACCAGATCGAAGACGGGGCGCAATTCCTCATCGTGGAAGGCGCTGTCGGCTACCACCAGCTCACGCGGGTCCACCCGCATCACATCGGCGAAAAGCCGATCGGGCGTTGTTTCCGCCACGCGGAAGGTGCCGGTAGAAATATCGATCCAGGCAAGCGCCAGTGCGCCATCGCCGCGCGTGCGCCCCATCGCCATCAGGAAATTGGCTTGCGCTGGGTCCAGCAGCTTTTCCTCAGTCAGCGTGCCGGGCGTGACGAGGCGGATCACATCGCGCTTCACCACGGATTTGGAGCCGCGCTTCTTCGCTTCCGCCGGGTCTTCAACCTGCTCGCAGACTGCAACCCGGTAGCCCTTGGCGATCAGCTTTTGCAGATAATCGTCGGCGGCATGGACAGGCACGCCGCACATCGGAATATCCTCGCCCAGATGCTTGCCGCGCTTGGTAAGCGTAATGCCCAGCGCCGCAGATGCCTCCACTGCGTCATCGAAGAACAATTCGTAAAAATCGCCCATGCGATAAAAGAGCAGCGAATCGACATTCGCGGCCTTGATCTCGATATATTGCTCCATCATGGGCGTCAGGCGAACGGGCGCTGCCTCGGCGGCATCTTCTTCCGCTTCCAACATATTTTCGCTCGCCTTCGATTCCATCGGTAAACCTTCATTTATTGCCTGGCAAACAATGCCAGGGTCATAAAATTTCGTATTCCATCGTTTTTGGATGAATATCTATTCCCGCAAGCGCTGTTTACACAATGCGTGACTGGCGCTATCGAGGTTCTCCCGCAGATGAAACCGGAGGGAACATGCCAGCCTCGACGCCGAAGGGCAACACATCAGAACGCGCACCCACAGCCAGTGAGAAGGAAGCGCTAGACTTTCACGCGCAGGGTCGCCCGGGCAAGCTGGAGATCAACCCCACCAAGCCCATGACCACGCAGCGCGATCTATCGCTCGCCTATTCTCCGGGCGTTGCCGTGCCGGTGAAGGCAATCGCCGAAGACGCCGCCCGCGCCTATGACTATACGGCGAAGGGCAATCTGGTCGCCGTCATTTCGAACGGCACCGCCATTCTGGGCCTCGGCAATCTGGGCGCGCTCGCATCCAAGCCCGTCATGGAAGGCAAGGCCGTGCTGTTCAAGCGCTTTGCCGATGTCGACTCCATCGATCTTGAAGTCGACACCACCGATATCGACGCTTTCATCAATGCGGTGCGCTATCTCGGCCCCTCCTTCGGCGGCATCAATCTGGAAGATATCAAGGCGCCCGACTGCTTCATCATCGAGAGCCGCCTGCGCGAACTGATGGACATTCCGGTTTTCCATGATGACCAGCATGGAACGGCCATCATCGCCGCCGCCGGCCTCATCAATGCGCTGCATCTGACCGGCCGCGACATGAAGACGACGAAGCTCGTCTGCAATGGCGCGGGCTCAGCCGGCATCGCCTGTATCGAACTCATCAAGGCCATGGGCTTTGCTCCAGAAAACGTCATCCTGTGCGACACCAAGGGCGTCGTCTGGCAGGGCCGCGAAGAGGGCATGAACCAGTGGAAATCCGCGCATGCGGTAAAGACCGACAAGCGGTCGCTGGCGGATGCCATGAATGGCGCGGATGTGGTGTTTGGCCTTTCGGCCAAAGGCGCGTTCACGGAAGACATGGTGCGCTCCATGGCGCCGAACCCGATCATCTTCGCAATGGCCAATCCCGACCCGGAAGTGACGCCTGAAGAAGTGGCGCGCATCCGCGACGACGCCATCGTTGCGACTGGCCGTTCGGATTATCCGAACCAGGTCAACAACGTGCTTGGCTTCCCCTACATCTTCCGCGGCGCGCTCGACGTGCGTGCGACCACCATCAACGATGCGATGAAAATCGCCGCCGTCAACGCGCTGGCCGAACTTGCCCGTGAGGACGTGCCGGACGATGTTGTCGCGGCCTATCAGGGGAGCCGCCCGCGCTTCGGCCCGAACTACATCATCCCGGTGCCGTTCGATCCGCGCCTGCTTGCATCCGTCTCGGCTGCCGTCGCCAAGGCCGCGATGGAAACCGGCGTTGCCGGACGCGCCATTGCCGACATCGAAGGCTACAAGCGCGAACTGTCGGCCCGTCGCGATCCGATCGCCTCGACCCTTCGCGGCATCTATGAACGCGTGCGCCGCCAGCCGAAGCGCATCGTCTTTGCCGAAGGCGAGGAAGAACAGGTGATGCGTGCCGCCGTTTCCTACGTGAACCAGGGGCTCGGCACCGCTATTCTGGTGGGCCGCGAGGAACGGGTGCAGGATACGGCGAAGGCTGCCGGTCTCGACCTCGACCGTCCGGGCATCGAAATCATCAATGCGCGCCTGTCGAGCCGCAATGCGGCTTACGCCGACTATCTCTACGAGAAGTTACAGCGCAAGGGCTATCTGACGCGCGATTGCCACCGCCTCATCAACAATGACCGCAATCATTTTGCGGCATGCATGGTGGCGCTGGGCGATGCCGATGGCATGGTGACGGGCGTGACCCGCAATTATGCGACGGGTCTCGACGACGTGCGCCGCGTCATCGATTCCAAGCCGGGCCATCGCGTGGTTGGTGTTTCCATCGCACTCTGCCGTGGGCGCACCGTGTTCATCGCCGATACTGCGGTCCATGAAATGCCGACCGCAGCCGAGCTTGCCGATATCGCAGTAGAGGCTGCGGGCATGGCGCGCCGCATGGGTTATGTGCCGCGCGTGGCGCTCACCGCCTTCTCGACATTCGGCCATATGGGCGGCGAACGTTCCGCCCGCATTCAGGAAGCCGTCCGCATTCTTGCAACGCGCCATGTGGATTTCGAATTCGACGGCGAAATGAGTGCCGATGTGGCGCTGAACCCGAAGCTGATGGAACAATATCCGTTCATCCGCCTGTCGGGGCCGGCCAATGTGATCGTCACACCCGACAATCACTCTGCGTCGATTGCCGCCGACATGCTGCAGGAACTGGGTGGCGCAACCATCATCGGCCCTCTGCTCGTCGGCCTCGACAAGCCTGCTCAGATCGTCACCATCGGTGCGAAGGATTCCGACATCGTCAATATGGCGGCAATCACCGCCTATAATGCGACGAACTGAAAGATCAGCGAATAGTAAAACGAAGGCCGGGGTCTCCCCGGCCTTTGCTTTTGGATATTCATCATCCATAAAAGCGGCTATAGAGCGGTTCCGGTTAAAACGGAATCGTCGGAACCGCGCTAAGTATTTGTTTTGTCGCATTTGCCACACGCAAAACCGCTTCGCACTTTTGGTGGAAATGCTCTAGGATGGCCATCGTCCACTATCCTTTCCCCGCAAACCGGATCTACATGCCGCATGAGCGCACACGACCTTAAGCTGGAAGAGATCGTCAATCCCGAGACGCTGCGCCGCAAGCTCAACGAACTGGCGGATTCCACGGACGAAAACTACACCAGCCCTACCGTGCGCAAAGTGGTGCTTCAGGCCTTGAAGGACGCGTTGGTGCGTGGCCGCGCCAACGCGGAAGGCATGTTGATGAAGGACGGCGGCGGCACGCTCTGCGCCAAACGCCTTTCCTTTCTGATGGACACGCTGATCGAGGCGCTGTTCGAATTCGCCACCACCAAAGCCTATCCGATGATCAATCCATCGAAGGCGGAAAACATGGCCATCGTCGCGGTGGGCGGCTACGGGCGCGGTGGGCTGGCGCCAGGCTCGGATATCGATCTTCTGTTTCTACTGCCCTACAAGCAGACCCCGTGGGGCGAGCAGGTGGTCGAATACATGCTCTACATGCTGTGGGACATGGGACTGAAAGTCGGGCATTCCACGCGCAACATCGATGAGTGCATCCGTCTGGCGCGCGAGGACATGACGATCCGCACGGCAGTTCTCGATGCGCGGTTTCTCACCGGCAATCGTGAGCTCTTCAAATCGCTTGTTGGCCGCTTCGACGAGGAAATCGTCAAGGATACCGGGCCTGAATTCATTCAGGCCAAGCTTGCCGAGCGCGACCAGCGCCACCGCAAGGCAGGCGAAACCCGCTATCTGGTCGAGCCGAACGTCAAGGAAGGCAAGGGCGGGCAGCGCGACCTGCATACGCTGTTCTGGATCACCAAGTATTTTTACCGCGTCAAGACGAAGGAAGAGCTGGTCAAGCTCGGTGTTCTGTCGCGGGCCGAACTGAAACTGTTCAACAAGGCGGAAGATTTTCTCTGGGCGGTGCGGTGCCACATGCACTTCGCCACGCTGAAGGCAGAAGAGCGGCTTTCCTTCGACATCCAGCCGGAAATCGCCCAGCGCCTTGGCTATACGGCGCATCCCGGCCAGAACTATGTCGAACGGTTCATGAAGCATTACTTCCTCGTGGCGAAGGATGTGGGCGATCTCACCCGCATCATCAGCGCTGCGCTGGAGGAGCAGCAGGCCAAGCATGTGCCGGGCTTCAATCGCATCTTCCTCACCTTTTCACGGCGCAAGCGCAAGCTTTCCGCAGACGGCGACTTCGTTTCGGAAAATCACCGCATCAACATCGCGCGGCCCGATGTTTTCAAGGAAGACCCGGTCAATATCATCCGTCTCTTCCATCTGGCGGACAAGCACGGGCTGGAATTTCATCCAGAAGCGATGCAAAGCCTCACCCGCTCCTTGAAACTCATCAACGCCGATCTGCGCGAGAACCCCGAAGCCAACCGGCTTTTTCTCGAAGTCCTGACCTCACCGCGCAATCCCGAACTCATTCTGCGCCGCATGAACGAATCCGGCGTACTCGGAAAGTTCATTCCGGATTTCGGCAAGATCGTCGCCATGATGCAGTTCAACATGTACCACCATTATACGGTGGACGAGCATCTGCTGCGCTGCATCGCCGTGCTGTCGGAAATCGAGCATGGCGAGCTTGAAAACGAACATCCGCTTTCAAACCACCTCATCACGACGGTGAAGCGCGATCGCAACCTGCTTTATGTGGCCCTGCTCTTGCACGACATCGCCAAGGGACGACCGGAAGACCACTCGGTTGCCGGTGCGCGCATTGCCCGCAAGCTCGGTCCCCGCTTCGGTCTCAGCCCCGCCGAAACCGAAACCGTCGAATGGCTTGTGCGGGAACATCTGACCATGAGCATGGTGGCGCAATCGCGCGACCTCAATGATCGCAAGACCATCATCGACTTCGCCGATACAGTGCAGACGATGGAGCGGTTGAAACTTCTCCTGATCCTCACCGTCTGCGACATCAAGGCGGTCGGCCCCGGTGTATGGAACGGCTGGAAGGGCCAGCTTCTGCGCACGCTCTTCTACGAAACCGAGCTGGTCCTGACCGGCGGTTTCTCGGAACTGTCCCGCGCCGACCGTGACTATCAGGCGCGAGAGGCGCTGGCAGAACGGCTTTCCGACTGGCCCAAGGACAAGCGCGATGCCTATCTGGCCCTCCACTACACCAACTATTTCCTGACCGTCAGCCTCGAGGATCAGGTCCGGCACGCCCATTTCATCCGCGAAGCCGACCGCAATGAGCGGGCGCTGGCCACCATGGCGAAGCCACACACCTTCGAGGCCGTGACCGAAATCACGGTGCTGGCGCCCGACCATCCACGTCTCCTGTCGATCATCACGGGAGCCTGCGCGGCGGCAGGGGCCAACATCGTCGACGCGCAGATTTTCACCACCGGCGACGGGCGGGCGCTCGATACCATTCTCATCAGCCGTGAATTCGATACTGACGACGACGAGCGCCGCCGTGCCGAACGCGTTGGCAAGGTCATCGAGGATGTCCTGTCCGGAAAGGCGCATTTGCCCGACGTTCTGGCCAAGCGTACCAAGCCGAAGAAGGCCGCCAAGGCTTTCAAGGTGGAGCCGCGTGTCGAGATCAACAACACGTTCTCCAACAAGTTCACAGTCATCGAGGTGGAAGGCCTGGACCGCCCCGGCCTGCTTTCGGAGCTGACCGGCCTTATTTCCGACCTTTCGCTGGATATTGCTTCTGCCCATATCACCACGTTTGGCGAGAAGGTGATTGACAGTTTTTACGTAACCGACCTAGTGGGCCACAAGATTTCAAATGCCACCCGTCAGGGCAATATCAGGCGCAAGCTGCTAGGTGTGCTGGGCGCGGAAAATGGCAGCAAGACAAACGGCCGCTCGTCGCAGGCCGCAGCATAGGTTTTTCAGTAAATGAGTTTGGTCAAAAAGTTCGCCACGGTCGCGTCCGGAACGCTGATGAGCCGCATTTTCGGCTTCACCCGCGAGATGTTCATGGCGGCGGCACTCGGCACCGGTCCGGTGGCCGACGCCTTCAATGCCGCTTTCCGTTTCCCGAACACCTTTCGACGACTTTTTGCCGAAGGCGCCTTCAACTCCGCTTTCGTGCCGCTTTTTGCCAAGGAAATCGAAAAGAACGGCATGGACGGCGCGCGTCGCTTTTCCGAAGAAGTGTTCGGCGTGCTCTTTACCGTGCTCCTGTTCCTGACCATCGTGATGGAACTTTCGATGCCCTTCATCGTGCGAACCGTGATCGCGCCGGGCTTCACCGACGATCCGGTAAAGTTCGAGAACACGGTGCGCCTCGCGGTCATCATGTTCCCCTACCTCGCCTGCATGTCGCTTGCCGCGATGATGGGCGGGATGCTGAATTCGCTGCACCGTTATTTCGCGGCGGCAATAGCCCCGGTCTTTCTCAACATCATCCTGATCGGCGTCCTGGCCGTGGCCTGGTGGCGCGGCTATGATGCGCTGGCCGTGGGATATGGCCTTTCCTGGGGCGTCATGGCTGCGGGCCTGGTGCAGCTTGCCATCGTCTGGATTGCCGTGCGCAATGCAGGCATCAAGATCGGCTTCCGCCGTCCGCGCCTCACGCCCAATGTCAGGCGGCTTCTGGTGCTGGCGCTTCCTGCCGCCATCACCGGGGGCATCACACAAATCAACCTGCTCATCAACACCAATATCGCGTCGGGCATGGAAGGCGCGGTTTCCTCGCTCGTTTATGCGGACCGCATCTATCAGCTTCCACTCGGTGTCGTCGGCATCGCGGTCGCGACCGTGCTTCTGCCTGAACTGTCACGCGCATTGCGTGGCGGTCACATGAAGGAAGCGTCGAACCTGCAAAACCGTTCAGTCGAGTTCACCTTGTTCCTCACGCTGCCAGCCGCAGCCGCTCTCCTCGTCATGTCGGAGCCAATCGTGCGACTCCTGTTCGAACGCGGCAAGTTCAGTCCGGATTCCACGCTCGTCGTCTCCAATATTCTGGCAATCTATGGCCTGGGCCTGCCGGCTTTCGTGCTGATAAAGGCGTTCATTCCGGGCTTCTTCGCCCGCGAGGATACCCGCACGCCGATGATCTTCGCTGCCATTTCGGTGGCGGTGAATGTCTCGCTTGCCATCTCGCTTTTCCCCCATTTCGGGCCGACGGGCATCGCCACCGCCGAAATCGTCGCGGGGTGGGTCAATGCTGTGCTGCTTTTTGCGACACTGGTGAAGCGGGGCCATTGGGGACAGGATATTCCACTCCTCACCCGCATCCCGCGTCTTCTCGTGGCTGCCGCGATCATGGCTGTCGGCATCCATTTTGCCGTCGGCTACTTCGCCCAAGAGCTTTCCGCGGCTGCGCCGCTTCTTGTACGAGCGGGAACCGTGACCGCAATCGTCATTGCCGCAATGGTCGTTTATTTCGGCTTTGCCTTTGGTCTCGGCGGCGCCAATACCGGGATGATCCGCCGCAACATCAAGCGCGGTGCGGCAAAGAAAGCGCCTGAAAGCGAGCAATAATTCGCGCTTGAAAGGCGACTGCGTCTCTGCGAAAAGGCTAGAGTGGGATGTTTTAAGTTGAATCACCATCCCGTGTTAAGTTTTTGTTTGAGCATGATTTTATCCGAAAACCGGTTCCCACTTTTCGGAATCATGCTCTAACATTCAAAATCCCCGCTCTCCACCGGCGGGGCTAACTTTTTAGGAAACGATCATGAGCACGTTCAAACCGCTTGTTTTCTCCGGCGCCCAACCGACCGGAAATCTTCACCTCGGCAATTATCTCGGGGCAATCAAGCGGTGGGTAGACATGCAGGACACCAACGACTGCATTTATTGCGTCGTTGATATGCATGCGCTGACCATTTCACCCGATCCAGCCGAGTTGACGAACTCGACCCGGGAAGTGACCGCTGCCTATCTCGCCGCTGGCGTCGATCCGAAGAAGAGCATCGTCTTCAACCAGAGCCGCGTCATGCAGCATGCGGAGCTGGCATGGGTGTTCAACTGCGTCGCGCGCATCGGCTGGATGAGCCGCATGACCCAGTTCAAGGACAAGGCAGGCAAAGATCGCGAAAACGCTTCCCTTGGGCTGTTCGCCTATCCGAGCCTTATGGCCGCCGACATCCTGCTTTACCGCGCCACCGCCGTCCCGGTTGGCGAGGACCAGAAGCAGCATCTGGAACTGACCCGCGATATCGCGCAGAAGTTCAACAACGACTATTCCGACCGTATCGCCTCGCTTGGGGTCGGTGTGGATATGAAGGTCGGTGACGAGCAGGTCTCTGGCTTCTTCCCGCTCACCGAGCCGGTTATTTCCGGCCCGGCCATGCGGATCATGTCGCTGCGCGACGGCACCAAGAAGATGTCGAAGTCCGATCCATCGGATCTGTCGCGCATCAACCTGATCGACGACGAAGAGACCATCACCAAGAAGATCCGCAAGGCAAAGACCGACTCGGATGGCCTGCCGACGGAACTCGACGGCCTCGACGGTCGCCCGGAAGCGGATAACCTGGTTGGCATCTATGCAGCACTTTCCGCTCGATCGAAGGAAGACGTGCTCAACGAATTCGGCGGACGCCAGTTCTCCGAATTCAAGGCATCGCTTGCCGATCTGGCGGTCGCGAAACTTTCGCCGATCACCCATGAGATGCGTCGGCTGGTGGCTGACCCGGCCTACATCGACAGCGTTCTGCGCGATGGCGGCGAACGGGCCGGCGTGATCGCCGAACAGACCATGCGTCATGTCCGCGACATCGTCGGCTGGCTGCAGAACTAAAATTCCCGATTGACCAGCGGGCGGCAGCTTTTTTGCTGCCGTCCTCCCCGTTCGAAGATCGACTTTCGATCCTCAAGCTCCTGCAAATGTCAGCTTGCAGATGGCCGGTCCCGATGGCAAATTGCGGCCATGGTATCAAAACGACTTAGCCGGGAAGCCGGTCACCGCCGCAAGTTTCTTGCCGTCATCGACGAGACGCCCGAGTGCGGGCGCGCCGTTGCCTATGCCGCTCGCCGTGCAAAAAACACGGGCGGCTCGCTCATCCTGCTTTTCGTGATCGATGACTCCGATTTCCAGCAAATTCTGGGCGTCGGAGAAATCATGCGCGCAGAAGCACAGGATCGCGCGCAGGCGGCGCTGGAAAAATTCGCGGCAACCGTGCGCACGGATCAAGGGATCGAGCCGGAAATCAGCATTCGCGAGGGCGAAACCGCCGCAGAGCTGATCAGCCTCATCGAGGAAGATCAGGATATCGCCATTCTGGTTCTGGCTGCCGGTTCGGGCAAGGAAGGCCCCGGTCCCCTGGTGCAATCGCTTGCCAGCCGCTCGCAGTTCCCGATCCCGGTCACGGTCATTCCGGCAGGCATGAGCGACGATGACATTGATGCGGTGACCTGATCACCCTATATTGATGGCAACTGACACGCGCAGTGTCGGGACAGCACTTGCGTCCATATGGATCTGCGCTTACGAGAATCGTTCCAAAATCTGAAAGCGGGACAACTGGCATGTTCATCCAGACTGAAACCACGCCCAACCCGGCGACCCTGAAGTTTCTTCCCGGCAAGGTCGTCATGCCGGAAGGCACCGCCGATTTCCGCGACCCTTCCACCGCTGGCAACACGTCGCCGCTCGCAGCCAAGCTTTTTTCGGTTCCGGGCGTAACCGGTGTTTTCTTCGGCTATGATTTCATCACCGTGACGAAGGAAGACGGCGAGTGGCAACACTTGAAGCCTGCCATTCTCGGCACGATCATGGAACATTTCATGTCCGGTGCGCCTGCAATGGCAGGCAACAGTAATGCGGATGCCGCCGCTGCCCATGGCGACGAAGAATTCTTCGATGAAGCCGATGCGGAAACAGTCGAAATCATCAAGGAACTGATCGAAACCCGTGTTCGTCCAGCCGTTGCGCAGGACGGCGGCGACATCACGTTCCGTGGCTTTGAAAACGGCACCGTATTCCTGAACATGAAGGGCGCCTGCTCAGGTTGCCCGTCATCGACGGCAACGCTGAAGCACGGCATTCAGAACCTCCTGCGCCATTTCGTGCCAGAAGTGCAGCAGGTCGAACAGATTTGATCTGTTTGAAATTGCAAATGAAAAAGGCCGCGTGAAGCGGCCTTTTTCATATCCGCATGGCCCGGCTTATTGCTTTACGATGACCTTCGCGCCCTGTTCGGTGCGGTCGTAAAGATCCATGATGTCCTGATTCATGAGACGGATGCAGCCGGAAGACATTGCCTTGCCGATGGACCACCATTCCGGCGTTCCGTGAAGACGATAGCCCGTGTCACCACCCTTGTTGTAAAGATAAAGGGCGCGCGCGCCGAGCGGATTACGCAGGCCGGGGTCCATGCCATTGCGATATTTTGCAAGTTCCGGCTGGCGCTTGATCATGGCGGAAGGCGGTGTCCAGGTCGGCCATTCGCGCTTCATGGCGACCCGCGCCGTGCCGGACCATTCAAAACCTTCACGCCCAACGCCAATGCCATAGCGCATGGCCTTGCCTTCCGGCATGATGAGGTAAAGGAATTTTTCCCGCGTATCGACGATGATCGTGCCCGGCTTTTCGTCCGTCGGATATTTGACGATCTGGCGACGATATTGCGGTTGAATCTTTTCGCTCGGGATCGCCGGGACAACATAGCCGGCATCAGTGACCGAGGAATAGGAAGCGGTATAAAAGGTGCCGCCTACGGTCGAGCAGCCAGCCAACACACTGCCCAGAAAGAGAGCCGCCGTCAGATTTAGGACGCGAGAATTCATGCATTCCCCCAGATTGGTTCATTCCGTCAATGGGACCGCGATGGGCCGGAGATAGATGCGAATCGTTCGTTGTCGTTGAAGATGGGGCAGTATTGTTAACCAGACGTTAACCGTAAATTGAAAATTCCTTGATTAAGACATTTTTTGGCCATGTTTTGCCCAGCCGCCGCAGTTTTCGCCCGGCGTGCCGCTGATTTCCGATTGTTTCGCTCCCAAACCGGGCACAAAATGCGCCCATGCCCATTGTGATTCCCAACCAGACCCATCCACTTTCCGACGGCAGGCAGTCTGAGAACGCCATGCTTGTGCGGCGTGGCGTCCAGCGCCTTTTTCTGGAAATGGGACTTGCCACTTTGCCCGAACTGCCGCTGGCGTCGGGCCGGCGCGCCGATCTGATTGCGCTCAGCCGCAAAGGCGAAATCTGGATCGTGGAGATCAAATCGTCCATTGAGGACTGGAAGACAGATCGCAAATGGCCGGAATATCGCGCCTATTGCGACCGGCTGTTCTTCGCCACCCACCCGGCAGTGCCGAGCGAAATCTTTCCGCAGGAATGCGGCTTCATTCTCTCTGATGGCTATGGAGCGGAAATTATGCGCGATGCGCCGGAGCACAAATTGCCCGGTGCGACGCGAAAAGCGCTGATGCTTCGCTTTGCGCGGGCGGGCGCCGCCCGCCTGACGATCGCCGAACTGGCCGGTCTCGACGTACCCGAGACGGAAATCGATTGATCTGGCAGTCCGAATTAGAGCGCGTTTCGATCTGATTGGATCAGATCGGCGCTCCAGGTTCTTCTATTTTATGCTCTAACGCGGTGCGCGCTTGGCCAGAATGCGCTGCAAAGTGCGGCGGTGCATGTTGAGACGACGTGCGGTTTCGGAGACATTGCGCTCGCACATTTCGTAAACCCGCTGGATGTGCTCCCAGCGAACCCGGTCGGCGGACATGGGATTTTCCGGCGGCGCAACCTTTTCACCCGGACGGCGGGTCAATGCTGCAAAGACCTCATCGGCATCGGCGGGCTTCGACAGATAGTCGATGGCGCCAAGCTTAACGGCATTCACAGCGGTTGCGATATTTCCGTAGCCGGTAAGAACGATAGCGCGCGTATCAGCGCGGCGCGAGCGAATCGCCTCGATGATGTCGAGACCATTGCCATCGCCCAGCCGCATGTCCACGACCGCATAGGCCGGTGCAGCTGCCTTGGCGGCGGCGATGCCTTCTTCAACCGATTCCGCAGTCGTCACCTGGAAACCCCGGCTCTCCATGGCGCGGGCAAGGCGCTGCAAGAAGGGCTTGTCGTCATCAACCAGAAGGAGGGTCGGATCGTTGCCTATGGCTTCGGTGTCTTCCTGCTTCAAGTCGTCCATCGGGTGCTTCCTGCCTGTATTTTTCTTTCCTTATTGATACCCCTGCGTCAAAAAGTCAAATAGCCACTGAATTGTTGAAGCAATTTCAGCAGGCGATCCCGCGCCGGGGCAATACAAGCCCTTGTATTCAAATGTTATTTTTAAATGCGGACACGAGGATTTGATAGGAAAATCCCATACGTGCCCGCAAGCGTGCTTCAGACGGACGTAAATGCGGAACGCGGCCAGACCACCTTTACCTCCGCGCCTTGCCCCGGATTGTTGCGATTGCGGAAGGTGATGTGCGCGCCCGAGCGTTCCAGCAGGGTTTTGGCGATGAAGAGGCCGAGGCCCAAACCGCCGCCATTTCGGGTATTGTCGCGGCTTGTCATATAGGGTTCGCCGATCCGGTCGAGGATTTCGGGTTTGAACCCCTCGCCGTCATCCTGGATGGTTACGCTCACATTGCCGTCAGTCCAGCCCCAGGTGACATTGACCGTCCCGCGCGCAAAATCGACGGCATTCTCCACCAGGTTGCCCAGGCCATAAAGCAGCCCGGGGTTGCGGCGGGTGACGGGTTCCGGCTTCGGACCTTCCATCTTTTGCACGTCGATGGTGATACCGAAGTTGCGGTGCGGCGCGATGACCTCCTCGATGAGCGATGAGAGCGGCAGGCGCGACATGTGTTCTTCGCCTTCGGAGGAAAGACTGGTCAGGCGCCTGAGAATTTCCCGGCATCGCTGGGTCTGCGAATGCAGCAAGGCGATATCTTCGGCAAGGCCCGGATCGGTGGTGTGGGCGCGCTGCATTTCCTTCACCACCAATGCAATGGTTGCAAGCGGCGTGCCCAGTTCATGGGCCGCTGCAGCAGCCAGCCCATCCAGCGCCGACAGATGCTGTTCGCGCTGGAGAATAAGTTCGGCGGCGCTCAATGCGTCGCCCAGCTGGCGCGCTTCCTCGGCGATGCGATAGGCATAGACCGCGGTGAACCCGAGCGCCGAAATGATCGCGCACCAGATGCCGATCACGAACAGGAACGGCAGGTTCAGCGTTTCGCCCGGATACCAGGGCAGCGGTTCGTGCCTGATGGTGAGCACCGATGTACAGGCAACCACCAGCAAGCCAAGCACGAGCGTGTGGCGGGCAGAAAGCGATGTCGCCGAGATGATGACGGGCACGATCATCAGGATGACGAACGGATTTTGCAGGCCGCCGGTAAGATAGAGAAGGCCTGCCAGTTGCAGAATGTCGAATGCCAGAACCAGACTTGCCGCCGCCGGATTGAGCCGATGGTTGGTCGGAAAACGGAAGGCAAGATAAAGGTTGAGCCAGGCCGAACAGGCGATCAGCGCAAAACAGATGCCGACTGCAAACGCAAATTGCAGATAAAGCGCCACGAACATGACTGCGGCGGTCTGTCCCGCAATTGCCAGCCAGCGAACGCGGACCAACGTGGTGAGGCGCGGGCGGCGCGAAAGATTGGAAGCGCGATTCTCGAATTCTGCGTGCATGGGGTCCCTCGTCAGGCCCTTATGAGGCAAGCCCGGACCAGAAAGCAAGCGAAACTGCGTTATCCGGTCGCAGGCCGGATTCAGGTTCCGCGCGGCTTGGCGCGACGGGTCGCTTCCGCATTGGCAGGGTCTTCCGGCCAGACATGCTTCGGATAACGCCCGCGCATGTCGGAGCGCACATCCGCCCATGAACCCTTCCAGAAGCCAGGAAGATCACGGGTGATCTGGATCGGGCGGTGAGCCGGAGAAAGCAGTTCAAGCAGGAGCGGAACCTTGCCGTTGGCGATGGCCGGATGCACGCCAAGACCGAACAGTTCCTGCACGCGGACCGCTATGACAGGCTCCTCCGCATCGTAGCGGATCGGAATATTCGATCCGGTCGGCACTTCGAAATGCGTCGGCGCAAGCTGCTCCACGCTGCGCTGCAAATCGAATGGCACGAGGCTTATCAGGCCGTTTTTCAGCACATGCCCAGGAATGCGGTCGAGCTGTGCTTCACCTGTCAGGAAAGGCAGCAGCCAGTCTTCCAGCCTTTCGACAAGATGTTCATCATCCATGGCGGGCCACGGATCGCCGAGACCACGGTGAAGCCAGCCAAGCCGTCGGCGCAGGATGTCGGCCTCCTTGCTCCACGGCAGGATATCGAGGCCATGTTCACGCACGGCGGCAATCACGCCTTCGTCGGCGGTACTTCCTGAAGGACCGGCGAGCGGCTTCTCGGAAAGAGCGATAGCGCCGATACGCACGGCTTCGCGCGCCCGCAAGGCATTCTTTTCCGGGTCGTAGACAACTTGTCGTCCACTCTCGATTTTGCCGCCCAAGGCAGCGCGGATTTCCGTTTCGCTGACTTCCGCAGCAGAAAGAACACGCGCCCGGCCTGCCTTGCCCGACATATCGGCAACCACCAGCCACGGCGCGCGGCTAAGGCTGATGGCGGGATCAACCTCTCCGCCGCGTCCATTCGCGAGCAGAAACTGCCCCGCCGCCCCACGCGCCTTCGCGATGCGATCCGGATAAGCATCGATGAGCATTCGCCCAATGCTTGAGCCTGCGGCTTCGCCGTTGTTCGGGACATTCGCGGCGAGCCGCCTTGCCAGTCCTTTTGCACGCTGCGCCCGGTCCGAGCGGTCATTGCGAAAACGCGACATACGGGTGTCCAGGTCGGTTTCATTGCCGCCAAGACCGCGTTCGGTCAGCAATACGGCAAGCTCAGCCGCTTTCTGTGCCTCGCCACGCTTGGCCGCCTCCGCAACCATATGCGCCAGACGCGCGGGCAGCGCCAGAGAACGCATTGCTTCGCCATCCGGCGTCAAGCGCCCCGCTTCATCCAGCGCGCCCAGCCGCAACAGCAGAGCCTTAGCCTCTTTCAGCGCGGGCCCCGGCGGAACATCGAGAAAACTGAGCGTCGCCGGATCGGTCACACCCCATGCGGCAGCATCGAGCACCAGCCCGGACAAATCAGCTTCCAGGATTTCCGGCGGCGAGAAAGGGGGGAGCGCTGCCGTCTGTCCCTGATGCCAGAGGCGGATGGCGATGCCGGGTTCGGTACGCCCGGCGCGACCAGCTCGCTGATCGGCACTTGCGCGAGACGTGCGCACGGTTTCAAGGCGCGTCAGTCCCGTGGCCGGTTCATATTTCGGCAGGCGGGCAAGGCCGCTATCGATCACCACGCGCACCCCATCGATCGTGATGGAAGTTTCGGCAATCGAGGTCGCCAGAACGACCTTGCGATGACCAGCCGGTGCAGGCTTGATCGCCGCATCCTGTGCACCGCCTTCCATGGCGCCATAAAGCGGCGCAAGCAGCACGTTGGCCGGAAGCCGGTCATCCAGAAGCCGTGCGGTGCGTTCAATCTCGCCCTGCCCCGGCAGGAAAGCCAGAATGCTGCCTGTCTCTTCGGCCAGCGCATCGCGGATCGCCCGCGCCATCACGTCTTCGATCCGTTCATCGGCCTTGCGGTCGCGATAGCGGATATCGACGGGAAAAGCGCGGCCTTCGCTCTCGATCACCGGTGCATCGCCAAGAAGCGATGCCACACGAGCGCCATCGAGCGTCGCCGACATGACGAGGATTTTGAGATCGTCGCGAAGCGCCGCCTGCACATCGAGCGCCAGCGCCAGACCAAAATCCGCATCGAGGCTGCGCTCGTGGAATTCATCAAACAGAACCGCTGCAACGCCCGTCAAATCCGGATCATCAAGAATCATGCGGGCGAAGACGCCCTCGGTGACGACGAGAATTCTGGTTTTGTCCGACACCTTGCTTTCAAGGCGCATCCGGTAGCCAACGGTTTCGCCCGGCTCCTCGCCGAGAAGCTGCGCCATGCGGCGCGCGGCGGCGCGTGCCGCGAGACGGCGCGGCTCAAGCAGCACGATCATGCCGTCCTTGCGCCAGGCGGCATTCAGCATATGAACCGGCACCAGTGTCGTCTTGCCCGCACCGGGCGGCGCGACAAGGACTGCACTCGCATGATGCGCCAATGCCTCATCCAGTCGAGGCAGAATCTGTGTCACAGGAAGATCGGGCAGGCTCGTCAAATTAGTTTCCGTCAGATAAGGCTTTCGCTTTCGTGCTTATCACACAAGGAGCGCACATGATCCATATTCGAAAATCGAGCAGCAGCGACGCGCCTGCGCTGACCGAAATCTGGCGCGCCAGCGTGCTCGCCACGCATGACTTCCTTAGTCGCGATGATTTCCTGGAAATCGAAAAGCTCGTGGCCGAGCAATATCTGCCCAATGTCGAAGTCTGGCTTGTTGAAGACGCTGGCAAGCCCGTCGGCTTCATGGGCATGAGCGATCATCATATCGACAGCCTGTTCATCGCCCCCGACCAGCGCGGCAAAGGCATCGGCAAACTTATGATCGCCCATGCAAAAGCTGTCGGCAATCCTTTGACCGTCGATGTGAACGAGCAGAACCTGCAAGGCGTCGGCTTTTACCGGCATATGGGATTTGTCGAAACCGGGCGTTCCGAAACAGACGATCAGGGACGCCCTTATCCGCTTCTGCACCTGCAGCTGGCGAACAGTGATTGACGTACTCCCCCGGAGTATATAGATTTCGTTGAAATCGGGAGATTCCATGCCGCATTCACCGGAAGACAAGAAGCGCGCCCTGACGCGTCTGCGCCGCATTCGCGGACAGGCCGAAGCGCTGGAGCGCGCGGTGGAGGCAGGCACCGAATGCGCGGCGCTGCTGCAGCAGATCGCGGCGTTGCGAGGCGCGGCCAACGGACTGATGGCGGAAGTGCTGGAAAGTCATTTCCGCGAGACGTTCGGCCATGAAGCCAATGCCGATCCCGATACGCAAATCGACGAAATCATGCGGATTTTGCGCACCTATCTGAAATAGGCGCGCAACACACAACTGGAAGGGAAACATCGCCATGAAATCACGCGCAGCCGTCGCCTGGGAAGCGAAGAAGCCGCTCACTATCGAAACAGTCGAAATCGGTGGTCCACGGGCTGGCGAAGTGCTGGTCGAAATCATGGCGACAGGCGTTTGCCATACCGATGCCTACACGCTGTCGGGCCTCGATTCCGAGGGCAAATTCCCCGCCATTCTTGGCCATGAAGGCGCGGGCATCGTGCGCGAAATAGGCGCGGGCGTGACCTCGGTCAAGCCGGGCGATCACGTCATTCCGCTCTACACGCCAGAATGCCGCCAGTGCAAGACCTGCCTGTCGCAGCGCTCGAACCTCTGCACGTCTATCCGCGCCACGCAAGGTCAGGGCCTTATGCCCGACAAGACCACGCGCTTTTCCTGCGATGGCGGCGAAGTGTTCCATTATATGGGCTGCTCCACCTTCTCCAATTTCACCGTTCTGCCGGAAATCGCAGTTGCGAAGGTGCGTGAAGACGCGCCCTTCGACAAGATCTGCTATATCGGCTGCGGCGTGACCACCGGCATCGGCGCGGTGATCTATACCGCAAAGGTTCGCCCCGGCTCCAATGTCGTCGTGTTCGGTCTCGGCGGCATCGGTCTCAATGTCATCCAGGGTGCCCGCATGGTGGGCGCCGACAAGATCATCGGCGTGGACATCAATCCGGCCAAGGTCGAGATGGCTAAGAAATTCGGCATGACCGACTTCATCAACCCGCGTGAGATCGGCAATGACAAGGTGGTGCAGGCCATCCAGGACCTGACCGACGGCGGCGCTGACTATTCCTTCGACGCAACCGGCAATACGGATGTCATGCGTCAGGCGCTGGAATGCTGCCATCGCGGCTGGGGTGAATCGATCATCATCGGCGTGGCCGAAGCGGGCAAGGAAATCGCCACGCGTCCGTTCCAGCTTGTGACGGGACGCGTCTGGAAAGGCACCGCCTTCGGCGGCGCGCGCGGTCGCACCGACGTGCCGAAGATCGTCGACTGGTACATGGAGGGCAAGATCAATATCGACGATCTTATCACCCACACCATGCCGCTCGATGAAATCAACACTGCCTTCGATCTCATGCATGAAGGCAAGTCCATCCGTTCGGTGGTTGTCTACTGATGGCTGAAAAGCTTCTCGTTTCCCGGTGGGACCAACTCGACAACCTGACCCCGCGCGCACTTTATGCGATGCTGAAGCTGCGCGTGGATGTCTTCGTGGTCGAACAGAAATGTCCCTATCCGGAGATCGACGGCAAGGATTTCGAGGCGTTTCACCTGCGCATTGTCGACGGGGAAGAGCTTGCAGCGTCGCTGCGGGTTCTGCCGCCGGAACAGGATGGCAAGCCGGTGAAGATCGGACGCGTGGTCGTGGCGCCGGATTACCGGGGCTACAAGCTCGGCCACCGTCTGATGAAAGAGGCCATCGAATTTGCCCAGGCCCGTTTTCCGGGTACGGCGATCGAGCTTGGCGGACAAAGCCATTTGCAGAAATTCTATGGCTCGTTCGGCTTCGAGGCGATTTCCGACGAATATCTCGAAGACGGCATTCCACATGTCGATATGCGATTGGAACCAAGGGAAACGCTTGCCTGATGTTTCTGCTGCGCCGCCATATGTCGTTCTATCTTGCTGCCCTGGGCGGCGTTGCAGCTTTCATCATTGCGTGGCTTGTCGACAGGGAACTCGCCCCCGTCATCGGGGCCAACTGCTTCTTCGTGTTCTATCTCGCGCTGACGCTCTTTGCGCTGCCAAAACTCACCGCAGCACAGCTGAAAAAACACGCCGCCAGCGCCGATGAACCGGTCTGGATCATCTTCCTTGTGACCTTCGCGACCGTGCTCGTGGCGGTCGTCTCGCTGTTCATCCTGATCAACCGGCAGCCGCAGGCCGATGCCTTCTCGCTGGTGATGACGCTCGCCTCGGTGCCGCTCGGCTGGTTTACCATCCACATGATGGCGGCGCTGCATTACGCGCATGCTTACTGGCAACCCGGCGAACCTGCTGGCAACGATAGCAGCCATGCCAGCCGCCATCGTGGCGGTTTCGAGTTTCCCGGCACAACGGAACCTTCCGGCTGGGATTTTGCCTATTTCGCTTATGTGATCGGCATGACGGCGCAAACGTCCGACACCAGCGTGACAACGCCTGCCATGCGCAGGATCACGCTGCTGCACAGCATCGTCTCCTTCTTCTTCAACACCGTTCTGGTCGCCGCTTCGGTCAATGTTGCGGTGGCGCTCGGAAGCTGAACAAAACCGGGAATTTTCCATGGAAACCATTTCAACCGCAAAGAGCTTTGGTGGAACGCAGGGCGTTTATCGCCACAAGAGCGCGACAAACCAGTGCGACATGACCTTTGCCGTTTTTTTGCCGCCGCAGGCCAAGGATGGACCGGTGCCTGTGCTATGGTATCTGTCGGGCCTCACCTGCACGCATCAGAACGTGATGGACAAGGGTGAATATCGGCAAATGGCCGCAGAATTGGGAATTGCCGTCATTTGCCCTGATACGAGCCCGCGCGGAGACGACATTCCCGATGAACCGGACAACTGGCAATTCGGCAAGGGAGCCGGGTTCTACGTCGATGCGACGCGGGAGCCTTTTGCCAAAAACTATCAGATGTACAGCTACATCACGCAAGAACTGACCGATCTGGTGGGGCGCGAATTTCCACTCGACATGGCGCGGCAGGCGATCACCGGTCATTCCATGGGCGGCCATGGCGCGCTGACCATCGCACTTAAAAACCCGGACCGCTTCAAGTCGGCCTCGGCCTTCGCGCCCATCGTTCAGCCTTCGACGGCGGGCTGGTCCAGACCGGCGCTGGAAAAATATCTGGGCTCCGAAGAGCGGGCCTGGCGTAGCTATGATGCCACGCTGCTTATCGAGGATGGTTACCGCTTCCCGGAATTTCTGGTCGACCAGGGTACAGCCGACGGCTTTCTCGATGAAGGCTTGCGTCCATGGCTTCTGGAAGAAGCCTGCAGGAAAGCCGACATTCCCCTCACGCTCAACATGCGTGAAGGCTATGACCATTCCTATTTCTTCATCTCCACCTTCATGGGCGATCACCTGCGCTGGCACGGGGAGCGTCTGAAGCGCTGATCAGCGTTTCAAAACCTTCATCGGCAGGCCGCCTTGCGGCTGGGTGGTGAGCTTTTGCACCGGCCAAGGCCTTGTCGTTTCGAGCACGTCGAAACGACGGCCGTCGAGCAGGACGGCAAGTGCTATCACCGCCTCCTGCAAGGCAAAGCTCGCGCCGATGCAGACGCGCGGACCCGCCCCGAACGGCAGATATTGAAAGCGGTCTAGCCTCTCGCGGTTTTCGGGCCAGAAGCGTTCCGGCATGAAGGCATCCGGCTGATCCCAATAGAGCCTGTGGCGGTGAATGACCCATGGCATGACCAGCACGGTTGCGCCCTTCGGGATTTTCAGATCGTCATATGTATCGTCGGTCGCGGCTTCGCGATTGATCGAGGGAGCGGGCGGATAAAGCCGCATCGCCTCCTCGAAGGCCGCGCGCGTGAAAGGCAGAGACGTCAGCCAGTCCTGCGGCGGCAGATCACGCCCGCCCCGTGCAAAAAAGCCGTCGATTTCCGTCTCGATGCGCTCGCGCTCGCGGGGCGCCTTGGCGAGCAGATAGAGCGTCCACCCCAGTGCGCGGGCGGTGGTCTCATGGCCAGCGCCAATGAAGGTGATGATGTTGTCCTCGATCTCGGAGCGGCTCAAGCCATCTGGTCCTTCGGCGCGCAAAAGCAGGGTAAGAAAGTCGCTCGGCACGTCCTCGCCCCTGTCCATGCGGGCTTTGCGTAGCGCGATGGTGTTTGAAACCAGCTCGCGGAAAAAGCCCAGCGATTGCTGTCCGCGCAGGCGCGTGAAGCGCGGCAGCCAGTCGGGCAGCCCCAGAAGATCGAACGGATCAACCCGGCCCATGGTTTCGAACAGCCTGTCGATCTGATGGGCGAAATCATTGGGATCGCCCGCGATCTCGCCCGAAAACAGGGTTTCGGCGAGAATGTCGTAGGTCAGGAGCGTCATGTCATGGGCGACATCGGTAATCGTGCCGGGCGTCTTGTATCGCTCGGCGAACCGAAGCGACCGGTCACGCATGGTCTCGGCAAAACCGCCGATATGGCGCGGCGTGAAAACGGGAGCCATGGCCTTTCGCGACCGCTTCCACACCTGCCCCTCGGCTGTCAGCAGACCGTCGCGCAGCAGCGGACGCAGCACGCGCTGGCGGATGGCGGACATGGGATAATTGGCGGCATTGTCGACCAGCACATGACGGATCAGCCCCGGATCGTTGGCAATGATGGTCTTCATGCCGAACCAGCTGACGGAAATCCAGCGCTCGTTATAGGAAGGCTCGCCCCAAAGCTCGAGCGGGTTCTTGTAGACGACCCGCATCATCTCGAAACGCCCCACGGGCTTTTCCCGCGGACGCGGTGCAGGCGGCACGAACGGTCCCGATCGGTCGCTCACATTCGCAATTTCCATCAAGCGTTCCTTTCGTCATGGAGCGCGTTTCGATCTGACGGGATCAGATCGCCGCTCCAGCTTCACTTTAGGCACAATCCGGTCGGATCATGCTTTAAACAGGTCGAGAACGCCCCCGTCAGACCAGATATAAGCGTCAATTGTGGCGGTTCCAGAAGCCGGACGGCAGCCGGATCGCCCTCATATGGACAGACTGCCGGAATCCCCGGCAAATTTACCGCCAGAATTTGGAAAAATGGCCGTTAGCACCTATATTAAAGCCATGTTTGTCGCGTGATTCGACATATCTTTGAAGCTGCATTCGCAGCGCGTTTTTCGAAAGATTTTCATGAGCGAGATGCCCGAGATGAATTCCGAAGCCCCCGCCGAATATGGCGCGGATTCCATTCGTGTTCTGAAAGGTCTGGATGCCGTTCGCAAGCGCCCCGGCATGTATATCGGCGACACGGATGACGGCTCCGGCCTGCATCATATGGTCTACGAGGTCGTGGACAATGCGATCGACGAAGCGCTGGCAGGACATGCCACGCTTGTGACCGTCACTCTCAACCCGGACGGGTCCTGCACCGTGACCGACAATGGCCGCGGCATCCCCACCGATATCCATAAGGAAGAAGGCGTTTCGGCAGCCGAGGTCATCATGACCCAGCTTCACGCCGGCGGCAAGTTCGACCAGAATTCCTACAAGGTTTCCGGTGGTCTGCACGGCGTCGGCGTGTCTGTGGTGAACGCGCTGTCGATCTGGCTGAAACTGAAGATCCGTCGCGCTGGCAAGATCCATGAGATGAGTTTTACGCATGGCGTTGCCGATGCACCGCTTGTCGTGACGGGTGATGCGGGCGGTGAAACCGGCACGGAAGTCAGCTTCCTGCCTTCGCCGGAAACCTTCTCGATGGTCGAATTCGATTTCGATACGCTGGAGCGTCGCCTGCGCGAACTCGCCTTCCTCAATTCCGGCGTGCGCATCAAGCTTGCCGACCGCCGCCACGCCGATCTGGTGGAACACGAACTGCACTATGACGGCGGGCTTGTCGAATTCGTGAAATATATCGACCAGAGCAAGAAGCCGCTTCTGGAAGAGCCGATCTATATCCGCAGCGAAAAAGACGGCATGACGGTCGAAGTCGCCATGTGGTGGAACGATTCCTACCATGAGAAGGTGCTGTGCTTCACCAACAACATTCCGCAGCGCGATGGCGGCACGCATCTGGCCGGTTTCCGCGGTGCGCTGACCCGTCAGGTGACCGGCTATGCCGATGCTTCGGGCATGACCAAGAAGGAAAAGGTCACGCTTACCGGTGACGACTGCCGCGAAGGCCTGACCGCCGTTCTTTCGGTCAAGGTTCCCGATCCGAAATTCTCGTCGCAGACCAAGGACAAGCTGGTTTCCTCGGAAGTTCGCCCCGTCGTGGAAAGCCTCGTCAACGAAGCGCTTTCGACATGGCTAGAAGAACATCCGGCAGGCGGCAAGGCCGTGGTCGAGAAGGTCATCCAGGCAGCCGCTGCCCGTGAAGCCGCCCGCAAGGCCCGCGACATCACCCGCAAGAGCAATCTCAGCGTGACATCGCTTCCGGGCAAGCTTGCCGACTGTCAGGAACGCGATCCGGCCAAGTCCGAAATCTTCATTGTCGAGGGTGACTCGGCAGGCGGTTCCGCCAAGAGCGGCCGTTCGCGCCAGAACCAGGCCATCCTGCCGCTGCGCGGCAAGATTCTCAACGTGGAACGCGTTCGCTTCGACCGCATGATCTCGTCCGATCAGGTTGGCACGCTGATTACCGCGCTTGGCACCTCGATCGGCAAGGATGAAACGCACGGCTTCAACCCGGACAAGCTGCGCTATCACAAGATCATCATCATGACCGATGCTGACGTCGACGGCGCGCATATCCGCACATTGCTGTTGACCTTCTTCTTCCGCCAGATGCCGGAACTGATCGAGCGCGGCCATATCTATATCGCGCAGCCACCGCTCTATAAGGTGTCGCGCGGCAAGTCCTCGCAATACATCAAGAACGAAGCGGCCTTCGAAGATTTCCTCATCGAGACAGGACTTGAAGAAGCCACGCTGGAAATGGCAAGCGGCGAAGTTCGCGCCGGGCCGGACCTGCGTTCGGTGGTGGAAGATGCACGCACCATGCGTCAGCTTCTGGGCGGCCTTCACACGCGCTATGACCGCCGTGTCGTGGAACAGGCGGCCATTGCCGGGCTGCTCAATCCGGATGCCTCGAAAGACAATGCAACCGCGCAAGCTTCCGCCGATATTGTTGCAAAGCGTCTCGACATGATCTCGGAAGAAACCGAGCGTGGCTGGACGGCCCATGTGACGGAAGATGGTGGTTACCGCTTCGAGCGCATGGTGCGCGGCGTGAAGGACATTGCCGTTCTCGACATGGCGCTGCTCGGTTCTGCCGATGCCCGCCAGATCGACCGTGTGGCTGCACGCCTTTCGGAAGTCTTTGCCGAACCGCCGGTGCTGCGCCGCAAGGACAAGGTGGAAACGCTTTCCGGTCCGATGGCTCTGCTCGATGCGATCTTCGCGACCGGCCGCAAGGGCCTGACCTTGCAGCGCTACAAAGGCCTGGGCGAAATGAACGCCGAACAGCTTTGGGAAACCACGCTTGACCCGAATGTGCGTTCGCTGCTGCAGGTCAAGGTGACGGATGCGACCGACGCGGATTCCTTGTTCTCGCGCCTGATGGGCGACGAAGTGGAGCCGCGCCGCGAGTTCATCCAGGAAAACGCGTTGAGCGTCGCCAATCTGGACGTTTGATAAAGAAAGCCCCGGAAATCCGGGGCTTTTCTCATTTCAGACTTTTATTCGCCGCGGCGCTTCTTGCTGTAACCGCCGCCTTCGGGCTTTTTACCGCCCTTTTTGAAGCCGTCTTTCTTGAAGTCGTCTCCACGGGAGAAATCGCGCGGCTTGTCCCACTTGTCGCCCTTCGAGCGGTCGCCTTTGTAGCCGTCGCTCTTGTAGCCGTCGCGGAAGCCGCCTTCCTTGAACTTCTCGCCGCGCGGCTTGAAACCGCCCTTGCCTTCGCGCGGGGCAGCGTCGCCGCCTGCACCTGCAACAGCGGTGCGGATCACGAGACCCTTTTCGCCAGTGCCGCGTTCTTCGACCGAACGGCGGAACTCGTCAGCCTTGGAGGCTGTGATTTCGAAGCGGGTTTCATTGTCGAAAATCTTGATCGATCCGACATCGCGCTTGGAAACATCGCCCGCCTTGCAGATCAGCGGCAGCAGCCATTTCGGATCGGCGCGATGCTTGCGACCTGCGGAAACCGAGAACCACACGCCGTCAAACTGAGCATTGCGGTCGAAACGTTCGCCCGGTTCGCCACGATCACGACGCTCGAAGCGGTCGCCACGGTCAGAACGCTCACCTTTTTCAAAACGATCCCGGGGCTTCTTGCCGCCAACCGGATGCACCGGCGCGTCGGAAACTTCTTCGGCTGCGGGGTAGGAAGCCACTTCGCGGTTGAGGAAGGCACTCGCAATCTGTTCGGGCGTATAACGCTCGGTCAGCGCCTTCAGGAGATCCTGATATTCTTCTTCGACCGGCTGGTTGAAGACTTCGGCATTCAGGATGCGCTCATTGGTCTTGCCCTGAACCGCAGCAATGCTTGGCGCGGGGACCGTCTGCGCATCGAGCTTTGCCATGTGCAGAAGGCGCTCGGCCGTGCGGCGGCGCGAGAACGGCACAACCAGCACGCAGGTGCCCTTGCGACCGGCGCGGCCGGTGCGGCCCGAACGGTGGAGCATCGTTTCAGGATTGTTCGGCAGATCGGCGTGGATGACGAGGTCGAGATTGGGCAGATCGATACCGCGCGCGGCAACGTCGGTTGCAACGCAGACGCGGGCGCGGCCATCGCGCATGGCCTGAAGCGCATTGTTGCGTTCTGCCTGGCTCAATTCGCCCGACAGTGCCACCACCGCAAAGCCACGATTGGAAAGCCGGCTTGCCATGTGCTTCACCGCTTCGCGGGTCGAGCAGAAAATGATCGAGTTCTGGCTGTCGTAATAGAGCAGCGTGTTGATGATCGCGTGATCGCGCTCATGCGGCGGCACCGGCATGGCGACATAGTCGATGTCGGCGTGCTGGCTGGTTTCGCTCTGGACCGTGAGACGAAGCGCGTCGTTCTGGAAGCGCTTGGCAAGCTGGGCAATCGGCTTCGGCACGGTTGCCGAGAACATCAGCGTGCGGCGATCTTCCGGCGCTTCGCCGAGGATGAATTCGAGGTCCTCGCGAAAGCCCATGTCGAGCATTTCGTCGGCTTCATCGAGAACAACCGCGCGCAGTTCCGACATATCGAGGGCATCGCGGGTAATATGGTCGCGCAGGCGTCCCGGCGTGCCGACGACGATATGGGCGCCACGTTCAAGCGCACGGCGTTCGGTGCGGATATCCATGCCGCCGACGCAGGATGCGATGCGCGCGCCGGTATCGGCATAGAGCCATTCCAGCTCACGGCGAACCTGAAGCGCCAGTTCGCGCGTCGGCGCGATGATCATGGCAAGCGGCGCACCGGCATCGCCGAAACGCAGTTCGTCTTCGAGGATGGTATTGGCCATTGCAAGGCCGAATGCGACCGTCTTGCCCGATCCGGTCTGTGCGGAAACGAGAAGATCGGCATCGAGCGTTTCGGATGCCAGAACGGCATTTTGAACGGCGGTGAGCGTATTATAACCGCGAGCGGCTAATGCTCCGGACAGAGCCGGAGCGATGGTTTCGGGCAAAGACATGAACCACTTTCACGAAAAAAGCTTCTCAAGCCGTATACCCATTGGTCGCGAACCACATGTCCACGACTCCCCTGACGACCACCGAAGCAACAGAATTAATGCTTCCCTATAGGGTTGGGCCGCTCAGGTCAACCGGCCAAACCTCAATGCGCCTCATCCCAGTTATGCGCTGCACGCGCATCGACATGCAGCGGCACTGCAAGCGAGACGGCAGGCATGGCCGCATTTTCCATGACATGACGAACCACGGAAACGGTCTTTTCGACTTCATTTTCCGGAACTTCGAAGATCAGTTCGTCATGCACCTGCAAAAGCATGCGGGCAGCAAGCTTTTCCTTCGCCAAGGCATCTTCCATGCGGATCATGGCACGGCGAATGATGTCGGCCGCAGAACCCTGGATCGGCGCATTGATGGCGGCGCGCTCGTTGAAGGCGCGTATCTGCGGATTCGAGGCCCTGATATCCGGGTAGTGCGCACGGCGGCCGAAAATGGTTTCGACATAGCCATGCTCGCGCGCAAAGGCCTTGGTTGCTTCCATGTAATCCTTGATGCCGGGGAAGCGCTCGAAATAGGTGCGGATATATTGTCCGGCTTCTTCGCGCGGGATCGACAACTGGTTCGCCAGACCGAAGGCTGAAATGCCGTAGATGATGCCGAAATTGATCGCCTTGGCGCGGCGGCGCACTTCCGAAGGCATACCCTCGACCGGCACGCCGAACATCTCGGATGCGGTCATGGCGTGAATGTCGATGCCGTCTGCAAAGGCCTGCTTCAGTTGCGCGATATCTGCGACATGCGCCAGCACACGCAGCTCGATCTGGCTGTAGTCTGCAGAGATCAGCTTGTTGCCGGGTTCGGCGATGAAGGCCGTCCTGATCTTGCGGCCCTCTGCGGTGCGCACCGGAATATTCTGCAGGTTGGGATCGGATGACGACAGGCGACCGGTCGAGGTGGACGCCATCGCATAACATGTATGAACGCGTCTGGTTGCAGGGTTTATGAACCCCGGCAACGCATCGGTATAGGTGGATTTGAGCTTGGTGAGCTGTCGCCAGTCCACGATCTTGCGGGGCAGCGGGTGACCCTCGGCGGCAAGGTCTTCCAGCACCTGCGCGGAGGTGGACCATTGGCCGGTCTTGGTCTTGGATGCGCCGGGCAGGCCCATCTTGCCGAAGAGAATGTCACCAAGCTGCTTGGGCGAACCGATGGTAAACCTCTCGCCTGCCAGTTCGTAGATCTCGTCTTCATAGGCCGCAGCAGCCTGCGCCAGATCGCCGGAAAGACGCGAAAGCACCTGACGGTCGACGGCGATGCCGCGCTCTTCCATGCGCGCCAGCACATCGACCAGCGGACGCTCGAGACGTTCATAAACCGACATCAGCCCTTCTGCGGCGAGGCGCGGTTTCAACACCTGCCAGAGGCGCAGTGTGACATCGGCATCTTCCGCCGCATAGGCCGTCGCCCGGTCGATATCGACCATATCGAACGTGACCGAACTCTTGCCGCTGCCTGCCACGTCCTTGTAGGCAATCGGCGTATGACCGAGCCAGCGTTCGGACAGCGGGTCCATGCCGTGGCTGCCGGTGCCTGCATCCAGCACGTAGGAAATCAGCATCGTATCGTCGAACGACACGGTGTTGATCCCATAGCGCCGCATGATCAGCCAGTCATATTTCATGTTCTGCGCGATCTTGAGGACCGAGGCGTCCTCAAGCACCGCCTTCAAGGCGGCCAGCGCCTCGCCCAGCGGAATCTGTCCCTCCACCATGCCGCCGCCCAGCAGATCGCCCGCACCGGATTTGTGCTGAAGCGGAATGTAAGCGGCTCTGCCCGGCGCAAGCGCCAGCGAAAAGCCGACGAGTTCCGCCTGCATCGGATCAACGGAAGTGGTTTCCGTGTCGAAAGCCAGGAGGCCGGTTTCCACTGCTTCGGCGAGCCACAGCTTCAATGTCGCGATATCGCGAATACAGGTATAGGCGCTGGTATCGACCTTTTGCGCACGCGCCGCTTCCGCGCGTTTGTCGGCAAGCGCTGTCGGTGTGTAGCCGGCTTCTGTCGTGGAAACGGACACCGTCGCCGTCACGGCCACGACCGTCACTTCGCCATCCGCCTTTGGCGGGATATCCATGTCCGGCCCGTGAAGGTCGGCAGTGGACGCATCGGCGCCCCAGCCGGTCTCCACATGGCTCGGCTCCACCGAGGAAGCATCCGTATCGGTCGCCTCGGCAACACGGCGCGTAAGCGAGGTGAATTCCATGGCCTTGAGGAAACCGATCAGTTTCGGCCCGTTCTGCGGCTCCAGCACAAGCCCGTCCAGATCGACATCCAGCGGCACGTCGTTCTTGAGCGTCACCAGTTCGCGCGCAATCTTGGTCTGGTCGGCAAAGGCCAGAATATTCTCGCGGCGCTTGTTCTGCTTGATTTCCGAGGCGCGGGCCAGAAGCGTGTCGAGATCGCCGAATTCCTCCAGCAACTGCGCCGCGGTCTTTGGGCCGATGCCGGGAATGCCCGGCACATTGTCGGTGCTGTCGCCGGTCAGCGATTGCAGGTCGATCATCTTTTCCGGCGGAACGCCCCATTTCTCGATCACTTCCGGGATCGAAATCTGCTTGTCCTTCATGCTGTCATACATCGACACGCTTGGCGTCACGAGCTGCATGAGGTCCTTGTCGGACGAGACGATGGTGACATCGCCGCCCGCTTCCGCCGCAATGCGGGCGTAGGTCGCGATCAGGTCGTCGGCCTCGAAACCCTCCTTCTCGATGCAGGGCAGGTTGAAGGCGCGCGTCGCCTGACGGATGAGACCGAACTGCGGGATCAGGTCTTCCGGCGGCGCGGTACGGTTGGCCTTGTAATCGGGATAAAGCTCGTTGCGGAAGGTCTTCGACGAATAGTCGAAGATAACCGCGAAATGGGTCGGCACCACGCCCACATCCGTGTTGCGCGCATCCTTCAGGAGCTTCCACAACATGTTGCAGAAGCCCGAGACGGCGCCAACCGGCAGACCGTCCGTCTTGCGGGTCAGCGGTGGCAGGGCATGATAGGCGCGGAAAATGTAACCCGAGCCGTCAACGAGAAAGAGATGATCGCCTTTTTTCATACGGTAGAATTAGAGGAAAGCGGCGCCAAAGGAAACCGCTCCCTTGTCAGGAGAAACAACCGTCCACGTGAAAGAAACCGATCACGTCGCGATAACGGGTTTGTTACAGATTTGTAATCTTCCACGCCCTTGAATAGCCACAGTTGAAAGGCCAAATTCAGGTCATCGACAGTTCGTCGGTCGCCGGTTTTCTGACCCGTCCCCCGTTGGATGCCGGATGTTAGCGGCAGCCTCATTTCCCCTCTCCGGGCTGCCGCTTTGAGTGTAGTGATATGGCCGTTACGGTAACCCCCTCACCGTAACGGCCAATTCATTTTTCGGAGAACGGCTTTCCTTCAAATTGGGTTTCTTCTTGACGACGCTGGTTGTAGTGTGCCGCCAGTTTACGTTACGACTCGTCAGGAAATCTTCATGTCCCAGCAATCGTCTGCGCCATCGCTCGACAAAGTCCTCGCCCATCTCGACAACAATCTCGACAAGAGCCTCGATCGCTTGTTCGATCTCCTGCGGATCAAGTCGATTTCCACCGATCCGGCCTACAAGGCCGATTGCCGCAAGGCCGCCGAATGGCTGGTCGAGGATTTGAAGACGATCGGCTTCGATGCGAGCGTGCGCGATACGCCCGGCCATCCGATGGTGGTTGCCCATCAAGAAGGCGCGACACCCGATGCCCCGCATGTGCTGTTCTACGGCCATTATGACGTGCAGCCGGTCGACCCGCTCAATCTTTGGGAAAACGACCCGTTCGAGCCTGCGATCAAGGATGTGGGAAACGGCCGCAAGATACTGACCGGGCGCGGCACATCCGACGACAAGGGCCAGCTCATGACCTTTGTGGAAGCCTGCCGGGCCTATAAGGCAGTGAATGGCAATCTGCCGGTCAAGGTAACGCTGCTGTTTGAAGGCGAGGAAGAATCCGGTTCGCCCTCGCTCAAGCCTTTCCTCGACGCCAACAAGCAGGAACTGAAAGCCGATGTGGCGCTTGTCTGCGACACGGCCATGTGGGATGCGGAAACGCCTGCGATCAGCGTTGGCCTGCGTGGCCTCGTGGGCGAAGAAATCGTCATCAAGGCAGCAGACCGCGATCTGCATTCCGGCTTCTTCGGCGGAGCTGCGGCAAACCCGATCCATATCCTGACCAGGATTCTGGCTGACCTGCACGACGAAACCGGGCGCGTGACGGTGCCTGACTTCTACGAGGGCGTGGAAGAAACCCCGACGCAGATCCTGAAGTCGTGGGAAAGCCTCGGCCGCACGGCGGAAAATTTCCTCGGTCCGATTGGACTTTCCATCCCGTCCGGTGAGAAAGGCCGCAGCGTGCTGGAACTGACATGGGCGCGCCCAACGGCGGAAGTCAACGGCATTACCGGCGGCTATACCGGAGAAGGCTTCAAGACAGTCATCGCCGCACAGGCTTCCGCCAAGGTTTCGTTCCGCCTCGTCCACAGCCAGGACCCGGTCAAGATTCGCGAATCCTTCCGCACCTTCGTCAAGGAACGCGTGCCCGCCGACTGCTCGGTGGAGTTCCATCCGCATGGCGGCTCGCCAGCCATCCAGCTGCCCTATGATTCACCGCTCGTTTCCAAGGCTAAGGACGCGCTTTCCGACGAATGGCCGAAGCCAGCCGTGCTGATCGCCATGGGCGGCTCGATCCCGATTGTCGGCGATTTCGACAAGTTCCTCGGCATGGAGTCGCTGCTGGTCGGCTTCGGTCTCGAAGATGACCGCATCCATTCGCCCAACGAAAAATACGAGCTGAACTCCTTCCATAAGGGACAGCGCTCATGGGCGCGTATCATGGCGGCTATCGCCGCCAAGTAGGGCACGCATCATGGCGGCTATCGCCGCCAAATAAGGACAGTTAAATGACAATCCGTTTTCATAAGAACGATTTGCCGAACCTCCATCATTATCAGGTCGATGCGGTCGCCATCGATACCGAAACGCTGGGCCTGAATCCGCATCGCGACCGGCTTTGCGTGGTACAGATTTCGCCCGGCGACGGTACGGCGGATGTGATCCAGATCGAAGCAGGACAAAAGAAAGCGCCAAATCTGGTCAAGCTTCTGAAAGATCGCTCGATCACCAAGATCTTTCATTTCGGTCGCTTCGATCTGGCCGTGCTGGCGCACACATTCGGCACCATGCCGCAGCCCGTGTTCTGCACAAAGATCGCATCGAAGCTGACCCGTACCTATACGGACCGTCACGGCCTGAAGGAGCTTTGCAACGAGCTTCTCGACGTTTCGATTTCCAAGCAGCAGCAATCGTCGGACTGGGCGGCGGAGACACTGTCGGCGGCGCAGCTCGAATATGCGGCTTCTGACGTGCTTTACCTGCATCGCCTGAAAGCCGTGCTTGAGCAGCGGCTTGAACGCGACGGCCGTGCCAAGCAGGCCGAAGCCTGCTTCAAGTTCCTGCCGACACGCTCGGAACTCGATCTCATGGGCTGGCCGGAAGACGATATTTTCGCGCATAGCTGAGGCTTGCGTGAAAAGCTCTCCAACCATCAAACGGCGGCGGCAGCCGCCGTTTTCTTTTGCGGAACCTCATCGATATAGGCCCAGGCCGGACGGCGGAACAGAAACCGACCGTAGCCGCTCCACTGGATAAGGCCATAAAGAATGACCGGACCGACGACGCCGCTTGCCGTGGTCAGAAGCGAGACGGTGCCGATATCGCCGACGCCGAGTTTCAGCAGCACCGTGCGGGCAATGGCCATCGGCAGGAAGAAAGCGAGATAGACGACGATCGAATGCGCGCCGAGCCAGCTCAGGCCCCGATGCAGCCAGCTGCCAGCTGGCAGAAGGCTCAGGAGCGAGGAGATGGAGATGATCGCCAGCGCCCCCACCAGACCCAGCAGGAGTGAGACGACCGGCAGATCGCTGACCGCGCCGCGTCCGTCCAGAAGATCACCTGCCGGCGATATCAGCGCGGCGAGACTTTCCGGCACCGGCATGAAGACGAGCATATATTCGACGAGCCCCCAGACGAGCAGTCCGGCAATGCCGATGAGCGGTCGCTGGCGCAGCCAGTCTGCAACCCGGAAGATGGCGGGAGCAAAGGCGTAGCCCGCATAGAAATAGACGAACCGCGAGCAGAATTCGTCCACCATGACCCAGCCCGTATGGATCGGCAGGATTTCCAGCAGTGCCAGCACCGTAAAGGTCACCCCCACCGGAACGCGCTTCAAAGCCCTTGTCGCAATGAAGAAAACGGGCAGGATATAGATGAACCAGAGCGTGCCGAACGGCTCGATGAAAGCCATCAGATAGGCATTCACCACGCCCGAAATTCCGGCTTCGCTGGCGATGCCGGGTGCCTTGAATGCGAACTGGATCGTCAGCCAAAGAATGTAGAAATAGAGGAAGTGCACCACCTTGCGGTCGAGATAGCGCCGCCAGGGCCGGTCGATGACGAGACCGAGGAACAGGCCTGAAATCATGAAGAAATCTGGCATGCGGAAGGGCTTGGCGAAGGCCACCACATAGTGCATCCAGCCTTGCGCGCCGGCAGCCTTCTCCACGCCGAGCGTCGAATGCATCATGACCACGAAGATGATGCAGATGCCCTTTGCAATATCGACCCAGTCGACCCGCTCCCTTACGCCCGTCGTGCCATGCATTTCCATGTTCCCCGCAAGTTTTCCTGCCCTCTATAACCTGAATGGCGGCATAATCACATCCCGAAGAACTTGCGCCTGCCTGCGCCATATTGCGCCTGTCTCCGGTCGAGACTCATCACAAGCGGATCACGGGAACGTGTACTGCGGGGGCGACATTCCCCTTGCTGTGTCCCGTTTGCTACAGACTTTTGACAGCAATCGCTTATATTGGGGATAAATATTGGTTCTGAGACTTTCCTTCAGGAGGTTTATCATGAAGCTCAAGGCCCTTCTTCTTGCATCGACTGTCGCCCTTGTGGCCGCTACGGGCGCAAAGGCTGCCGACGCCGTCATCGAACAGGAACCAGCTCCTGTTGTAGTCGCTCCGTCCTTCACCTGGACCGGCGCCTATATTGGTGGCCAGATCGGCTACGGCTGGGGCAAGTCGAACTTCGACGGCGATGTGTTCAGCTATGGCAATGTCAAGCCGGATGGTTTCCTCGGCGGCGTTTATGCCGGTTATAACTTCGACCTCGGCAACAACGTCGTTCTCGGTATCGACGGTGACGTGACCTATAACGACGTCTCCAAGGATATCGACGTATTCGCCGGCGGCGTCCCAGTTGGCGATTTCGAAACCAAGCTTCGCTGGTCCGGCGCCGTTCGCGCTCGCGTCGGCTATGCGGTTGACCGTTTCATGCCTTACCTTGCTGGCGGTGTGGCCTTCGGCAACATCAAGAACAGCGGCAGCATCGACAATATCGGCAGCTTCTCCGAAAGCAAGACGCTCACCGGCTGGACCGCAGGTGCCGGCGTGGATTACGCCGCGACTGACAACCTGATCGTTCGCCTTGAATATCGCTACACCGACTACGGCGACAAGGACATCGACTTCGGTGGCCTGAACATCAATCAGGACTTCAAGACCAACGAAGTTCGCCTCGGCGTCGCATACAAGTTCTAAGCTCCAGGCAGCTTGTGATTGTGAAGGGCCCCACTCCGGTGGGGCCTTTTTTTGTGCATTGAAGATTTACGTCCCTTTAAACTGCCGCATTTACCCTGCACCGCATTAGGCCCTATTTGCTTTTGCGGCGCAAAACCCCGTAAAGCACGCAGACATTGTTCAAAATGACCGGTCCGCATGACGGCATGGACCGGCAATCGGGTGGGCGGCTCCAGACTGACATGGCATCGCGTGACGACAAAAACCGGCGCATCGAACCTTCCTTCGGTGGCGAAGAGAAAAAAGACGATGAGGTTTTTCGCGTCGACGAGGAGGACCGCATGGCTCGCTCGCAGCAGCGCCGACGCAGGCAATCGGATAGACCGGAACCGCGCGCGTCGCGCCGCGGCAAGAAGAAGCCGCGCGGCTTCTTCGGCTTTGTGCGCCGCTCGATCTACTGGTGCCTGGTGCTGGGTCTGTGGGGCGGCATCGCCTTTGCGGGCATGCTGGTCTATTTCGCGGCCAAGATGCCACCGACGACCGACTGGGCCATTCCCGACCGTCCGCCCAATGTGCGCATTGTCGACGTCAACGGCAACCTGATCGCCAATCGCGGCACGACCGGCGGCGAGGCGGTCAGCCTGCAGGAGATGTCTCCTTTCATCCCGAAGGCGGTCATCGCCATCGAGGACCGCCGCTTCTATTCGCATTTCGGCATCGACCCCATCGGCCTTGCCCGCGCGGTTGTAACCAATGTCGTTTCTGGTCGCGCCGTTCAGGGCGGCTCGACGCTCACGCAGCAGCTTGCCAAGAACCTGTTTCTCTCGCCCGACCGCACGCTGGAACGCAAGGTACAGGAAGTCATGCTCGCCCTGTGGCTCGAGCACAAATACACCAAGGACCAGATTCTGGAGATGTATCTGAACCGGGTTTATCTCGGTTCTGGCGCGTTCGGCGTCGATGCAGCCTCGCGGCGTTATTTCAACAAGTCCGCCAAGGAGGTGAACCTTATGGAAGCGGCGACCTTGGCCGGTCTCCTGAAGGCTCCGTCGCGCCTGTCACCGGCCCGCGATCCGGAAGCCGCCGCCGCGCGCGCCAAGCTGGTGCTGGGCGCGATGCGTGAAGAAGGCATGATCGACGACAGCCAGATGGCCATCGCCGAAAGCGAACCGCCGACACGGGCGCCTTCCTACTGGCAAGGTTCGGAAAACTATGTCGCCGACAAGGTGGTGGCCGCGCTGCCCGAACTGATCGGTGAGGCGAAGGACGACATTACCGTTCAGACCACGATCGATCTCAACCTGCAACGCGCGGGCGAAGACGCTATCAAGGACCAGATTTCCCAGAACGGCAAAAAGATGAATGCGAGCCAGGGCGCGCTGGTTTCCATCGACAGCACCGGCGCGGTTCGCGCCATGGTCGGCGGGGTCGATTATGCCACCAGCCAGTTCGACCGTGTGACGGATGCCCGCCGCCAGCCCGCCTCCTCCTTCAAGCCCTTCGTCTATCTGACGGCGCTTGAACAGGGCCGCACACCGGACTCCGTGCGCAACGACGCACCGGTCCGCATCGGTAAATGGACCCCCAGCAACGACAACGGCAAATATATGGGGCAGGTGACGCTGGCCACAGCACTTTCCCACTCGCTGAACTCCGTCGCCGCACAGCTCGTCATGGAAGTCGGCCCGCAGACCGTGATCGACACGGCGCACAGGCTGGGTGTTCAATCGAAACTCGAGGCCAATGCCTCGCTGGCGCTTGGCACATCGGAAGTGACATTGCTGGAACTGACCGATGCCTATGTGCCATTTGCCAATGGCGGCTATCGCGCGCCGGTCTATTTCATAACCAAAGTGACCGATTCCGAGGACAAGGTTCTCTACCAGAAGGAAGATGGCGTCGGACCGCGCGTCATCGACGAGCGCAATGTCGGCATGATGAACGCGATGCTGCGGCGCACCGTCGAAGACGGGACGGCAAAGCGCGCCGCCTTCGGCTGGCCCGCCGCAGGCAAGACCGGCACCAGCCAGAATTTCCGCGATGCATGGTTCGTCGGCTATACCGCCAACCTCACGACCGGCGTATGGTTCGGCAATGACGATGGCAAGGGCATGAAGCGTGTGTTCGGAGCGACCTTGCCGGTCGCGGCCTGGAAAAGCTTCATGAAGGAAGCGCACAAGGGCGTGCCGATCGCCGAGCTTCCCGGCCATTACGACATCCAGAACATCGTCCCCGGCGGCAGCGACGGCATCGACCCGAATGCGCCCTACGACCCGGGCATGATGCCGCAGGATCCCTATGGCGGCCAGCCGATGGCGGGTAATGGCGATGACGGCTATTGGCCGCCTGCGCCGGATTCCACGATGCGCGGCACCGTCCAGCAGCCCGGTGCCGTGGCCTACCCGGCCAATGCCAACGACGATTTCCGTCCGTTGCCCCCCGGCGATATCGGCGGCGGACAACCGCAACAATCGGGAAAATCCACGACACTGCTCGATATCATAATGGGGAACTCGCAATAGACCTTAGCAACAAAAGTCATTTTAGAAGGAAGGCAGAGAATGAATAGTTCATCGAAACCGGTCTGCCGGATCGTCCGTCCCGGAAACACTTATTCCGGGAAACAGGGCCTTGATTATTTTGAAGGAATTGCAGCCGAAACTGTCGGTTCGGAAGGCATTTGCATGCATCTTCTGACCATCCCGCCGGGTGCCCGCGCCAAGGCCCATCTTCATGCTTCCCACGAGACGGCGATCTATGCGCTTTCCGGCGAAACACATTGCTGGTTCGGCGAAAAGCTTGAGGAGCATGTCATCGTTCGCGAAGGGGAGATGTTCTACATTCCGGCAGGCGTCCCGCATCTTCCCGCCAATCTCAGCGACAAGCCCGCGACAGCCATAATAGCGCGAACCGATCCAAACGAGCAGGAAAGCGTCGTCCTGTTGCCGGAGCTGGAGCAATACGTTCCGCGCTGAGCAAGCCATGAGCGCCGGTTCCCGATGAATTTCTCTCATCGGGAACTGGTGAACCGCGCAGTAGCTCTCACTTTTCAGAATGTGCTCCGATTCCCCTCGAAATCTTGAGCGGCTTGGTCTATTCAAGATCGGAGAGCGAGGTTTCCATGTCCCCAGTCACCAAAACAGACGTTGCCGGTTCCGATACTTCCAAGGCAGATGCCGAACGCAAGACGCTGGTCCTGACCGGCGCCAGCCGTGGTATCGGCCACGCGACAGTGAAGCGCTTTTCGCGCGCCGGATGGCGCGTCATCACCTGCTCGCGACAGGATTTTTCCGACAATTGCCCGTGGCCGGCTGGCCCGGAAGATCACATCAAGGTGGACCTCGCCGATCAGGAGGATGTCGGCAAGGCAATTGCCGAAATCCGGCGCCGTCTCGAAGCCGATGGCAGCAAGCTTCATGCACTGGTCAACAATGCCGGCATTTCGCCCAAGGCGGAAGGCGGACGCCGCATGAATTCCATCGAAACGCCGATGGCAGTCTGGCGCGACGTGTTTCAGGTGAACTTCATGGCCCCGATCATGCTGGCACGCGGCCTGTTCAAGGAACTGGAAGCGGCGCAAGGCTCGGTCGTCAATGTGACCTCGATAGCTGGCAGCCGCGTACACCCCTTCGCTGGCACAGCCTATGCGACATCCAAGGCCGCACTCGCCGCGCTTACCCGCGAGATGGCATCCGATTTCGGCCCCTATGGCATTCGCGTCAATGCCATCGCGCCGGGCGAGATCGATACGGCGATCCTTTCGCCGGGAACCGACAAGCTGGTGGAACAGCTTCCCATGCGCCGCCTCGGCAAGACATCGGAAGTGGCGGAAACCATATACTTCCTTTGCTCCGAAGCCTCATCCTATGTGACCGGCTCGGAAATCCATATCAATGGCGGCCAGCACGTCTGACACCATGCAAGGCGCGGAGATTGAAATTCTCCGCGCTTTTTGTTTATCTCCATTCAATCGATTTAGAACCAGAGAAACGACCGATGATCCTTTGCTGCGGTGAATCCCTGATCGACATGCTGCCCCGTGAAACCGCAGCGGGCGAGACCGCGTTTCAGCCCTTTGCAGGCGGTTCGGTTTTCAATACGGCCATCGCGCTTGGGCGTCTCGACGTTCCGACCGGATTTTTCTCCGGCATCTCGTCGGATTTTTTCGGCGAGATACTGCGCGACACGCTGGCGCGGTCCAATGTTGATTATTCCTTCGCCGCCATCTCGGATCGTCCGACGACGCTGGCTTTCGTGCGCCTGGTGGATGGGCAGGCCCGCTACGCCTTCTACGACGAGAACACGGCGGGCCGCATGCTGGCCGAGAGCGACATGCCCTATGTCGACGACGCCGTCGACGCCATGCTGTTCGGCTGCATCAGCCTGTTTTCCGAGCCGTGCGGCAGTGTCTATGAGGCGCTGATGACGCGCGAGGCGCCTAAGCGGGTCATGTTCCTCGATCCGAATATCCGCACCAGCTTCATCACTGACCGCGAAAGGCATCTGGCCCGCATGAGGCGCATGATCGCGCTTGCCGATATCGTCAAGCTTTCCGACGAAGACCTCGACTGGTTCGGCGAAAAGGGCAGCCACGATGAAATCGCCGCCGAATGGCTGAAGCTTGGGCCTAAACTGGTGGTCATCACCAAGGGTGCGCATGGGGCCGATGCCTATACGGCGCGGGCAACCGTGCGCGTGCCCGGCGTGAAAGTGGACGTGGTCGACACGGTTGGCGCAGGCGATACGGTCAATGCGGGCATTCTCGCCAGCCTTCACAATCAGGGCCTACTCGACAAGGATGCGCTCGAGGACCTTACCGAAGACCAGATTCATTCCGTCGTCGCGCTAGGGGTGCGGGCTGCTGCCGTAACCGTCGCCCGCGCAGGGGCAAACCCGCCATGGGCGCATGAGATGAAGGATTGACGCACGGCAAAGCCGTGACATGATGCCCGCAGGAGCATTGCCAGTTCGCCATTACCAGTAAGGGCATTTCCAGCAAAAGTGCGAAGCGGTTTTGCGCGGACAATGCGCAAAGGAAAGCTGACGCATCATGAGCATCGAATTTCTGCTGACATCCTTCATCATAGTTGCCTCGCCGGGCACCGGCGTGCTGGTAACGCTTGCGGCAGGCCTGTCCCGTGGCGCACGCGCATCGGTCATTGCCGCGCTCGGCTGCACGCTTGGCATCGTGCCGCACATGCTGGCTGCCGTGACCGGGCTTGCTGCCCTGCTCCATGCCAGCGCACTGGCTTTCGAGCTGATGAAATATGCGGGCGTCGCCTATCTGCTCTATATGGCCTGGATGACGCTCAAGGAGCACGGCACGTTGAAAATCGAGACCGATGACGCGCCGCGTTCAGACCGGGAAGTCATCCGGTCTGCGATCCTCGTCAACCTTCTCAACCCCAAACTGTCGATATTCTTCTTTGCCTTCCTGCCGCAATTCGTGAATACGCAGCAGGGCGCAACGGTGGCGCGCATGGTGGAACTGTCGCTCGTCTTCATGGCCATGACATTCGTGGTGTTTGCGATCTACGGCGTCTTTGCCGCTGCCGTCCGTAACCAGATCATCTCACGCCCCGCCGTGCTTGCATGGATGCGCCGCAGCTTTGCAGCCGCCTTCATCGCGCTCGGGGCCAAACTCGCACTGACCGAACGATAGACCATGGCCCAGAACATTTATGACCGCGACGATTTCTTCACAGCCTACAGCCAGTTGCCGCGCTCGGTACACGGGCTGGACGGCGCACCGGAATGGCCCTTTGTACGTTCCCTTCTGCCCGACCTGACAGGCCGCGATGTCGCCGATCTCGGTTGCGGTTTCGGCTGGTTCGCCCGCTTCGCCCGCAAACAGGGCGCGGCCTCTGTCATCGGTTACGACCTTTCGGAAAACATGCTCGAACGCGCGCGCCGCGATACGCCGGATGACGCTGTCCGCTATGTTCAGGCGGACATGGAAGAGCTGGAACTTCCCGAAGCGAGCTTCGATCTCGTCTATAGTTCGCTGGCGTTTCATTATATTCGCGATTTCCCGCGCCTTTTGAAAACGATCCGTGCGGCTTTGCGGCCGGAAGGCCGTTTCGTATTCACGATCGAGCATCCGATTTTCATGGCACCGCTGGCGCCGGGCTGGATCGAAGACCAGAATGGCGGGAAGCACTGGCCTGTCGATCATTATGCCGTGGAGGGCGAGCGGCGGACCGACTGGCTGGCCGAAGGCGTCATCAAATATCACCGTCGTCTCAGCACCACGGTCAACGCCCTGATCGATACAGGATTTGCCATCAATCGCCTGGAGGAATGGCGCCCCTCCGCGGAGCAGATCGAAGCATGGCCGGGGCTGTCGGAGGAAATGGAGCGGCCCATGCTGTTGATAGTTTCCGCTAGCCGACAGACAGCTTGACCAGCCACATTTCACGCTCTTTATAGGGAGGGGCGGGACACGAATCAGACTGGCGAGGAGAAACCATGGACGTGTTGCGCATTGCAGCCTTTTCGCAAGGCAATCAGGGCGGCAATCCCGCTGGAGTGCTGATTGCCGATCACCTGCCCTCCCCGCAAGACATGCAGAAGATCGCCAAGGATGTCGGCTTTTCCGAAACCGCCTTTGCCGCGCCGGAAGGCGACAGCTGGCGCGTTCGTTATTTTGCGCCGGAAATGGAAGTTCCGTTCTGCGGCCATGCCACCATTGCGCTCGGCGCGGCGCTGGCCATGCGCGAGGGCGACGGGCGTTTCGCGCTCAAGCTCAACAATGGCGATATCAGCGTCGATGGCCGCAAGGAAGGCGAGTTGTTCGCCGCCAGCCTGCAATCGCCGCCAACCCGCCAGCGCGCTGCCAACGATGCGGAAGTGGAGCAAGCGCTGGCGCTGTTCAGCTTTGAAAAGGACGATCTGGCGCCCGGTCTTGCTCCCGCGCTGATCCACGCCGGTGCGGACCATATCGTGCTGCCGCTTCGTTCCCGCGAGAGGCTCGCCTCGATGCATTACGACATGGCGCGCGGGCGCACCCTGATGAACCGGCAGGGCTGGACGACGATCCTGCTCATCTATTCCGAGACGCCGAGACGCTTCCACAGCCGCAATCCGTTTGCATCGGGCGGCGTTTATGAAGACCCGGCCACCGGTGCCGCGACCGCTGCCTTTGCCGCTTATCTGCGCGACAGCGGCTGGCCGCATGGCGGTGAGATCGAAGTCTTTCAGGGCGAGGATATGGGCAGCCCGTCGCACCTGCGCGCCCAGATCGGCAATGAGCGCGGCGGTTCCATCCGCGTTTCCGGCACCGCACGGCTGATGGAATAGCAGCGCATCCCGAAAAGGGTGAAACGGTTTTCGGGATGCGCGTCAAAACAAAGGATTAAAGCGCGTTGCAGCTCGTCACACGCGGACGAGCTGCTCCACCCGTTCCTCATTTCCGAAGAACTTGAGATAGCGCGCCACTTCCTTGGGGTGGCCGGTCGCCTTTTGCGGATTATCGGAAAGCTTGACCGCTGGATGGCCGTTGGCATCCGTCACCTTGCAGACGAGGGAGATGGCGTTCAGCCCTTCGATTTCCTTCGGGGCGCAGCCCGCGAAATCATTGGTGAGGTTGGTGCCCCAGCCGAAGCTCATGCGCACGCGCCCCTCGAAGTGACGATAGGTTTCCTCGATCGTATCCACATCAAGCGCGTCGGAAAAGATCAGCAGCTTTTCGCGCGGATCCTTGCCGCGTGACTTCCACCATTCGATGATGCGCTCGCCGCCTTCGATGGGCGGGGCGCTGTCGGGGCGGAAGCCGGTCCAGTCGGCAACCCAGTCCGGCGCATTGCGCAGGAAGGCCGCCGTGCCAAAAGCATCGGGCAGCACGATCAGGAGATTACCGCCATAATAGCGGTTCCAGTCCTGCAGGACGCGATAGGGCGCGGAACGCAGTTCATCGTCATTCCTTGCAAGGGCCGCCAGCACCATCGGCAATTCATGCGCATTGGTGCCCAGTGCTTCGAGGTCCGTATCCATGGCCAGAAGCACATTGCTGGTGCCGGTAAAGGCATCGCCGATGCCTTCCTTCAGCGCCTCGACGCACCAGCGCTGCCACAGGAAGGAATGGCGGCGGCGCGTGCCGAAGTCGGAAATCTTCAGGCCCGGAAGCTGGCGCAGGCGTTCGACCTTGCTCCACATCTTCGCCTTGGCGCGCGCATAAAGCACATCGAGCGAGAAGGGACCGAGGTTTTTCATCGCCGCGCGCGAGCGCAACTCGTTGATGATGGCAAGTGCGGGAATTTCCCACATGGTCGTGTGCGACCAGGCGCCATGGAAATGCAGCTCGTACTGCCCATCCTTGCGGCGCAGCTCATATTCCGGCAACTGGAAATCATGAAGCCAGTTCAGGAATTCGGGCTGGAAAATCTGCTTGCGGCCATAGAAGCTGTTACCCGCCAGCCAGATCATTTCCTTCTTGGAGAAACGCAGTGTGCGGGCATGGTCGAGCTGTGCGCGCAATTCGCCCTCATCGATCTCATCGGCAAGGCGCACGGAAGTGGTGCGGTTGATGAGCGAGAAGGTTGCATCCACCTTGGGGTAGAGGCCCCAGATCATCTGCAGCATCAAAAGCTTGTAGAAGTCCGTGTCCAGAAGGCTGCGGACGATGGGATCGAGCTTCCATGCGTGATTGTAGACGCGGCGCGCAATATCAGTCTTGGCCATGACGGCCTCCATTGCATGAACTTGTACTGCAACCGCCCCAGAGGAATTGCAGCAAAAAGAAAGGCGGGTTTTTCACCCGCCTTTTTAATCGGTTCACTTCTGTTTGGGAAGCTCTACGACGATTTCATGTTCACCGTCCGGCTTGATCGGCACGCCCTCTTCCGGCTTGCCGATCTTGCGGCCATTGAGCTTGACCGCCTTGTCCTTGCCACCGGCCACGACCTTCACGCGGTAGAGCGCCTCGCCGAAGCGGAGTTCCGCTTCATAGCCATCCCATTCCGGCGGCAGGGCCGGGTCGAGATGCAGGCGGTCGCCGCGTTTGGTGACGCCGAGGATACCCTCGGTTGCGACGCGATAGAACCAGCCGGCGGAGCCGGTATACCAGGTCCAGCCGCCCTGCCCGCGACGCGGCTCCACGGAATAGATGTCGGCTGCGATCACATAGGGCTCGACACGATAGATATCCGGATTGCGGCCATGGTTGACCGGGCTGATGAGCGAGAAGAGCTTCCAGGCTTCCGCCGCCCTGCCCATGCGGGCGAGCGCCATGATCGCCCAGGTCGCGCCATGGGTGTACTGGCCGCCATTCTCGCGGACACCCGGCGGATAGCCCTTGATATAGCCCGGCTCCTGCACGGTCTTGTCGAAAGGCGGCGTGAAGAGACGCAGCAATTCGCCCTCGTCATCCAGCAGGTATTTTTCGAGCGAGGCCATCGCCTGTTCGGCGCGTTTCGGATCGGCCACGCCAGACAGCACGCTCCACGATTGCGCGATGGCATCGATCTGGCATTCGTCACTGTCCTTGGAGCCAAGCGGCGCGCCGTTATCGAAGAAGCCGCGGCGATACCATTCGCCGTCCCAACCGTCGCGGTCGAGCGCAGCCGTCAGGCTTTCCAGATGGGCTTTCCAAATGTCGACGCGCTTCACGTCCTTGCGTGCTTCGGCAATCGGAATGAACTTGCCGAGCGTATAGGCAAGGAACCAGCCGAGCCAAACGCTCTCGCCCTCGCCCTTCACGCCGACCAGATTCATGCCGTCGTTCCAGTCGCCGCCAAGCATCAGCGGCAGGCCGTGCTTGCCGGTGCGCGCGACGGCGAGATCGAGCGCCAGGGCGCAATGCTCGTAGAGGCTGGCCGTCTGCCCGGAGATTTCCGGCTGATAGAAGGCATCATGTTCGCCCTCCTCCAGCTTGCGCCCTTCGAGGAACGGCAGCTTTTCGTCGAGGATGGCGCTGTCGCCCGTCGTCTCGACGTAGAGCGAGGTGCCATAGCCGAGCCAGACGACATCGTCCGAGATGAGCGTGCGGACGCCCGCACCCGTTGCGGGAAGCCACCAATGCTGGACATCGCCTTCCGGGAACTGGCGCGATGCGGCGTTGAGTATCTGCGCACGGGCAAGCGTCGGATCGATGAGCAGCAGCGACAGCGTGTCCTGCAACTGATCGCGGAAGCCGAACGCACCGCTTGCCTGATAGAAGGCGGCGCGCGCCCAGATACGGCAGGCGATTGCCTGATAGGGCAGCCAGCCATTGACCAGAAGGTCGAAAGCCGGGTCCGGGGTCTTGACCTGAACGCGGTCGAAGAGGCCTTCCCACTGCTGCCTCGCGGCAGCAAGCATATCGCTGAACGAAACCTTGCGGGTCTCGGTGATCAGCGCCTTTGCCTGTTTCTGGTCGGCGGCATTGCCGAGCAGGAAGACGATTTCACGGGCTTCACCCGGTCCGACTTCAATGTCGAGGGCGAGCGCGGCACAGGGATCGCGGCCCGCTTCAACCGTGCCCGAAAGCGCCTTGCCTGCCAGCACGATCTCCGGTTTGTCCACCGAACCGGTGGTGCCGATGAATTCGCTGCGGTCGGCAGTGACGGATTGCGGCTTTTCGGTCGCGGCAAAGAAGGCGACCTGCCCTGACTTGTCAGGATGATACGGATTGCCCGCAAAGAGCGCGCCCAGTTCCTCGTCCTGCGACGGCACGATGAAAGGCACATTCTTGGCGCGGGCATTGCCCAGCACCCATTCGACATAGCCATAGACGCGCAGCTTGCGCTTCGAGCGGCCCTTGTTGGTGATCGTGAGGCGCGAGAGACGCACCGGCTTGTCCGCATCCACGATATGGGTGAGGTCGAGCGCCAGCTCGCCGTGCTGCGCCCCGAAGCTCGAATAGCCGTGGCCATGGCGCGCTTCATAAGTCACCGCCTCGTCGCGCAGCACGCTTGCGGTCGGCGCAAAGGTGCGGCCCGTTTCACGGTCGAGGATATAGATCGCCTCGCCCGGACGGTTGGTGACCGGATCATTCGCCCATGGGGTGAGCTGGTAATCGCGGCTGTTGCCTGCCCAGGTAAAGGCCGAACCTTCCGCCGAGACGTGGAAACCGAAATTCGGATTGGCGATCACATTGATCCACGGATGCGGCGTGGTGGTGCGATTGTTGATGCGCACCACATAGGAGCCATCCTCGGCAAAGCCGCCATAGCCGTTCCAGAAGCGGAGGTCGCCGCCTGCCGGAGCAGGACGGTTCACCGCTGGCTTGACAGCCGGGCGGCGTTCTTCCGTCCCGCGCTCAATGGCGATGGGCGCGAGACCGGCGGCACCGAGCCCCTGGCTCGAAGCCTGTCCGCCAATCGCGGTCTTGGCATCGCGCGCGGCGAGATCGACGGTGATTTCCTCGCTGCGGCGCAACTGTTCGGCCAGCGAGCCGTTCTGTGCGTGCATGACGATACGCGCCGAGGCAAGCAGCGTGTTGTAGCTTTCGTCGCTCATCTGGTCGCGGCGCACCGCGAAGATGTGCGGCTGGCCGCCGCCGCGCGCCCGGAATCCTTCGACGATCCAGTCGATGGCGCGCTGCGTATCCTGCGCATAGGAGAAGGCGCGCTCATTGACCGCCACGACATCGACCGTGAGGCCCTTCGAGCGCCAGTATTCCTGCGCACGCAGCACACCGCGCAACACGTCGAGATCGGCTTCATTGTCGATGCGCAGCGCGAAGATCGGATAGTCGCCGGAAATCGACATCGGCCACAGGTCCGACTGCTTGCCGAGGCCGCTGGCGATGGTTTCAGGCGGCTGGCGCAGGGTCCGCTCGGGATAAAGCAGATAGGCGGCGACCTTCTGGTAATCCGCAGCTTCCGCGGGCTTGATGCCGATATGATAGAGCTGCACCTGCGACGAGGTCCAGGATAGCGAATATTCGCGGGCGAAGGTTTCGGGGTGACGATGGGTCGCCACGGCATGTTCCACCGCATCGCGGCTGCCGCCTGCGAAGGTCCAGAACACGAGGCTCACCTTCTTGTGCGCCGGAACGCGGACACGTGTGCGCACCGAAGCAATCGGATCGAGCACGCAACCCTGGCTGCCGGTGAATTTGGCGCCGGCGTCGAAAGCTGCCGCATCGCGCAAGGAACGACCGCGTCCGACAAAGGCACGGCGGTCGGTTTCGACTTCCGTTTCGCGGATCGAGCCGGAAAGATCGGTCACGAAATGCGCGACATGAATATCGGGATCGGACGGCGCGCGCTTGCGGCGCTTGGCATAGATGGTCGAACCGTTATCGGAGATTTCGGTTTCCACGAACATCTTGGCAAAGGCCGGATGGGCGGCGTCGCTGTCGCTGTCGGTCAGCACCAGTTCCGCATAGGAGGTGACCTCGATCATGCGGTCGCGGGCGGAGGTGTTGATGATGTCGAGCCTGCGGCCCTCACCATCGGATTCCGACGACACGATGACTTCCATGACCGTCTTGATATCACCGGCGGTCTTGTAGAATTCCGCCTTGTCCTCGGTGAAGACCGTCTTGGTTTCCTCATCCGGATTGCGGACCGGTTCGCCGGTTGCCGACCACCAATAGCCGCTTTCCATGTCGCGCAGGAACAGGAAAGTGCCTTGCAGGTCTTCCGACGCATCGGCGTGGAAGCGGGTGATGTCCCAATTGTGCCAGCGGCTGTAGCCCGAGCCGTTGGCCGTCACCATCAGCGCATATTGTCCGTTCGACATCATATGCGTGGTGCGCGGCGCCTTGAAGGGCTTGTCGACGATCCGCATCGGCGCATCGTCGAAACCGCCGGAATCCACGCGCATCGGGTTTTCCGTCTTGGCGTAGATCATCGGGATTTCGCGCGGCGCCTTTTCCTGCAGCAGCAGTTCGGCAGCCTCGATCACGGGGTCGGAGTGGAAACGCTCGCGCATCCGGCCTTCGAAGATCACGTTGTTGACCGCGATGATCGACATGCCATGATGGTGGGCATAGTAGTTCTTCACGACGGCGCAGAGTTCGCCTTCGCGGACACGCGACGGGGTGAAGTCCACCGAATCGTGGAAGCCGTAGCGTCCAAGCGCGCCGAGCTTGGCAAGACGCTTGAGGTTGGCGACGGCGGCGGCAGGCTGGTATTGCGCGGCGAGCAGGCTCGCATAGGGCGCGATGACCGCGTTGCGCGACAGGCCGCGCTGCAGGCCGAGATTCGGCACGCCGAAGTTGGAATACTGGTAGTTCATATGCGCGTCGCGCGCATTGAACGCCGCTTCCGAAATACCCCAGGGCAGGCCGCGCGAGGTCGCATAGTCGATCTGGCGCTGCACCACGAGCTTGTTGGTCTGGTCGAGCAGCGAACCGAGCGGCTCCGACATGACCAGCGGCGGCATCAGATATTCGAACATCGAGCCGGACCAGGACAGCAGAGCGCCCTTCCAGCCCACCGGCACCAGAAGACGGCCAAGCTTGAACCAGTGTTCGACCGGCACGTCGCCCTTGGCGATGGCAAACAGACTCGCCAGACGCGCTTCCGATGCGAGAAGATCGTAGCAGCTTTCGTCCAGCTCGTTTTCCTGCACGCGGAAACCGATGGAAAGCAGGCGGCGTTCCTTCCGCTCAAGGAAGCCGAACTGCATGTCGAAGGCAAGCTGGCGCGAGCGGGTCGCCAGATCGCGCAGGCGCTCGCGCAGCGCGTCCGTGTCATGCTCGCCGATGGAATCGTCGGTATGCGCCTTGCAGGTATCGACCAGAATGCGCGCCCATTCCACCGCTTCCGCGCTTGCGGAGGTTTCGATTTCGCCATCGAGTTCGTCCATCAGGCGAACGATATCGGTAGCGAAAAGCGACAGGTTGATGGTGCGGAAGGATGCCGTCTCCGGCTCGTCCTTGATGGACAGGACGGCACGGCGGAAATTGGCGATCCGCTCTTCCAGGCGGCGGCGCAGCGGACGCAGTATCCGGCGGTCGTCGGGGATTTTCGCGATGGACTCTTCAAGAATGTCGTTGACATCGAGAATGCCGTCGAGGTCGCCCTGCATGTAGACGGAGGGAGCTTCCGCCCATTCTTCCAGCGCGGACGACAGCGTAACCAGATGACCGGCGAGATTGCCGCTGTCCACCGCCGATACATAGAGGGGCCGCATCGGTGTCAGCGTGTTGGTCTCGTACCAGTTGTAGAGATGGCCCTGGTACTTCTCCATCTTTTCGAGCGTATTGACGGTGGCGGCGACACGATCCAGCGTTTCGCCGAAGCCGATCCAGCCGAAATCGCGCGCGGCGATGACCGACAGCAGATAGACGCCGATATTGGTCGGCGACGTGCGCTGCGCGACGATGGGCGCCGGGTCTTCCTGGAAATTGTCCGGCGGGAGATGGTGGTTTTCCTCATTGGTGAACTCGGCGAAGTAACGCCAGGTCCGGCGCGCATAGCGGCGCAGGTCCGACTTGTCGGAAGAAAGCACTTCCAGCGTGTCCTGCGGCTTGGCCGAACGGCTGACGAGCCAGGCGATCAGCGGCGAGGCAAACCAGATGACGGCGAAAGGTGCGGCGATCAGCGCGGCATGGCTTTCAGCGGCAAGGGGGAAGAAGATCGCCAGACCCGCAATGGCCATGGCGGGCCACATCAGCTGGAAATAGAAAAGCAGCGTATCTGGAGAGGTTCTCGCCTGCGCCGCCGTGCGCCATTCCAGAAGGTTGCGGTGCGAAACGAACAGACGATAGACGGTGCGCGCAATCGCGTCCGCCATCAGGAACGCCGAATGGGCGATGAAGGTGGTGCGCAGCGCCACATCCGCCGTGCCGAGCGCAATGTCGGTCAGTACCGACTGCGCATGGCCTTTCAGCGAATAATCCATGTTGCGCGGGATGAGATTGGTGACGATCCCGAAGGTCGGCGCCACGAACATGGAAAGGATGAGGAAGCCCTGCCAGACGGCGGCAGGCCCGATCGGCAGCACGCTCCAGCCGACGACGGCTGCGATCAGCCACAGGATCGGGTTGAGCGAGCGGCGCAAGTTGTCGACCATTTTCCAGCGCGTGATGGCGCTGACGCCTGCATTGGTCGAAAACAGCCATGGCAGAAGCTGCCAGTCGCCGCGTGCCCAGCGATGGTGGCGCGAGACGTCGACATTGTAGCCGGTCGGATAATCCTCGACCACCTCCACATCGCTGACCAGAGCGGCACGGGCATAGCCGCCTTCCAGAAGGTCGTGGCTGAGGAGCGTGTTTTCCGGCACGCGGCCCTTCAGCGCGGCCTCGAAGGCGTCGATGTCGTAAAGGCCCTTGCCGGTGAAGGTGCCTTCGCCAAGCAGGTCCTGATAGGTGTCGGACACAGCAAAGACATAAGGATCGATGCCGCGATTGACCGAGAAGACGCGCTGCAGGAACGATGCTTCGTCGCCGGTCGTCAGCGACGGCGTGACGCGCGGCTGGAGAATGCCATAGCCACGGATGACCTTGCCGGTCTTTTCGTCAATGATCGGGCGGTTCAGCGGATGGCTGAGCTTGCCGGCCAGATGCGTGACGGATTCCGGCGTCAGACGCGTATCGGCGTCCAGCGTCATCACATATTTGATTTCCTTCGGCAGGCGTTCGTCCGGCGGGAAGAAGCTCGTATCCTGATCGCCCCGCAGCAACAGGTTCAGCTCATGCAGCTTGCCGCGCTTGCGCTCCCAACCCATCCAGCAGTTCTGCTTCTCGTTGAAGAGGCGGCGGCGGTGCAGAAGGAAAAAGCGCGGCTGGTCATCGCCCGTATAGTGCTCGTTGAGCTTGGCGATTTCCTCACGCGCATATTCGTAGATTTCCATATCCGCGGGCGTGATCTCGTGCTTCGCATCGGTCCAGTCGCTGACCAGCGCGAAGTAGATTTCGCCACGCGGATTGGTGAGATAATGCACTTCGAGATTGCGAATCTGCTCGTCGATGGAATCACGCGAGGTGATGAAGGTCGGCACCGCGACCAGCGTGCGCGCCTCTTCGGGCAAGCCTTCCTTATATTCAAAACCGATGAGGCGCGTGGGCTGCACGAACCACGGCACCAGCGCGTTGAACAGCGAATAGGACGCGTCCATCGCCGGGAAGAGCGCCAGCAGCGTGAACAGCGTGCGCAGATCGGTCGAAAGACCGGCGCGGATCATGCAGTAATTGACGAGAGTGAGAATCAGGATCGTGAAGATCGCCGTCGGAATGAACAGGCCCCAGAGGCCAAGGCCGCGATAGAAACGCAGCGCCCTGACACCGAACGGCGCCTTGTAACCGCAGACCCTTTCAAGCTCCGTGCGGCCTTCGCCCGACAGGTAATAGGCGATTGCGCCCTTGCCCTCGGCTTCCGGATGACCGGCCTTTTCGGCGCGGTGGCCGTCTTCCGCCAGCTTGAGCGCCGCCCAGGTGATGTCGATTTCGCTCATGTCCGAATAGCGGGCGAGCTTTTCGATGGTCACGCGGTAGGCATTGCGGGAGCGGAAGTCCAGAAGCTCGAAATCGCTGTGGTCGCGCAGGATCGCATCGACCTCGTTGACGGTTTCAAACCAGGTTTCCCAATCCACGTCATCGATGGATTTCAGGCTGCGGATGACATTGCCCATCGTGACGCCGCCGGTGGACTGGCGGGCATGTTCCTCGACGATGGCGTCTTCCGGGTTGCTGCCTTCCTGTTCCAGAATCCGCTCCAGCCAGTGGGCGGCTGCCGTGGTGTCGGTGGAGGAGGAACGCAGGCGATAAAGGAGATGCGTCGCGAAGGTGCTGTCGCGGGCGGCATCGGCATATTGCGCCAGGACCGAATCCAGCTCGGCTCCGTCGGCAGCGACCACGATGCGGTCGGCAGCCGTATTGGCGAGATTGCGCATGATGCGCGCGCGGTCGACGCGCAGCGCCAGACGTCGCGCATTCTCGATCAGGAAATAGCGCACCGCAGACGGCAGCGCCCACAATTCGCCGATCTTCAGCGGCTCGACGGTCTGGAAACCCTTGACGATGGCCGTCAGCGTCTTCAGCGAGAAATTGCTGTCCGTATGCGCGACATAGAGCCAGGCCAGCGCGAAGATGCGCGGCATGCCCTCGTATTTTTCAACCGGCGCCTTGTAGAGCGGCAGCTGGCGGATAAAGCGGCGCGGCAGGTCGCGGCGCGCCTGCTGGACGTTCTTGTCGATCTGGTAGTGGTTGTCGAGCAGCCATTGCGCGGCAGGGGTGATGGTTTCACCCGCGCGCGAGGCGGCATCGGAGGCGCGATAGGCATGCAGGATCAGCTTGCCGTTTTCCGACAGGCGCTGATCGAACGGGAAGGCAATATAGCCCGGCAGCGGAATGTCTTCGCCCCGCGCCACGGCAGCGGCAAGCGCGCCAAGTTCTTCCTCGGTTTTATACAAGGCCCGGATGGGCGACGGCTGTTCGGGGGGAATCTGGCCTGACGCATCGCGGTCGCTGGATTTGGGCTCCATCGAAGGCTGCTGCATCGGCGATTTATTCTCGGTAGAGGTTGATTTGGAGAGCGAAGAAGACAATTCCGGCATCTGCCTTAACAGCCTTTCCGAAGGAAATGAGTTATATGCGGCGGGTGGACACTGACATTAGTCTGAATTTTCATTTCAGGGAAACGGCAGTATCCGTGATCGGTTCCCTGAATGTCGGCTGCATTTGGCTAAAATGCGACGGCGCAATGTGCTGATATTCAAACCGTTTAAATCGCAACGCACAATTCTTTCCGCCTATTAATGTTGCGTTATGAAACACCCCGTTTCCTGCAACCCTAACATATTGAAAACAAAAATAATACCACCCCTGGTAAGGTGCCGGGAAATTTCGGCGCCCAGCACCTCGCATCCGCCAATAGGGAGGAAGCCCGGCGGATGCGCGGGAATCACCGCGCATCCGCCGGGCCTCGTGTTTCGACAGACCGGCCATTCACCGTAAAGTGACGATCAGGAAGCTGGTTCGGATGCCGGAAAAAGCTTCCAGTAACGTGGGCGGAAAGCGATGCGGCTTTTTTCCGCCGCCGGATGTTCGGCCGGGATTTCGATCTCGACCCGCTCGCGCGCGCCGCCCACTTCCAGTTCGACGCGCCGCTTGCCGCCCGAACGGCGGCTCGCCACCACCGTGCCTGCGATGCAGCCGCCGCAGCCGTCCAGCAGTTCGACATCGTGCGGACGGAAGAAGAGTTGCGCGTCCCCATCGGCCACACCATCGGCGGTCAGGCCGATATTGCGGTCCACCAGCCAGACCTCACCCTTTTCGACCCGGACCGGAAGCGTGCTCGATTCTCCGATGAAGCCATAGACCCCGGGGGAATTCGGATTGTCGTAGACCTCATCCGGCGTGCCAACCTGCTCGATACGGCCCTGGCTCATCACCACCACGCGGTCGGCCAACTCCAGCGCCTCGTCCTGATCGTGGGTCACGAAAACGGTGGTGTGGCCCGTCTTGTCGTGGATCTCGCGCAGCCAGCGGCGCAACTCCTTGCGCACCAGCGCATCAAGCGCGCCAAACGGCTCGTCGAGAAGCAGGACTTTCGGTTCGATCGCCATGGCGCGGGCCAGAGCGACGCGCTGGCGCTGGCCACCGGAAAGCTGCGCCGGATAGCGCTTTTCCAACCCCTGCAACTGGACGAGATCGAGCAGTTCCAGCGCGCGGCTGCGAATGGCGTCGCTCGACGGGCGCGTCGCGCTCGGGCGCACCTTGAGGCCGAAGCCGATATTGTCCGCAACCGTCATATGGCGGAACAGCGCATAATGCTGGAAGACGAAACCGACATTGCGCTCCTGAACGCTCTTCTGCGATGCGTCCTCGTCACCGAAGAAGATCGTCCCCTCGGTCGGCGTTTCCAGCCCGGCAATGAGGCGCAAAAGCGTGGTCTTGCCCGAACCGGAAGGCCCCAGCAAGGCGATCAGCTCGCCGGAACGAATATCCAGCGAGACATTATGCAACGCCGGGAAGCGAGCGAACTCCTTACGCACTCCGGCAACACGAACTTCCATTCCCAATCCTTTCCCCTGCCGCCATGCGGGCGACCGTCGATTTAATTTCAATGCCCGTTTCCGCTGCCAGCCAGTTCATCGCCATAGCGCAATTCGAGCGCCGTCTTGATGGCAAGCGTCAGCAACGCCAGAAAAGCCAGCAGCGACGCCACCGCGAACGCACCGACGAAGTTATATTCGTTGTAGAGAATTTCCACATGCAGCGGCATCGTATTGGTGAGACCGCGAATATGTCCAGAGACGACGGAAACCGCGCCGAACTCGCCCATCGCCCGGGCATTGCACAGCAGCACGCCATAGAGAAGCCCCCATTTGATATTGGGCAGCGTCACATAGCGGAAGGTCTGCCAGCCATTGGCGCCGAGCGAAATCGCCGCCTCCTCGTCGCCCGTTCCCTGTTCCTGCATCAGCGGGATCAGTTCGCGCGCGACGAAGGGAAATGTGACGAACACCGTCGCCAGCACGATGCCCGGAACGGCGAACAATATCTCGATGCCATGCCGCGACAGCCACGGCCCGAGCAGGCTGTGACTTGAGAAAAGCAGCACGAAGACAAGGCCTGAAATGACCGGCGACACGGAAAACGGCAGGTCGATCAGCGTCGTCAGCAGTGCCTTGCCCTTGAATTCGAACTTGGCGATCGCCCACGCTGCCGCAATGCCGAAGACCAGATTGAGCGGCACGGCGATGGCTGTAACCAAGAGGGTCAGCCTTATCGCAGCCCACGCATCCGGCTCGACCAGCGCCGCCAGATATTCGCCCGCTCCCTTGCGGAAGGCTTCTACGAAGACCGCGATGACCGGCAGGATGAGGAAGAGCGCCAGGAAAGCCAGCGCCAGAGCGATCAGCGTGATGCGCGTTAGCGGGCTCTCGGTGAGGGCGCTCCGGCTTTCGCGGGGCGCGGAAGAAGCAGGTTCATTCGCCATGACCATATTTCCTCCGTGTCCACGCCTGGATGAGATTGATGAAAAGCAGCATCGCAAAGGAAAGCGCCAGCATCACCGTGGCAAGCGCGGTCGCTCCGGCATAATCATATTCCTCAAGCTTGATAACGATCAGAAGCGGCGCGATTTCCGAAACATAAGGCGTATTGCCCGCGATGAAGATGACCGAGCCATATTCGCCGACCCCGCGCGCAAAGGCGAGCGCGAAGCCAGTCAGGATGGCCGGTTGCAGGCTTGGCAGCAGCACCCGCCAGATCGTCTGGAACCGGGAAGCGCCAAGTGTTGCCGCAGCTTCTTCCACCTCGCGGCTGATTTCCTCCATGATCGGCTGCACCGTGCGCACCACGAAGGGCAGGCCGATGAAGATCAGCGCGATGACGATGCCCGCCCGCGAGAACGCGACGCGGATGCCCAGCGGCGCCAGCAGGCTGCCGATCCAGCCATTCGGCGCATAGATCGCGGCAAGCGCGATACCGGCCACGGCCGTCGGAAGAGCGAAGGGAATATCGACGATAGCATCGACGAAGCGGCGCCCGGGAAAGCGATAGCGCACGAGAACCCAGGCGAGGATGACGCCAAAGACCACATTGACCAGCGCCGCGATGAAGGCGGTGCCGAAACTCGTTTCGAGCGCTTTCAACGTGCGCTCGTCGGTGACGAGGCGCCAGAAGCCGGAAATCCCGACTTCGCTGGAACGCAGCACCAATGCCGCAAGCGGAATGAGAATGAGAAGGGTCAGATAGGCAACACTGAAGCCGAACGTCAGCCCGAAACCGGGAATGACGCTCGGCTTTCTGAAGTGCGACCCTGCCCTGGCCCGTGCAGGGAGCGAAGTCATGCGCTGGTTTGTTCCCTCTTCAGTATTTGATATTACCGATTGCTCACGGTTTCCGGATTATTTTCCCGGCTTGTAGAGCTGGTCGAACGTTCCTCCATCGCCAAAATGATAGGGCTGCGCCTTGGCCCACCCGCCGAAAATCGGATCATCGATCGTTACCAGCGTCAAATCGGGAAACTTGCGCTGCTTGTCGGCCGGGATGATTTCGGGCTTCGACGGACGGTAGAAATGCTTGGCGGCAAGCGCCTGGCCTTCCGGCGAATAGAGATATTCGAGATAGGCCTGCGCCAGCTTGGTGGTGCCGTTTTCCTCGGCATTCTTGTCCACGACCGCGACCGGCGGTTCGGCCAGAATGGATTGCGGCGGCGCGACGATGTCGAATGCGTCCTCGCCAAATTCCGCGACCGAAAGATAGGCTTCGTTTTCCCAGGCGAGCAGCACGTCGCCCAGCTGGCGCTGCACGAAAGTGGTTGTCGAGCCGCGCGCGCCGGTGTCGAGCACGGGCACATGGCGGAACAGCTCGCCGATGTAATCCCTGATCTTCTGTTCGTCGCCGCCAAACTGCTTGTGGGCCCAGGCCCAGGCGGCGAGATAGTTCCAGCGCGCGCCACCGGAGGTCTTCGGGTTCGGCGTGATGACCTCGACGCCATCCTTCACCAGATCGCCCCAGTCCTTGATGCCCTTGGGATTGCCCTTGCGCACGAGGAAGACGATGGTTGACGTATAGGGGGCGGAATTGTTGGGCAGGCGCTTGCGCCAGTCCTTGTCGATCTTGCCCGACAGCTGGGCAATGGCATCGATATCGCTTTCAAGCGCCAGCGTCACCACGTCGGCCTTGATGCCGTCGATCACCGAACGCGCCTGTTTGCCCGACCCGCCATGGGAAGCGCGAATGGTGACGGTTTCGCCGGTTTCCGCCTTCCAGTGGGCGGCAAAGGCGGCGTTGTAATCCTTGTAGAGTTCACGCGTCGGATCGTAGGACACGTTGAGAAGTGTCTGGTCGGCGAAGCTTGACCCAACCGTTCCGGCCAGCGAAGCCGCAGCCACCAATGCCGCCAGAGTGAGCGAAAATCTCGATATCTTCATGACCGCCTCCATGTTTCATTGGTCAAGACAGTATCAGAGCTCTTTGACGACAGGATGCCACAAGCCGGTCGTTATTTGAAACGACTTCGAAAAATCCGCGCAGTTTTGAGGAGATTTCGAGGATAATTTTTTCACCGGCAGGTCGAAACATGCGGGCGATAGTATCATTAACTCATTGGGCCGATGCGGGTTTGAGGGAAGGCGCCGGCGTGCCGCTCGTGGCCAGTTCAAGCTCAGGCTGCCTCGGCTCGTTCCAGCCCATGAAATTGTAGACCGTGTAGCGCCAGAGACCGATCTCCTCGTGAAGCGCCACATCCGTGACAAGGAAATAAAGGGCAGTTGAAGACATGTTGGTATGGGAGCCCGTCAGAAAACCGGCGGCGACCGGCTCGGGCTTCACGCCGAAATGCGCCAGATAAAGAAGATCGCGGGTCAACATGGGCGCAGCCTGCAACAATACGACCCTGGCCGGCCTGATCTCGCGCAGGATCGCCGCCGTGTTTTTGGAATTCTGCCAGCTGTTGCGGCTCTTTTCGTCAAGCAGGATGGAAGCCGGATCGACCCCGACCTTTTCAAGCTGCACGGCGATGGCCGTGGCCTCGGAAACGCCGGTGCCGCTCACATCCGCGCCGCTGGCGATGAACTTGCAACTGAACCCCTTGTCGACGCACTGGCGGTTCATGGCGGCTGCCGCCAGAAGCGGAGCATAGGAGAAGGCCAGCGGCTCGACCGCTTTCTGGCCGCGCTCGTCAACGACCTGCGTTCCCGTGCCGAAAATGATGAAGGCGGTATTGTCTTCAAGCGGCCTCTGCAATTGCGACGTATAGGGCGATTGCAGACGGTTCATCAGGTAATCCGGGGCCAAGCCTGAAGCAATCGCGCCATAAAGAATGACTGCAAGGCCAATCAGAACAGTACCCGTCTTGCGCCATTTGAAACAGAAAAGGATTAAACCGACAGCGGCAAAGGAAAGCATGATATTGATCGTCATTGAAAATCACCGCTTTCAATATAATATTTCATCAATCGGCGGATTTGTGATATACGTGAACGCGTTGCTTGAAAACAACCCCAAGAATTTCGGAAATAACGATCTGTTTGTTGTGAGAAGCCGCTGTTCAGGATGCACCCTGCCCCGAAAGGGTGAGGCCCGGACTGGGGTTGCGGGGGGCAAGTATTCATCCGGGCCTCGGCCAGTCTCGCGACCGGCAGGCTAACAACGGACGAAACCCGTTTCGGTTGCACGAAATCTCGACAGGCAGCGAATATTTTTTCGCTTTCATTTGCAGGCCCTTCGGCGGCCGGATCGCTCTTGAACCGTACAGGCGAAGAGTTATTCTCCCCGGATGGATTGGCTGACCAGAGGATTTTTCACCATGGCATTTGGCAAACGCTCTATCGGCACCCTTTTCGTGATTGCCGCAGCCCCGGCACTGCTCCTGGCGTCGTCCCTTTCCCTAAAGGCCGAGGAGTCGAATCCGATCGAGCGGGTCGATTACATCTGCGAGCGCGGGGTCGTCGTGCCGGTCACCTATATCCGCAAGGGCAGCGCGCCCGGATTTGCGGTCCTCGACGCCGAGGGCAAGATGATCGCGATGCAATGGCATGAAAGCCTGAAGAAATATGTCGCTCTCGACGAGCAGGACAGCTATCGCTGGAGCGACAATGACGGTCAGGCGGTGCTGAGCCATCTGGAAGCCGATCACACCGCCAAGGAGGTGACGCTGCTTTCGGCCTGCCGCTCGGACGATGCGGAAGAATAGGAACTCCCGCTACGGGACGAGGTAATGCCGGTCCCACTGATCCTGCGGTACTTCATCGCCAATGTCGTAACGGAAAGACACGATATTGATGTGGTCCTGATCCGTCTTGCAGACGAAGGACAGCCTGTACCAGTGCTCGCGGCTGCGGAATGCCGCGCCATCGGCCTTGATGGAATTTTTCTTGGTCACAGGATCGGAAAAGGCATAGGCCAGAACCTTGTCGACGGAAAACTTGCCTTGTTCCCGCGTGATGCGCTCCATGGCTTCCACGTCGCAACGCTGCTCGAGGCGGGTCGCCGGGTCGAGCTTTTCAAGCTGGGCCTTTTCGGAAGCATTCATGGCGAAGGACGGGAAAACCGCCAGCCCGAAGGAAAGGAAACCGGCAAGGGCGGACGCAGGCAACACAAGGGACATGCATTTCATCGGACTTTCGGGAACTCCTCGCGCGGATATTGTTGGTCACAATAATAAGCATGATTTGCTGCCCTGTCTGGATTATCACCGGAAAGTTACCGGCGACCAACAGCAAAGCCGACCTGCGCGAAACCGCATCGCACTTTTGCTGGAAATGCTCCAATGCGGGCTATGGCACGCGACTCAGCCCTGCCGCTTCCACATAGGTGCGGTTGCGACCGTCCTTCTTGGCGGCATAGAGGACCTTGTCGGCCTTGTCGACCGCCTGCCACAGATCGCCCTGCTCCTGAAGGCGGACGCAGCCGATACTGCATGTGACGCTGGTTTCATCCGACAGCCGCTGGAAACGATGGGTTTCGATGTTCCGGCGCACGCCCTCCATGAGTTCCAGGACGTTATCGGCCTGCATATCATGAAGGCAGATGACGAATTCCTCGCCGCCCGTGCGGGCAATCAATGACCGCTCGCCTAAGAGCTTGCGCAGGATTCCGGCAAATTCCTGCAGCACGGCGTCGCCGGCCGCATGGCCGTAGTCGTCGTTCAGAGCCTTGAAATAGTCGATATCGCAGACGGCAACCCAGCCCGATGCGCCCCTCTTCGTATGCGAAAGGGCATTGTAGCGCATTTCCAGCCCACGCCGGTTGAGAAGGCCGGTCAGCGGATCGCTGTCACGTTCATGGGAAAGCTCGCCGATACGGTCATGTCCAGCCGCCGCCAGCAAGGCGAAGCCGGTGAGAACCGCGGCGATGGCCGTGGAGAACACCGTCCATTGCCAGAAGACCGTCGCCGCGAAATTCTCGCCGTCGACTTCGCCGAGCAGGGAACGGGCAGTCAGGAGCGTGCGCGGCACCAGTTGCAGCGCCACCAGAACGAGCATGACCAGCAGAAGCTTGTCCACCAGCGGCCCCTTGAACAGGCGCCGCGCCCGCCAGGCGAAAGAAAGAATCAGCGTCGCCATGCCGAGATTGAGCACATAGACCCGTGCCAGAAGATTGGACTCGACATAGCAGAAATACCAGACGCCGCCGACAATGAGCGCAAAGCTCAATATGTAGAAGGCGGAGGTCAGGCGCAGCCCGCTGCGCTGCAGAATGCCATAGCCGCCGACCAGCGTGCCGCCCACATAGAATGCAGCCGAAAGCACCGTGTTCAGCCGGTCGTCGGCGGGAAAATTGCCAAGCTGCACCAGCATGGCAAGGCCGATCAGCAGGAAACAGGCCCCGCAGGACACAAGAAAACGGCGCCCGCGATCCGACAGCCAGGCCGTGAAAAAGGCGAGTGAGAATAATAGAAGGACGGCGGGGAGTACGAACTTCATATAAACCGGATGTGCAATTTGCAGTTTCAATAAGAATCCTTATTGCGTCCTCTCATCAAAATTACAATTCAGTAAATTAACACGTTTTGTGAACCGACATGCATTGAGCCGCCAGCCCGGACGTCTTGTCCCGGCGTGCTTTCGCTCTTGATTTCATCGGGCCGTCCGTGTTTGTAACCTGCAAACAGTGCTGCCATATGCGCTATCATGCGCATCACGCAGCCCCGTCGCGAAAGGTAGAGACATGAAGCCCGTTTTCCTGCAACTGCAGTGCACGCCCGGCAAGACCTACGAAGTTGCCGATACGCTCTTTCAGCGCGAAATCGTCTCCGAGCTTTATTCCACCAGCGGCGAATTCGACCTTCTGGCCAAGATCTACATTGCCGAGGATCAGGATATCGGCAAGTTCATCGCCAGCAATGTTCTCGACATTCCCAATATCGTGCGCTCGCTGACGACACTGACCTTCACCGCCTTCTGACGCTCCTGAAAGCCGCCAGCGGGCGGCAGATGCCGCCGGGGAAACCGGTAAAGGTTTGATTCACCATTAACGAATTATCATGCCGGCGAAAGGAACCTCTGCTTGCGCTCGCGCATTTGTTGCGTGATGGGCTTACCTCGAAAAGGGAGGCAGCGAGACAAGTGATGAACGATCTTGGACATCGGCGGGTGCTGGTGGTGGAAGACGAGGTTTTCGTCGCCCTTGACGTTGCCGCGACTGTCGAGGACGCGAACGGAACCGTTCTCGGCCCGGTCGGCACCGTGCGGCAGGCGATAGATATCATCAACCGCAATGAAATCGACGCTGCCATTCTGGACGTGAACCTCGCCGATGGCGATGTGGAAGCCGTGCTCGACCGGCTGAAAAGCCGCGATGTCTTCGTGGTCATCCATACCGGCGGCGGGCTGCCCGCGCGCCTGGCGGACCGCTATCCAGAAGTGCCGGTTTTCCAGAAGCCCATCCCGCCATCCGTACTGACACGCACGCTCGCCTCCGCTCTCGCCTCTCACATGGCCTGACGAGGCAGGATGCAGCCGACATTTCCCGATTTCGCAACCGTGCTAAAGGAGGTCGAGGCTGATCAAGGCCCTGCGGACGACATTCGTGGCCCGCAATTCGGATTTGCCTCCGCCGTTTTTTCCGCCAGCCTGTCCGACCTGCCGGCCTCCCCTCGCCAGCCGGACGATCTGGAAAGCCTGTTCGACATTGGAAGCCCGCCGGAAGCGGCGCCCGATCCGGAGCACGAACGGCAGGAGATTGCCGCGCGCATGCAAAGCCAGTCGGCGGACGCCATCCGCCGCGAGCTTGACCTTCAGCCGGGCCTGAAGCGCGCCGAACTGCAGCGCCGCCGCCGCAGCTTTGCCGCGAGGAACCACCCCGACCGCCTGCCGGGAGAATTTCGCCCTGCCGCCGAACAGCGGATGAAAACCGCGAATGCCTTGCTGGACAAGGCCATGGCCGAGGCCTTGCGCTGACGCGCCAGCGCATTGCCAGTTTGAATTGAACCATTGGAAATGCTCTACTTCCTGACTGCAGGCTTTATCCTGCGCAAAGCCGCTTCGCACTTTCGCTGGAAATGCTTAAAGCAACTTCCTTACGTTTTACGCGCAAAATCTTTTGCCTTATAACAATAACGTGCTAGATTGGCTTGTCTGTGCCTGCGAAAGCTGTCGCACGCCGGAACCCTTTCCGTTGTCCGCAAGCCCGCAAACGGTCCCGCTGCTCCCCGTACACCGGGGCAAAATGGGCAATATGGGGCAATTTGCGCTTTGCTCGGCGGGAGCGGTTCTGTCATATCGACGTTACACATTGGAATAGTTCCTAAAAGGTTTGAAAATGCCTCCTTATCGTTCGCGTACAACCACCCACGGCCGCAACATGGCCGGCGCGCGCGGCCTTTGGCGCGCCACCGGCATGAAGGATGAGGATTTCGGCAAGCCGATTATTGCCGTGGTGAACTCGTTCACCCAGTTCGTGCCCGGCCACGTGCACCTGAAGGACCTCGGCCAGCTCGTAGCGCGCGAAATCGAAAGCGCTGGCGGCGTCGCCAAGGAATTCAATACCATCGCGGTTGATGACGGCATCGCCATGGGCCATGACGGCATGCTCTATTCGCTGCCCTCGCGCGAACTCATTGCCGACTCCGTCGAATATATGGTCAATGCGCACTGCGCCGATGCGATGGTCTGCATTTCCAACTGCGACAAGATCACCCCCGGCATGCTGATGGCAGCCCTTCGCCTCAATATCCCGGTCGTATTCGTTTCCGGCGGACCGATGGAAGCAGGCAAGGTCGTCTGGGACGATCAGGTCAAGAAGCTCGACCTCGTCGATGCAATGGTTGCCGCTGCCGACGATCATTACACCGACGAGCAGGTCAAGACGATTGAACGTTCCGCCTGCCCGACCTGCGGCTCATGCTCGGGCATGTTCACCGCGAACTCGATGAACTGCCTCACCGAAGCGCTTGGCCTGTCGCTGCCGGGCAACGGCTCGACGCTCGCAACCCATGCCGACCGCAAGCGCCTCTTCGTGGAAGCCGGTCATCTCATTGTCGACCTCGCCCGCCGTTATTACGAACAGGACGACGAAAGCGTGCTGCCGCGCTCGATTGCGAGCTTCCCGGCCTTTGAAAACGCCATGACGCTCGACATCGCCATGGGCGGCTCGACCAACACGGTCCTGCATCTGCTTGCCGCCGCGCAGGAAGCCGAAATCGACTTCACCATGGCCGATATCGACCGGCTGTCGCGCCGCGTGCCGGTGCTCTGCAAGGTCGCGCCAGCCAACAACACGGTTCACATGGAAGATGTGCACCGCGCAGGCGGCATCATGGGCATTCTCGGCCAGCTCGACAAGGCAGGCCTGATCAATACCGATCTGCCGACCGTGCACAGCGAAACGGTTGGCAAGGCGCTCGATCATTGGGACGTGACCCGCACCAACAGCGAAATGGTGCACAAGTTCTATTCGGCGGCACCGGGTGGCGTGCCGACACAGGTTGCCTTCTCTCAGGAGCGCCGTTTCGACAGCGTCGATACAGACCGCGAAAAGGGCGTCATCCGCTCCAAGGAACATGCTTTCAGTCAGGATGGCGGTCTGGCCGTGCTTTACGGCAATCTGGCCGAAGACGGCTGCATCGTGAAAACGGCAGGTGTGGATGATTCCATCCTGAAATTCTCCGGCCCTGCCCGCATTTTTGAAAGCCAGGATTCGGCTGTGCTCGGCATTCTGAACGGCAAGATCAAGCCGGGCGACATCGTGCTGATCCGCTATGAAGGCCCGCGCGGCGGCCCCGGCATGCAGGAAATGCTCTACCCGACCAGCTATCTGAAGTCGAAGGGCCTCGGCAAGGCATGCGCGCTGATCACCGACGGACGCTTCTCGGGCGGCTCTTCGGGTCTCTCGATCGGTCACGTCTCGCCGGAAGCAGCCGAAGGCGGCACGATCGGTCTGGTGCGCGAAGGCGATATCATCGATATCGACATTCCGAACCGCAAGATTCATCTGGCTGTGGACGATGCGACGCTTAGCCAGCGCCGCGCCGAGCAGGATGCAGCAGGCTGGAAGCCAGCAGAGGAACGCAAGCGCAAGGTTTCGACCGCGCTGAAGGCTTACGCCGCCATGGCTACCAGCGCCGCCAAGGGCGCGGTCCGGAAACTGCCGGATTGATAAGTTCGAATGAAATAAAGGGCCATATGGCCCTTTATTTTTGGATGATTATCGGTTCGCAGGATATTCCATGGTTGTGCCAACCCCATCAGACGCTGGCCAAGTTCTTACCCCACATGCATTGTCAACGGGATCACCAAATGGAAGATCATACTCTTTGGCCTCGAAAAAACCCACTACGTGAAGTGGATAAAACGTGATATCTGTAGTAGAAACTTGATCACACGGATCATCTGTTCCTTCTACCCATGAAATCATGTTCTTAAAATACGCAGCCCCTTGAGCAACCTCTATTGTTCCGATTTCTTTATTATCGATAATTTTTCCGTCTCCGTCAGACACTTCAACCGTACCTGCAACAACAATTTGATACTGATCTCCGCTTATAATCTTTGCATTTAGCTTGTATGTATAGCCTTCATGCGTAGGAAGATCTATTGCGCAAGTAACACCCTCTTCCGCGTCCGCACCTTTGCTACAAGTATCGCTTTTTCCAACTCCATCTTTCCCAAAGTATGAAAAATGCGCTTACCCAGGATATCCTTGCGAAAGCTGAGTCGGATTAACCCCTATGTACATAACCCCGACATCTCCGCCCAGTATTTTTTTCAAATCAAACTGCGTAGCGACAAACTTCGTACCACGAGGAGACTCTTTAATTTTATTAAAAGTAAAAGAACTATAAATATTAATCACGCCGCCGTTGTTGCCATCCGGCATTACACTTGCGTCATAACTAATATTAATATAATTCCCATGGTTGTTTGGCGGAAAATAATCGCCTTCTCTCGCCTCACCATAAGATATTCCAGCCAAAGCAAAAAATAACAAAAACACTATACCTTTATTAGAAACCTTCATTTCATACCCCAAAATTCAAATTAATAAGGAAAACTCATGTTAATTTACAATTACTAAACTGTAATAAGAGCCTGACCGAAAAAGGGTTTTATTTTTTCAAATCCTTGCGAGACGTGTTGTTAGCGTATATGGGCATGACCAACCAGGCTTCGGCCGAAGCGATAGTCTTTTCAAAGTCCTCACAAGTCTTCGTCATCGTCCCAACTATGCAAATGTACGTTGACAACCCATCTGCCTGGCGGGACTTGGAAACCGCTGACTTGATCCGACCGCTTAACGATTTCCAACGTAAATTTACCGACCTTTTCCATTTTACCTCTTAGAGGTAATGCTAGCCAATATTAATGTCAGTATATTTTTTCTATGCGTGAATTTTCTCCTCAATTATTCTAAATTATATTATATACTTTTTTGTACATAAAATTTGTATTAATTTGCTATTTTGTGCTATTTTTTATTGTTGTGTAGATTATTTTAATAAGTATATTATCTTGTTTATACTGTAACTAATTACAGATAGGCAAATTAGTTTTAAATGTGTAAAAAAGTCTAGCCGAAAGAAAGTTGAGTTACTTCAGTTAGTTGTGATTCAATGTTGTTTACGAAGCCACGCTGAAGAGCACGATGGATTAGGCTGAAATCACCCGCAAACAATATGCTCGAGGCGGTCAACGTTATGCAAGCGACCTTATTCCAAGGCCTTTTATCAATCTTCAATAATTTAACCATTGTACTCAATCATATACGCGGAGATTATTAATGTTTGACGTCATAAATTATATAATCGCTAGAGTTAAATGTGTCGAAACTGGAACTTATCTACAATATAATGTAAATATTAATGGTGACACTCTCTGTACAGCACCGCTAAAAAGTATGGATGACCCCGATCATATCGCTTTTTATTGGAGGATTGGCTACCTTTGGGACGCCAATACAAACGCGAACATCTATGTAGATTTCAATACTGTATTCGACGGTCTATGCATTCAATTTCCAAGTGGAATCACCGAACAAACGACATTCAGTAATTTGACATTTACAGATGAAACACATGATATCGCTCACTTTTCTCCTATAGAAATGGCAGATAATCAATTCAAATTCCAACTGGTTACTACTTATCAAGATTCTTATTCAGGGCCAGAGATGTTTCTTGCTGCCCGAGGCGCAGGTGAGTCGGCTGCTGGTGTAGCCAGAGAGCCATTACCTAAATATGCAAGCAACGTCTGGACAATTGAACGAATCGACAACCTATAATCGATCACTTGAAGAGCTGGGAAACCGCCGGCATCAGATCGTTCTTCACCGACTCCGGCGTAAACGGCCCGACATGCTTGTAGACGATCTTGCCGTTCTGATCGACGAGGAAGGTTTCCGGCACGCCGTAGACGCCCCATTCGATGGCTGAGCGCCCGGCGCGGTCGGCGCCGACGGCGGCAAACGGATTGCCGAGATCGCCGAGGAAGCGGCGCGCATTTTCCGGCTGGTCCTTGTAATTGAGGCCAACCACGCGGATGCGCTCGTCCTTGGCGATTTCCATCAACAACGGGTGTTCCTGACGGCAGGGAACGCACCACGACCCCCAGACATTCACCAGTGTCAGCTTGCCGCCCGGACCCGTTTTGAAATCTTCGCTGTCGAGGCCCGGAACAGGTGCGCCATCGCGCACCAGACCCTCGACAGGCGGCAGGTTCGTCTGCGGGGCCTGCTTGCCGATGAGCGCCGAAGGTATCGTCGTATTGTCCTTGCCCGACAGAAGCTGAACCGCGAACACCGCCGCCAGTGCGACGAAAATCGCCAGCGGCAGCAGGGCAACCCAGGTGGAACGCTTTTTCGGCGCGGCGGGCTTTTCGGTCGTTTCGGTCATTGTGCCTTACCGGGGACTTTCGCGGAACGGCGGCGCACGCCCTGCACTTCCAGCCGCTTCAACTCGTTTTTCTGGATACGCTGGTCGATCAATATCCAGCCGATGGTGACGACAAGTGCCGCGACCGTGATGCCATATGAGGCGAGAACAAAGCCGAGGTGATTCATACCGCGTCCTCCTGTGCCTTGCGGTTGCGGTCGGTTCCCCGGTCGGCTCCTCGGTCGGCATTGCGTGCGGCAAGCTTCTTCATCGACGCGACACGGCGGCGCCAGATTTCATTGCGCATGGCCATCATGTGCAGCGTGAAAAACAGAAGCGAAAAGCCGATCGCCATCACGAAAAGCGGGCGCAGCATGGATGCGTCGATGGTCGGGCCGTCCATGCGGAACACCGAGGCTGGCTGGTGCAGCGTGTTCCACCAGTCGACCGAGAATTTGATGATCGGGATGTTGATGAAGCCGACCAGCGTGAGAACGGCCACCGGCTTGGCGCTCTTCGCCGGATCGTCCATGGCGCGCGACAGCGCGATGATGCCGAGATACATCAGGAACAGCACGAAGACCGAGGTCAGCCGCGCATCCCACACCCACCATGTACCCCACATCGGCTTACCCCAGAGCGAGCCGGTGGCAAGCGCAAGCGCGGTGAAGACGGCGCCGAGCGGCGCGGCGGCGCGGATCGACACATCGGCCAGCGGATGCCGCCAGACTAGCGTGCCCAGCGCTGAAACCGCCATAATCGAGTAGCACATCATGGAAAGCCATGCGAAAGGCACATGGATATACATGATGCGGACCGTCATGCCCTGCTGGTAATCCTCCGGCGACAGGAAGAAGACCATGTAGAGGCCAGCCGCCAGAAGCAGCGCCGAAAGCCCGGCCAGCCATGGCAATACCTTGCCTGCAAAGGCAAGGAACCGCGTGGGATTGGCCAGATCGAGCCAGCTCGTGGTTTTAACGGCGTCTTTGGTCATGTCTTTTTCCATGGCCTATGTTTACCTTCCGCCCCTGTGCCGTTCAATTGACCGAAATCAACTGCGTCAATCGGTCGAACATGATCGTTTCCGAAAACGGGTGCCCACTTTTCGGGATCATGTTCAATCCGCCGAACTTTTCAGGGCCGCGCTCGCGGCCAGAGGCCCGAGGACGGCAAAGAACAGGGTAAGTGCAGCAAGAATGAGGAATGGCGCCAGAAAGGGCGCATTGTCTACCGTCGCCCCGTGCGAAGCTGATACACCGAAAATGAGCACCGGAATGGTGAGCGGCAGAACGATCACCGACACCAGCAGGCCGCCGCGCGGCAGCGCCACGGCAAGGGCTGCACCCACTGCACCGATGAAGGCGATGGCGGGCGTTCCCACCAGAAGCGTCAGCGATGTCGCGCCGATTGCCGATGCATCCATGTTCATGAACAGGCCCAGCATCGGCGATGCGATCACCAGCGGCAGCACGCTTGCCACCCAATGCGCCACGCATTTCACGAAAACCGTGAAGGGTAGCATGTGGCTGTCCGCGCCGATCAGCAGCAGGTCGAGCGAACCGTCCTCCCGGTCGGCCTGAAACAGCCGGTCGAGGCCCAGAAGCGTTGCCAGCAGCGCGCCGATCCACAGCATGGCCGGGCCGATGCGCGCCAGAAGGTTGAGGTCGGGTCCGACGCCGAAAGGCATGACGGCGATGACCGCGAGGAAGAACAATATGCCAATCAGCGCGCCGCCACCGGCGCGGAAACTGAGGCGCAGGTCTCTCAGGAAAAGCGCCAGCATCAGGCAGCCTCGAGCGAACAGGCGGCCATGTCGAGGGTGCGGACACCTTCAAGGCCAAGGGGAATATGCGTTGCGGCGACGATCATGCCGCCCTCCCGCATATGCCCGCGCATGATTTCCGCAAAGCGGGCTTCCGACGCCTTGTCGAGACCGGCGGTCGGCTCGTCGACGATCCAGAGCGGACGATGGCTGACCAGAAGCTTGGCAATGGAGACACGGCGTTTCTGCCCCGTCGACAGATAGCCGAACGGCAGATGCTCGACGCCGGGCAGGTCGACCGCCTCCAGCGCCTCATCGATCTCCACCTGCGCGGCGCCGTTGAACTTCTGCCAGAAGGACAGGTTCTCGCGCACGCTCAAGGCCGGTTTCATTGCGTTCTGGTGTCCGAGATAGTGGCAGGCGGCGCGCACTGGCAAAACGGTGCCATCCTCGCGAAGCTCAACCTTGCCCGCTTGCGGCGCGAGCAGGCCGCAGATGATTCGCAGCAGCGTGGACTTGCCGGAGCCGTTCGGGCCGGTCACCACCAGCGCCTCGCCGTCACCGAGCGCAAAAGACAGGCCAGCGAAAATCGTTTCGCCACCCCTTTCGCCCGCCAGATTGTCGGCTTCCAGCCGCATTTTATACCCTCTAAGCCCCGATGGATAATTGCCAGACCATTAGAACCGGAACCCCGGAAGATCCATGGAAAGGCATCGCAACATTTCGCCGCAAGGGGCCGAATTCACGATATTCTGTCTGGAATCGTTTTAGAAAACTCTCTATATGAGGGCTACCACGCCAGCGGTCGGCGTGGAAACCATTTTTGGCCGATCTCAACCTGTTGCCCGTAAGGATGCAGGCTTCGGGACGGACAGCGGAAATGACTGCACCCGCACCTTGGCGCGTCCTTGAAACGCTAGCCTAGGCGTTCGTCCTGGTTTTCTGGCCAGCAGCATAAGGACGAACGCAGTGTCGCACATCGACAGCTTTAAATGCCGCAAAACCCTTACCGTAGGCGGTAAGGATTATGTTTATTACAGCCTGACCGAAGCCGAAAAGAATGGCCTCGAAGGCGTTTCCAAGCTTCCATTCTCCATGAAGGTTCTGCTTGAGAACCTGCTCCGCTTCGAGGACGACCGCTCCGTCAAGAAGTCGGACATCGAAGCTGTTGCCAAGTGGCTGAACGACCGTGGCTCCGCGGGCGCGGAAATCGCCTACCGTCCGGCGCGCGTTCTCATGCAGGACTTCACCGGCGTTCCTGCCGTCGTCGACCTTGCAGCAATGCGCGACGGCATCAAGGCGCTCGGCGGCGATCCTGAAAAGATCAACCCGCTCGTTCCCGTCGATCTCGTCATCGATCACTCGGTCATCGTCGATGAATTCGGCAATCCAAGCGCGTTCAAGGCCAATGTGGACCTCGAATACCAGCGCAATGGCGAACGCTACCGCTTCCTCAAGTGGGGCCAGCAGGCATTCCAGAACTTCCGCGTCGTTCCTCCGGGCACCGGCATCTGCCATCAGGTGAACCTCGAATATCTGGCGCAGGCCGTCTGGACCAAGGAAGAAGACGGCGAGACCGTCGCTTACCCAGACACCTGCGTCGGCACCGACAGCCACACCACCATGGTCAACGGCCTTGGCGTTCTGGGCTGGGGTGTTGGCGGCATCGAAGCTGAGGCGGCCATGCTCGGCCAGCCGGTTTCCATGCTCCTGCCGGAAGTCGTCGGCTTCCGCCTGACCGGCAAGATCAAGGAAGGCGTGACCGCGACCGACCTCGTGCTCACCGTCACGCAGATGCTGCGCAAGAAGGGCGTCGTCGGCAAGTTCGTCGAATTCTTCGGCGAAGGCCTCGAAAACATGACGCTGGCCGACCGTGCGACCATCGCGAACATGGGTCCGGAATATGGCGCGACCTGCGGCTTCTTCCCGGTTGACCGCGAAACGCTGAACTACATGAACACCACCGGCCGCGACGAGCATCGCATCGAACTGGTCGAAGCCTACTGCCGCGCGCAGGGCATGTGGCGTGAAAAAGGTGCAGCCGATCCGGTCTTCACCGACATTCTCGAACTCGACATGGGCGACGTCGTTCCGTCGATGGCCGGCCCGAAGCGTCCGGAAGGCCGCATCCCGCTGGAAAACATCGGTTCCGGTTTCGCGACCTCGCTCGAAAACGAGTACAAGAAGACCACCGGCCAGACCACGCGCTATGCCGTTGAAGGCGAAGACTACGACCTCGGCCATGGCGATGTCGTGATTGCCGCCATCACGTCCTGCACCAACACCTCGAACCCGAGCGTGCTGATCGCCGCTGGCCTTCTGGCCCGCAATGCGGTCGCCAAGGGCCTGAAGACCAAGCCATGGGTCAAGACCTCGCTTGCGCCCGGTTCGCAGGTTGTCGCCGCCTATCTCGAATCCGCTGGTCTCCAGAAGGATCTCGATGCGCTCGGCTTCAACCTCGTCGGCTTCGGCTGCACGACCTGCATCGGCAATTCCGGTCCGCTGCCTGCTCCGATCTCCAAGACGATCAACGAAAAGGGCCTGATCGCGGCTGCCGTCCTGTCCGGCAACCGTAACTTCGAAGGCCGCGTTTCGCCGGACGTTCAGGCGAACTATCTGGCTTCGCCGCCGCTCGTCGTCGCCCATGCTCTTGCCGGTACGGTCACCAAGGACCTGACCAAGGAGCCGCTCGGGGAAGACCAGAACGGCAACCCGGTATATCTCCGCGACATCTGGCCTTCCTCGCAGGAAATCCAGGAATTCATCGCCAAGAACGTCACCCGCAAGATTTTCTCGGAAAAGTACGCGGACGTGTTCAAGGGCGACGAAAACTGGCAGGCCGTTCAGGTGCCCGCTGGCCAGACCTATGCATGGGACGACAACTCGACCTATGTGCAGAACCCGCCTTACTTCGTCGGCATGGGCAAGTCGGCCGGCACGATCGGCGACGTCAAGGGCGCCCGCATTCTGGGCCTCTTCGGCGACAAGATCACGACCGACCACATTTCGCCTGCCGGTTCCATCAAGGCGCAGTCGCCTGCCGGCAAGTATCTGCTGGACCATGGCGTCGGCGTTGCCGACTTCAACCAGTACGGCACGCGTCGCGGCAACCATGAAGTGATGATGCGCGGCACTTTCGCAAACATCCGTATCCGCAACCACATGCTGGGCGAAAACGGACGCGAAGGCGGCTACACCATCCATTATCCGTCGAAGGAAGAAACCTCGATCTATGATGCTGCCATGCAGTACAAGGCCGAGGGCGTTCCGCTCGTCGTCTTCGCAGGCGTCGAATACGGCAACGGCTCCTCGCGTGACTGGGCTGCCAAGGGCACCAACCTGCTCGGCGTCAAGGCCGTGATCGCGCAGTCCTTCGAGCGTATCCACCGCTCCAACCTAGTGGGCATGGGCATTGTGCCTTTCGTCTTCGAGGAAGGCACCAGTTGGCAGACGCTTGGCCTCAAGGGTGATGAAATCGTCACCATCGAAGGTCTGGCCGATGTGCGCCCGCGCCAGAAGGTCGAAGCCTCCATCACCTATGCCGACGGCACGGTGAAGAAGGTTCCGCTCATCTGCCGCATCGATACGCTGGACGAGCTGGACTACATGAAGAACGGCGGCATCCTGCAGACCGTTCTGCGTGACCTGGCTGCCTGATCCACACGCACCTGAAATTCAGAAGCCGCCGGAGAAATCCGGCGGCTTCTTTATTTGGACTGAACCCGTCCCCGCACAATCTATTGGGAGCCAATTTTGAGAGGAGATTCGCAACCCTTTCGAATCTCACCGCAACGTGAATTCCTATTGATCGCAAGGCTTCTTACATAATAGATGTCAGCGACAATTATTGCAGGATGAAACGAAGTGATACTCCACGCCCCCTTCTACGGGACAGGTCCATGGCTTGCAGGCGAGCATCTGCCCGGCTGGCGTAGCATCTGTGCCGTTCTGGGGCTGGCGGTTACCGGCTGCATTTCCATGCAAGGCCCGGCGCGGGCGCAGGACAGCGACAAGAAGACGACCGTTCTGGAGCTTTATACCAGCCAGGGCTGCAAATCCTGCCCGCAGGCCGATCGCAACCTCGCCAGATATGCCGATGATCCCAATGTTCTGGCGCTGTCGTTTCACGTCAATTACTGGGATTACATGGGCTGGCGCGACACGCTTGCCAATCAGGAAAACACCGACCGGCAGAATGCCTATCGCAATTCCTTCAATGCGCGCATGATCTATACGCCGCAAGCCGTCATCAACGGTACTGCCGAAGTGAATGGCCGCGACAGCGAAGCCATCAAGACGCAGATCGCGGCAAACAAGCTGGATGTGCCGGTTTCGATCAAGCAGCTCGATGACGGGCGCCTGTCCATCGATATCGGCGCAGGCAAAAAGCCCGACGCGCCTGTGCATGTGGTCCTGTTCTATTTCCGCGATTCGGTGACGATCCCGATCACGGAGGGCGAAAATGCCGGGGAATCGATCACCTATCGCAATACGGTCAGCGATACCGATACGATCGGCATGTGGGACGGCAAGCCGTTGAAGATCGAGATTCCGGCGTCAGAACTGAAACGCAAGGATGTTTCGGGTTGCGCCGTCGTGTTGCAGGAGACCCGCAACGACAATTCGCTCGGCGCCATACATGGCGCAGCCATGTTCAAGCAGTCGAGGCCCGTGGGCCTTTAGAGTGGTTCCTGTTCCAACAGAATCGCCGGAACCGCTCTAACTTGTTCTATCGCATTATCCAGCGCATCGAGGCGGGGTAAGAAATCAGTCCAGTGAACTGATCCCCGCGTAGAGGTTTTACACTTTTGATGGAAATGCTCCAGGCAGCCGGTTCGCGCGGGCAGCAATGCGCGCTTCGGCGGTGTTTTCTTCCAGAAAGTTCAGCGGGAAAGCGTCTGTCCGGGCTTCGCAGAGCGGTCATCGAACCGGAGTGGAAACCGGTCTGGCAGCCAGGCCGGGAAAAGGTTGGTTCGGTCCGAGCAGTCCTTTGGGCGGGGGGCTTGGGGTCGGACTTGCCCGAACCGAACCGTCTCAGGCAACGTGTAGATGCTGAAGCCATAATCGGGCTGCAATGCGAAGCTGACAAGGCGAAAATGTGGCCAACAATCACCATTGCAAACACACATTCTCTTTTCGTGAATGACGGCTTCCCGCCGCTAATCCCTATTTATTGGGGCTTCTTTCGGCCCATGAGCGGCAGCAAAAACAGGCTCGCGGACGCGGCCCCTTGAAATTGCTTCACAAAAGCATCACCCTGTTGTCATGCGCCGGGTCCGGTTCGCTTCACCACCCTTGCTGAACACCGATCCCGGTTGCACGCAGTTTGTTCCTGAGCCTGTCCGGCTTCCGGGCGGCGCTCCGCAAAAGGCTGAAAGGAAGGAAATGGATACGTCAAGCGCAGCGAATGAGGATTCGTCGTCCCCTTCCCCCTCGTCTGCTTCGCCAAAGGTCGTTCCTCTCGACCGTGCGCGATCTGCTCCCGTCAGTTTCAACCGGCATGAACTCGGCAAAATCCTGAACATCTATGGCCGCATGGTCGCCTCCGGCACGTGGCGCGACTATGCCATCGACCATCTGAGCGACCGCGCCGTGTTCTCCATCTTTCGCCGTGCAAGCGAGATGCCGCTTTTCCGCATCGAGAAGAACCCGAAGCTCGCGCAGAAGCAGGGCGCCTATTCGGTCATCGCCGCAAGCGGGCTGATCATGAAGCGCGGCCACGAACTGGAGCGCGTGCTGCGGGTTTTCGACAAGAGCCTCAAGCTCGTCGAAAGCTGATCCTTCGAGACACCGTTTTCAACGGCCTCTCAGGATGAGGGAGGCGTAAGCGGCGGGGTTCCCGGTTCCGTTGAGCGACCGCCATTGAGCGGCAGTTGCATCAGCACCGTGTCGAGCCAGCGCCCATGTTTGAAGCCCGAACCCTCGATGCGCCCGCAATGGGCAAAGCCGAGGCTTTCATGCAGCCGGACCGAACCGATATTGTGTTCGCCGTCACCGATCACCGCCAGCAACTGACGGAAGCCCAAAGCGGAAATGCGCTCGATAAGCGCGCGCAGCAGCAGCTTGCCGATGCCCTTTCCCTTGGCATCCGGGGCGATATAGATCGAATCCTCCGCAAGCCAGCGATAGGCGGGCCTGACGCGGAAATGGCTGGCATAGGCATAGCCCAGAACCCGGTCATTTTCCTCGGCCACGAGGATCGGAAAGCCCTGCGCCACCAATGCCGCGAAACGCCTTGCCATTTCATCGGCGGTCGGCGGTTCGATCTCGTAGGAACCGGCGCCGGTCAGGACGGCTTCCGAATAGATCGCGGTGATTGTTTCGATATCGGCAGGCTGGAAATCACGAATGACGGGCATGTTGAAACCGCAGCAGCGTGGGAGACGGGTCCCTAACATGCATCAGAAATCGCCCGGAAAAAAGCAAAAAGGGCAGCGTTTCCGCTGCCCTTTTGTTCAAGCCTCTTCGGCTGATTATTCACGGTTGCCCATGAACTGCAGCAGGAAGGTGAACATGTTGATGAAGTCGAGATAGAGGCGCAGCGCGCCCATCACGACCTTGCGGCCATGCGCATCCGAAGAATCGCCTTCGTAGTACATTTCCTTGATCGACTGCGTGTCGTAGGCGGTGAGGCCTGCGAAGATCAGGACGCCGATCACCGAGATCGCGAACTGCAGCGCGGTGGAGCCGAGGAAGATGTTGACGACCGAAGCCAGGATCAGGCCGAACAGGCCCATGACCAGGAACGAGCCCATGGCGGACAGGTCGCGCTTGGTCGTGTAACCATAGAGCGACAGCGCGCCGAAGGAAGCAGCCGTCACGAAGAAGGTGCGAACGATGCTCTGGCCGGTGAAGACCAGGAAGATCGACGACAGCGACAGGCCGACGAGAGCTGCATAGCCCCAGAAGACGGCGTTAGCCGTGCCGACCGACATGCGTTCGATGCGGAAGCTCAGGAAGAACACTGCCGCGAGCGGCGCAAGCATCACGACCCAGCGAAGCGGGGACGTGTAGAGCGCCACACCGAGGCCGGTGAGCATCTTGCCGTTGGCGAGCTGGGCGACGGCTGCGGACGGGTCCGTGGTCGTTGCGAGCGCTGCAACGGCAAATGCGGCAAGGCCGGTAACGGCCAGGCCGATAGCCATCATGTTATAGACGCCGAGCATGTAGCTGCGCAGGCCCTGGTCGATGCCTGCATCGGCGCGAGCGCCGCCTACCGGCCTCTGCTGCGCCTGAATATTGCGAAAGTCAGCCATGACTTAAATCCTCTTGCCATGTCCCGTCCGGTGTCGGGGCGCTCATGAAGGCCGAGCCGCCGCCAGGCGCCGCTGGCGGGACCCCAGCATGCCTGCCTGACATTATGGGGATTTCGGCCTTCGCGTACAAGTACCACCTGTAAAAAAACGTGATGGGGCGACTTGAAAAGCCGACCGCATTATCCATGCGATCCAAGGGGTTACCTCATTGGAAGCTTCAGGATTACAAAAGCTTCATATCGTCCTCAGCACCTGTGCGGGCTTCTGCCCGAGGACGCGCCACGTGCCCGCGAGGCCGAAACCGACCGTCAGCACCAGCGCGATGGCCACGGTCATCAGCGCGACATCGGGCAGGAAACTCGCCTTCAGCTTCATGATTTCCACCACGACATACCATCCCGCCACGCTGCCAGCGACGAGCGCGAAGAGCGCCGTCGCCAGCCCCAGCAGCATATATTCAAGCACATAGGCCGTGATCAGCGTTCCCCGCGTCGCGCCGAGCGTCTTCAGCACCACCGCATCGTGGACGCGGGCGCGGTTACCGGCGGCAAGCGCCCCGCCCAGCACCAGAACCGAAGCCGCAAGCGCGATGGAAGCGGCGGCGCGGATGGCGGTTGCAAGCTGGCCGATCAGATCATTGGCAACATCAAGCGCATCGGTCACGCTCACCGTCGTGATGGCGGGCCATGTCCTTGTGACCTGACGCAGCACGTCAGGCGCAAGGTTCTTCTGGCTGTCGGGAATGGTGAGCGTCGCCAACCATGTCGCAGGCGCGCCGGCGAAGGTGTTGGGCGAAAACACCATGACGAAGTTCATCGCCAGCGTTTCCCACTGGACCTGACGGAAGCTTGCGATCCTTGCAGTTATGTTGCGGCCAAGCACATTGACCGTCACCGTGTCGCCGAGCTTCAGGCCGAGTTCCTTGCCTTCGCGCTCCGCGAAGGACACCAGCGGCTCGCCGCCATAGCCAGCGGGCCACCATTCGCCTTCCGTCAGCGTCGAGTTTTCGGGGACGCTATCGGAAAAGGTTATGCCGCGGTCGCCGCGTAGCACCCAGGCTGCTTCCGGCGGGATGGTCATGTCGCGCACATTGGTGCCGTTGAAGGCGACGATGCGGCCGCGCAGCATCGGCCCGGAAGTGAGCTTGCCATCCGGCACGATGCCGCTCACCAGTTTGGTGAAGTCGCCGATGTCGCGGTTCTGAATGTCGACGAAAAAGAAATCGGGCGCCTGCGCGGGAATGTTTTCCGTCACCTGACGGCGCAGATTGCCGTCGATCAGCGCGATTGCCACCATCAGCGTCAGGCCAAGGCCCAGCGAAAGCACCACAGAGGGCGTGAGCGCGCCCGGACGATGGATGTTGCCCACTGCGAGCCGCAGCGCCGTCGAGCGCACGCGCGGCACCCGGCGGGCAAGCCAGCGGATGCCGTCCGCGACAAGCCGGAGAACGCCGAAGGCAGCAATGGCCGAGACGATGAAGATCGCCGCGATGCGCCGGTCATAGGCGACGTAGAGCGCGAGCCCCGCAAGCGCTGCAATCAGCAGAACCGCAAGGGCGAGATAAAGCAGCGGCGGCAGGCCGCGCTGCTCAAACCCCTGTTCGCGGAAAAGCGCCGTCGCCGGAATATCGCGCGCGCGGCCAAGCGGAATGATCGCGAAGGCAAGCGTGGTGATGAGGCCGAAGATGGCGGCAAGCGCCAGCGCGCCGGGGAAGAAACCGCCGCCACCGGCGACCGGCAGGTAATTGGCAAGCGCCAGCGCCGCCGCATAGGGGATGATCGCCGCCAGCACCAGACCGATGGCGATGCCGATCAGGCCGATCACCATGATCTGCACCAGATAGACCAGCACGGCGAAACGCGCAGGCGCGCCCAGCGACTTGAAGGTGGCGATCACGCCGCGCTTGCCGTCGAGATAGGCGCGCACCGCATTCGCAACGCCGACGCCGCCGACGATCAGGGCCGTCAGGCCGACCAGCGTCAGGAATTGCGAGAAGCGCTCGATATTGGCGCTGAGCGCCGGAGCGGCATTGGCGCGGGAGCGGATGTTCCAGCCTGCATCGGGAAAATCGGCGGCAGCCTGCCGCCTGACTTCGGCGATGGCGGCATCGGGCGCGCCATCCGGCAACGCCACCTTGTAGATATGATCGACGAGGCTGCCCGGCTGGATAAGGCCGGAAGCGCGCAGGCCGTCCAGCGAGACCAGAAAGCGCGGCGCGAAATTGAAGCCGGAAGAAAGCAGGTCCGGTTCACTCTCGATCAGGCCGCGCAGTTCAAAGGTCTGCGAACCGAGCAGCACTTTCGCGCCAAGCGACAGGTCCATGCGATTGAGAAAGTCCTGGGTTACGGCAGCGCCATAGATGCCGTCCTTCTCGCCGGTCATATCGGCCAAAGATTGCTGCGGCTCGACCTTCAGTTCGCCGTAAAGCGGATAGGCGGCGTCGACCGCCTTTACTTCGACCAGCGACTGGTCGGAGCCATCCGGCATGCGCGCCATTGAGCGCATGGTAGCGCTTTCGGCAAGCCTGCCCTGCCTTTCGATGAAGGCGCGTTCTTCCGCCGTCGTTTCGCGCTGATTGAGCGCGAAGCTGACATCGCCGCCAAGAATGCTCTGGCCTTGCGCGGCAATGCCGGTGCTGACCGAACGCGCCACCGAATTGACGCCGCCGATGGCGGCAACCCCAAGCGCGATACAGGCGAGGAAAATATAGAAACCGGCAAGCCCACCGCGCATTTCACGGAGCGCGAAGCGGAGGGCGAGCAGGAATGACTGTGCCGCACTCATGCGCCAGCCGCCAGCGTTTCGGAAACGGTACCGCCCTGCGCGGGTTCCTCGATCCGGCCCGAGCGCACCGGAATTTCGATGTCGCAGCGCGCGGCCAGCGCCGGGTCATGCGTGACCAGCACCATGGTCAGGCCGTTCTCGCGCTGCTTGGCGAACAGGAGGTCGGCAATCTGACGCCCTGTCGTGGTGTCGAGATTGCCGGTTGGCTCATCCGCGATCAGTATCTTCGGGCTTGGCGCGAGGGCGCGCGCGATGGCGACGCGCTGCTGTTCGCCGCCGGAAAGCTCGGACGGATAATGGGTAAGGCGCTCGCCGAGGCCCACGGCGCGCAATTCCCGCTCCGCCACCTCGAACGCATCGCGGCGACCGGCAAGCTCCAGCGGCACGGCGACATTTTCGAGCGCGGTCATGTTGGGAATGAGGTGGAAGGACTGGAACACGATGCCGATATTGGCGCCACGGAAAGCGGCCGCCTGATCTTCGCTCATCCGGCTGATGGTCTCGCCCGCGATCTTCACAGTTCCGTTATCGACATGCTCCAGCCCAGCCAGAACCATCAGCAGCGTGGACTTGCCGGAACCGGACGGACCGACGATTCCGACTGACTGTCCTTGCGATATATGAAGGGAGACACCCTTCAGCACATGCACCAGCGAAGCGGCGTGACCAAGGGTCAGGTGAACGTTCTCAAGTTCGATAATCGGGCCAACAACCTGTTCCGTCACGCGGTTTTTATCCTATATGAGTCTTTGGAACCAAACAGCGCGTCACAAATTTGAACTTATGTTGCGCCAGTTATTGAAGAGAAGTCCGGCGGGCCATTTGCCCACAGCCCCTCAAATATGGGTTTTCGACGATGCGTTTCAAACTATCAATTCCGGCATGGCTCCCTATTTTTGCGGTAATGGCGTCTTTCATGGCGGCGGGCCCCATCGCGACGGCGCAGGCACAGGAAGAACCGACCGGCCTTGAAGACGCACTGCCCACCGAGCAGCTGTCGCAGATCAGGATCGTCGGCTTCGGCGACAGCCTGATGGCCGGCTATCTGCTGCCGTCCAATGCCGCCTTTCCGCAGCAGCTTGAAAAGGCGCTCAATGACAAGGGCGTCGAGGTTTCGATCGAGAATGCGGGCGTGTCGGGCGATACCACCACCGGCGGGCTTTCGCGCATCGACTGGTCGGTGCCCGATGGCACCGATCTCGTCATCCTCGAACTTGGCGCCAATGACGCGCTGCGCGGCATCGAGCCCGACATTACCGAAAAGAACCTTGATGAAATGCTGGCGCGCCTCAAGCAGCGCGGCATTTCGGTCATTCTTGCCGGCATGATGGCCCCGCCCAACATGGGCAAGGACTATGCCGCCCGGTTCAACCCGATCTATCCCAAGCTGGCACAGAAATATGGTGTGCCGCTCTACCCGTTTTTCCTCGACGGCGTAGCAACCAAAAAGGACCTTTTGCTCGAGGACGGAATGCACCCCAATGAGAAAGGCGTCGAAACGATGGTCTCCAATTTTATGCCCACTATCGAAAAGAGCCTGACGAACATGCAAAACAAGGGGACATCAGGAGGCTGAAGCCCGCCGGGAGCATAAACAGCTTGCCCCCGCTATGAAACTTTGATTCGCTTCGGGTGTATCGGCGAATATCGAATCAATTTCGATGGAACGATGCACTGACTCTCTAGGTTAGAGTGTCCTTTATGCATCCTTTGGATGCCCGGCGCTCTGACATGGAACGCTTCGAGGAGGATGCCTTATGCCGCGTCTTTTCACTGCCCTCGAAATCCCGCGCGACGCCGCGCTTTCGCTCTCGCTGCTGCGAGGCGGTCTCCCCGGCGCACGCTGGATTGATGTCGAAAACTACCACATAACGCTACGTTTTATCGGAGATGTGGAAGGCCACGTGGCCGACGAGGTTGCCAATGCGCTCGATCGCGTGCGGCGGCCCGAATTCATGCTCAACCTGTCGGGTGTCAATGCGTTCGGCTCCAAGAAGCCGCACAGCATCTATGCGGGTGTATCCCCCTCGCCTGAGCTTAACGCCTTGCAGGCTGAAATCGAAAGGATCTGCCAGCGGCTTCACATTCCCGCCGACCCGCGCAAGTTCACGCCGCATGTGACGCTGGCGCGGCTGAGAAACGCCCGCATCGACGATGTGGTGCGCTATCTTTCCTCACGCGGCAACTTCGCGACGCTGCCCTTCAAGGTGGGACGGTTCGTACTGATGTCGTCCCGCGATTCGGTCGGCGGCGGACCTTACATCGTGGAAGAAGCCTGGCCCCTGGTCGCCACGTCCTTCACGGGCCAGAACTGGTCGGCAAGCGCGATGGAAGCCGCCAGAACCATCCGGTAAACCTTCTCAAAATCCCCGGTCCCGCCATAATAGGGATCGGGGATTTCAACCGCCCGCCCTTCGGCGATCTCGGTGAAAAGCCCGATATGCGCGCTTGCATTCGCAGGCTGACGCCCGGCGATCATCCGCATATTATAACGGTCCATCCCGAGGATCAGGTCGAAACGGCTGAAATCACCTGCGATCAGCTGGCGGCAATGCTGCCCGGAAATATCGAGGCCATGCCGCGCCGCGACGCTGATGGAGCGCTCATCCGGCTCCTCGCCGGTATGGTAGCCATTGGTTCCGGCGGAATCGACCAGCACATGGCGGATGCCGCGCTTTTCCAGCACATGCCCCATCACGCCTTCGGCAAGCGGGGAACGGCAGATATTGCCAGCGCAAACAAATAAAATGCTGGCTGGGGCTTTTGCGGTTGCTGATACGGTCACGGAACTCTCGCGCTCATGATAAGTTTGTTCAGGAACCGCAACATAGGCGAAAGACGATGGCACGCAACCGGCTGACGGAAAACGAACTGAACGAAGCGCTCAAGGAGCTGGAGGGCTGGCAGAAGACCGATGGACGCGAGGCCATTTCCAAAAGCTTCAGGTTCAAGGATTTCAATGCCGCCTTCGGCTTCATGACGCGCGCGGCGCTTCACGCGGAAAAGCTCGACCATCATCCCGAATGGTTCAATGTCTATAACCGCGTCGATGTCACGCTTTCGACCCATAGCGAGAACGGCATTACCGAACTCGATATCAAGCTTGCGCGCAAAATGAATGCTATAGCCTGAATTTAGAGCTTTGAAATATAGACATATATTTTCCGGCGGTCATAGTTGAAGCTGCCATCGGCGTTGCGGCTGGAATAGGGAAGGACGCGGGTCAGGTTGGTGCGGTCCTGCCAGTTCTGCCCGAGCTTGCCGCCATGGACGCCGCGGATATAGACATCGCCGAGCGAGATGGCGGCGTGGAAAATATGCCCCGCCTGAACGTCATAAAAGCCGATGGCCTTGCCAAAGGGCAGCGCCGAATAGCCGTTCCATTGCTCGCCCGCCCTGAAATTCAGGATGGGTATCCAGTTCTGGCTGGACGTGCCGCGCAGGGTGTTGAGCGAGATTCCGGCGCCGAAGAGGAACCGCAGATAGACGGCGGCATCATAGCATCCGGCCTCGAACAGATCGATGGTGATGTAATCGTCCTCGCTTCCGGCGGCCAGCAGCTGGTTGCCGCGAAACAGCCGTGTTGAACGGTCGCTGCGGATGAAGTTTTCCCCATAGCCGGTCAAATGCATCAAACCCTCCATTCATTCCGCACCTGCTTCGTCGCGCGTCCAAAACGCTTCCGAAGCGATCCGGTCGAATCTGTATTTTGGGGATTTGACGGGGCCGTTGTAGCTGATGGTTCTGGCAGGATCGGACCGGGGCGAAATCGCCCGGACTTGCAAGGAAGGCACGAACTCCCCATTTTTAGCGCTGCAGTTGCATTCCTCGTGATGCCGGGCTGCAAAGAGCAATTTTTGCGCTCCGGTGCTCGAAAATCACTCTTTTCGCCACGGCCTGACGATTTTTCAACTGTAGCGTTAACCGGTCATGGCCCGTGTCAACGCAATCGGGACGACAGGAGTTGAACGAGAATGGATGACGTCAGAATCGGTGAAATCCTCGAACCGGGCAGCGAGAGCGAATTCAAGAAGCGCAGCGACCGGGTGAAGAACGGATTCTGGAAGGCCGCGCGCCGCGCCGGTCGCATGGTGCCGTTCATGGACGAGGTGGTTGCAGCCTATTACTGCGCGCTCGACCAGAAGACGCCGACCCGCGTGCGCATGACGCTGATGGCGGCGCTCGCCTATTTCGTCCTGCCCTTCGACGCCATTCCCGATCTTCTGGCCGGTATCGGCTTCACGGACGACGTTGCTGTGCTGATGGCGGCGCTGACCGCCGTTCGCGCCCATATCACGCCCGCGCACCGGCTGGCTGCGAAGCAGGCGTTGGAAGATGAGGCAGTAGGGCAGTAGGGCAGTAGGGCAGTAGGGCAGTAGGGCAGTAGGGCAGTAGGGCAGTAGGGCAGTAGGGCAG